>JABFXN010000283.1 GCA_013361705.1 Acidobacteriaceae bacterium
GAGTCCAACGCCAGTAACGGGGCACTTATAGTCGGGAGCTGGTGCGCACTTGTACGCCTTGCCGGGGCTGCGGACGACCCGCTCCCTCGCCAGCATGGTTGTGACGCCCGATCCGTTACTTACCGCGATCAGGAACTTCGCATAGTCGCTGCTCGTCGCATAAACAAGGTCCGATGCGACTGCAGACTTGGCAAAGGTAGGTGCCTGAAAATTACCAGAGGCATCAGCCGGAGACGCTACTCGATCCTTGAACCAGGGTTGCTGGGTGTAGGCCGTATCCTGCATACCGATTTGTCCCAGCACGAGACGTTGCGCGAGGTCTTCAAAGCTTGACCCGGTTCGTTTTTCCAGGAAGCGGGCCAGGTATTCGTAGCCCTCACCGGAGTAGGAGTATGAGGAATCGGGTGTGAATGCAAAGGTGAGAACATTTCCTGTTTGGTAGCGCCAGTTCGGGAAGCCGGTGCGGTGCGTGAGAGCAACACGAGGGGTGAGAAGCTTACGACGCTCGTCATAGGCGATGCCGGGATCGGTCCAATCCCTGTACATGGGTTCATCGAGTGTGAATTTTTTCTGAGAAGCCAAGCGGAGTGCGACCTCGGCCGAGATGGGCTTCGCCATCGATGCAATGTTGTACAGGGTGTCGTTTGTTGCCGGCGCATCCGGCGCCCGCAAGCCATACGCCGCGGACCACTGAATCTGCCGGTTCCGAATGACGGTAATGGCAACACTCGGCACATGGTGTGCCTGGAGAAGTGCTTTCATATCGCTCTCAGGGATAGGCGACTTTTGTCCCCAGGCACCTGCGCTCGCACAGCAGATGCTGAGGAGAATGGCTACGAATCGAAGAGCAGTGCGCGACGATCTCATGAGGCGACATACGATCTGTCACAGCATTTAGTTCCGTTTTCATGTTTGTAGCTGCCGAGTTCCGTAACCGACTCGCAATTTTGGAATCGTAGACGCTCATCGCGCAGCAGGCTGGCGCTGAGCCCGAAGCGATCGCTCCGCTGTACTGGGAGCTTCATACTCAACGGGATCAGGTCGAGAAGGTTCTTTTGCTGAGGCGGCTGCGGTGAGCTCGTTGCATAGCCGATAGCCGAGGCTATTACGCCGTAGCACCAAGCACTGAAGGTGCGCTCTATACCAGCCTGGGGCAACGCCCCAGGTCCCTGGCACATTGAAGACGGAAGGGCTGAAGGCCCGCTCTATAGTTCTGCAGTCGCTTGCCATCCTGAACGGTATGGGCTGAAGAGCAGATTTCTCCGCTTTCTTCGGTCGCTACGAAATGACAAACAAAAAATCGGGTGTACGGGCTTATCCGAGTTTTTCACCAGTCAACAACGCAGCAACTTCCTTCGGATTCGCCGCATCCGCCGCAAACGTAAACGTTCCCGCCCCAACCATCTCATGCGCTGCACGCAGAAACGCGCCGAGCGCCGTGCGATAGAGCGAACTGCCCACGCTAATACGTTTTACGCCGAGCCCGGCAAGTTCTTCGCGGCTAAGTTGCACTCCTTGCAATCCCATCACAACATTCACCGGCCGATCGACGGACGATACCACCGTAGCGATGTCTTCCTTCGTGCGAAGGCCGGGCGCGTACAACACATCTGCGCCGGCCTCCTGATACGCCTGCAGCCGCGCGATGGTATCGGCCAGATCAGGCCGACCATGAAGATAGTTTTCTGCGCGTGCCGTAAGGACGAATCCACCCGGAACGTTGTGCGCTGCTTCTACAGCCGCTCGCACGCGTTCTGCCGCGAGCTCGCGCGCATAAATAGGATTCGCTCCATCTCCCGTCGCATCTTCGATAGAACCGCCGGCGACACCAGCTTCGGTAGCAAGACGGATGGTCTCTGCCGCTACCTCCGGTGCATCGCCGAATCCGTTCTCCAGATCTGCATTGACCGGCAGGTCGGTAGCGGCCGCAATGGAAGCGATATGAGAGATCGCCTGTTCGCGGCTCAGCGTGTTGTCGCGCTGACCGACCGAAAAGGCGTAACCCATGCTGGTGGTTGCCAGCGCTTCAAACCCGAGACGGGTAAGCAGACGCGCGGTGCCAACATCCCATGGATTCGGAATGATGAAGGCTCCAGGCCGCACGTGCAGGTTGCGGAACAACTCTACCTTCGCGTGACGATCTGGAGCCATAACCTTCCTCCGTGTTTCCTGTGACTGCTAACTCACCAGCTCCAGCGCGATCTTCTTCGTGGCAGCGTCCATCGCAGCGATGGTGAACTTGCGCACCTGTCCTACCTGAAACGGCTGCGTCTGTGAGGCGGATGTTTTTGCATCACCCTTCCAGCGTGCGTTCAACATGGAGCTCAAGGCTGAAAGGTCGAGTGCCGGAGCAGCGGCGTTCGATGTCGCCGTTTCACCCTTGGAGGAGATGGTGCAGTCAGCGAGAATGCCTTCGCCAAGCTCGACGACGGCATGATCTCCGCTCTGCTGGATCACGCGGCCCGATACGGTCTCGCCGGTCGTGTGCTCGGTGAAGAACTCGTCCAGGTGAGTAGGAATAAGCTGCTTGATACTCAGCTTGATCTGCCGCTTCTCCATATCGACAGCAAGCACCTGGGCTTTGACTACCTCTCCCACCTTCAACACATCCTGCGGATGGTTGATACGCTTCTCCGCATCGATCTCGCTGATGTGCACCAGACCTTCCACGCCTTCAGCCAGTTGCACAAAAGCACCGAACTTCGTCAGCCGCATGACCGGTCCTTCAATCACGGAACCTGCAGGATACTTCTGCGGAACAGCAGCCCACGGATCACCGAGTGCCTGCTTCAAGCCAAGGGAGAGACGGCGCTCGGCAGGACTGATGCCGAGCACAACTGCCTCCACCGTGTCATGCAACTTCAGCAGATCACTGACCTTGCGAACCTTATTGACCCACGACATCTCGGAGATATGGATCAGGCCTTCGATGCCGGGCTCTACTTCGACAAAGGCGCCGAAGTCGGCAATGCGCTTCACAGTGCCGCTGACGCGCTGGCCCAGCTGATAACGTTCTGCGGCGGTTTCCCAGGGCTCGGGCTGAAGCTGCTTCAGGCCGACCGAGATGCGCTTGCTCTCGGCATCGACCTTTAGAACTTTGACCTGCACCTGCTGGCCGACCTGAAGAACCTCCTCGGGGCTAGCGATGCGCTGCCAGGCTATATCGCTGACGTGCAGCAGGCCATCCACGCCGCCAAGATCGACGAACGCGCCGTAGCTGGCAAGGCTGCGAACCTGGCCGGTGACGATGTCTCCTTCATGTACTTCGGAGTATCGCTGCTGCTGCAGTTGGCGGGCCTGATCTTCCAGGATGACGCGGCGGTCCACGACGACGTCTTCGTCAGCCGCATCGACTTTGGTAAGGCGGCAGGTGATCTCCTGGCCGACAAGCTTCTCCAACTCGGCGGCATCGCGGGTGCCGCTGCGCGACGCGGGCAGAAAGGCGCGAACGCCGACATCGACCGTCAGGCCGCCCTTGACTACACCGGTCACAATGCCAACCACAGGCGTCTTCTGCGCAAAGGCCTCTTCCAGCGAAGCCCAGTCTGTCGGCTGTGCAATCTTCAAACGCGACAGAGCGTAGTAGCCCTCTTCGTTGCGTCCCTTGACCGAGACCGGAAAGCGGTCTCCCACAGCGACGCCATCGGCGTTGTTCTCAAAGGCCGAACGAGGCAGCACGCCTTCGACCTTGAAGCCGATATCCAGAAACACAGACTCCGGCGAGATCGATACCACGATGCCTTCCTTCTGGGAGGGCTCTGACTTCGATCGACCGGTATGTTCCTTCTCAAACTGTGAGAGAAGCGCGCCGAAGGATTCCGTGGAGTCGTCAGCGGTTTCGGGTGTGTTGGTGGGGTCGGGAGTGGTGTTCTGGATGTCTTCGTTTGCCATAAACAGTTCCCTCCATTGTAGTCACGTTCGCAGGGTCTGATGGGGCCGGCACAAACCGACGCGCAAGGTGATTAGAATGTGTGCTGGCACGTGACCTCACCCTAAGGAGAAGCGAATGGTCCACGATTCCCGCCTCACTCCCGCAACGGCGCTTGCGGCAAAGAACCAAGCGCACTTTCCCAACGAAAGCCCCGAATACCGCCAGGCTCGCAATGCTCTCCTTGCAGAGGAGATTGAGCTTCGGCGCAATATCGAACGCGTTGCCCAGCTCCGCCGTGCACTGCCACTCGGAGGTGCGATCCCGGAAGACTATACCTTCCAGGGGCCGAACGGCCAGGTGCATTTCTCACAGCTCTTCGGCGATAAAGACACCCTGGTTGTCTACAGCATGATGTTTGGTCCGCAACGCGAGCGCGCATGCCCGATGTGTACGGCCATGCTCACCACCTGGGACGGCGCGGCCCGGAACCTTCGCGAGCGGGTCGCTCTCGCCGTCACCGCGCGCTCACCTATCGAACGGCTTTTAGAGTTCAAAGACGATCGCGGCTGGAGGAATCTGCCGCTCTACTCCGATACCAAAGGCGACTACACTCGCACCTATGTCACCGCCGACGACGCTGATGTTCCCGGCATGAGTGTCTTTACCCGTCGTAATGGCACGATCCATCACTTCTGGAGCGGTGAGATGAGCGGCGAGATGGCCGACCCCGGCCAGGATCCGCGCGGCGCTCCGGACGCCGATATCTTATGGAGCATCCTCGACCTTACACCGGCAGGCCGCGGGAAGGACTGGTATCCGAAGCTCGAATACCAAGGCCTGGCATCCATCAAATAAAAGATGAGTTGATAAGTTCGAAATAGCCCATACACCGGGTGCACCCATATATGCGAAGGATATGTGGGACGTTCGAGCGAAGCTCGAATAGGCTTTTGCTTACGGGAACGGCTTTAGCTTCAACTCTTCACTGCTGCTATATGGATTGAGGGACAAGCGAATGGAGCGGCGATGAAGGCGGAAATACTGCGATTCGATGGCGCCGTAGAACGCGATGCCTCCATCGATGCGTGGATGAACGAGCATCGTGGAGAACTAGGCGCCATCGCAAAAGAGTGGTTTGATGCCATGCGGCAATGTGGGGACGAAGTGCGCGAGCTCCTGCACGACGGCTGCCCGGTGGCGTGTCTGGGTGATGCTCCCTTCGGCTACGTCAATGTCTTCACCGCGCACGTCAACGTCGGGTTATTTCACGGCGCAGCGCTGCCAGATCCGGCGCGACTATTGCAGGGCACGGGCAGGTTCATGCGGCATGTGAAGCTGAGACCGGGAATGGAAGCGAACACCGCTGCGTTGAACAAGCTGATCGAGGCGGCGTATGCGGACATCAAGGCCCGCGTCGAACACGGTTGAGGAGTGTGGTGGAAGCGGCGGGGTCCCCAATGAGCGGGTTCGTTGGGGTGGTCACGCGCAGCGTGAGTGGGAGATTCGAGCGAAGCTCGAATAGCTTTCGCTTTGCTTAAGGGCACGGCTTTAGCCGTGCCGCAGAGAGCCCAAGCAATATCCGGCTTTAGCCGCTGAGGTACCCAGACCATGCCCACAGCGGCTAAAGCCGCCGTCTGTGGGTCTTATATACGGGACGGCTGAAGCCGTCCCCTTAAGCAATACATTCGCGCCATGCGCGAACAGACCTACTACTGCGGCCAGTAACTCATATCTCTCCGAAACCGTGCGAGCTCCAGGCGTGTGTCAACAACCGCATCCTGCGGCATGGCTGCAACCAGCCGGCGGAAGATCTCTGCGTTCTCCGGCAGGTCGATGCTGTTGCGTGCCGGCAGCAGAAGAAGATAATCAGTCGCTCCGGTAACCGGCCGCAGGATAGCGTGCGGCCCACCGATGCCGCGCATCACGCCGATGGCCGCGTGCTCAAAAGCGCTTTCAGCACCGGGGCGCAGGCGCAGGGTGAAGAAGCTCAACAGCGGGTACGATTCGATGTCTTGCGGCCGAAAAACAGTCAGCGGCGACATCACCTCATAGCTGACAACAGAGCGAATTTGGCCATACGGCAGAACGTTCATCGCGTTGTCGGCCGCATCTTCCGCCGGCTTGACGGGGCTGTCGAAGTCGGTCCACTGATGAAACATGGTGGCGTCGATGAAGGCTCCATAGCGGTCGCCGGAGACGATGGTCCAGCCATACCATGTCCAAGGATCAGATGCGGAGCGATGCCATGCGAGGTGGCGCTTGTAGCCGTCTTCAAAGGAAGATACGTCCATCGGCTGCCAGGTGACGAAGCGGGCGGCGTTCTCGCGTGTCTGTGAGAAGGCTGTGGTGGCAAGCAGAAGGGCAGCAGCGAGATAGCAGCGATTCATTCGTTACTCCAGAGGCTCCGGCGATTTGACGTGTATGAACCCCGGAAGGGTATCGTGAGCATTGCCTGCGAGGAAACCTATCTCTTTATCGACATCAGGAGCACGATGATGCCGAGAATACAGATGGGGATCGATGCGAGAAAAAATAGCGGAAAGACTCCATGAACGTTTGGATCCATCAACCCGGCACATATGCATATGCCGACCGGCAGAAAGAGAAGGAGGGATCCCACCTTCCGGCGCTGCTGCTTCTCAAGCCTGGTGGCCAATCCTATAAGACCAACAAACAGGCATAGCAAACCTATACCGATCGCGATAAAAAGCGCGGTGTAGTTGAACCCAGAAAAAAGGGCACTCAGGCAGAGTCCACCGAATCCCAGCGTAATAAATCCAAGTCCGAGAAACGTAGTGATCTTCCAGATTCTCGTGAATGTACTTGACATGTGAAAGTTGGGGCCAGCTCCGAAATCGTATGTATGTATTTATTAAGATGGCTACTGATTGGTCTCATGCCACTCAGAGGCATGGCTGGCGATGGCTCGTACACCGTAGATACTGTTGCCGTCTTTCAGCATGCAGCGCACGATGGCTTGAATCACCGGAGCGGCCTGCTGACCGTTCCCGGTTGTTTTGCCCGCCTGCTGCAACAGTGCAGCGCCTTCTTCTGAAGTGGCGAACTTGGTCGCGCCGGCGGTGCCGGTAGTGTCCAGGCCGCCAAGGATCACGATGTGGCGGCCGGCGCTGAGGCCA
>JABFXN010000191.1 GCA_013361705.1 Acidobacteriaceae bacterium
TGATCAACCAACAAAAACCAAGGGCCGGACATTCGTCCGGCCCTTGTTCTTCCTACTTATCCGACATCGATGGCGGAGCTTCACCCGTATCCCAATGGGTTGGTTTATCCGTCATCACCAGCTTCAACTCTCCACCCGCCACAAGCTGTTCATGGGTGAACCACGAGCGCTGATACGGCTTACCATTCCACGTCGCGCTCGCAATATAGATATTGCTGGACGAGAGGTTCTCCGCCACGACCGAGAACTGCTTGCCGTTGCCCAGCGTGATCGTCGAACGCGGAAACGACGGTGAGCCGATCAGATAGACATCCTGGGCCGCCACCGGGAAGTAGCCCATACGGTTGAACACGTAGAACGAACCCATCGCGCCCGAGTCATCGTTACCTGGCAACCCGGCCTTGCCGGAGTGATAGCTGGCATCGAGAACCGCATGAATCGTCTTTGCGGTGCTGCTCTGCTCGCCGATCCAGTTATAGAGATACGGCGTCAGGAAGCCGGGCTCATTGCCGACGTCGTAGCGATAGCGGAAGCGATGCTCGCCCGTCTCAGTGAAGAACAGGTCGAGCCGCTTCTTGAAGGCCGCATCTCCGCCGATCGTCTTGATCAGCTCGCGCACATCCTGCGGCACATAGAGCGAGTAGGTCCAGGTGCTGGCTTCGTAGAAGTTATCCGTATACCAGGTGCCCACCAGGCGCGGATTGAAGGGCTCCCTCCAGCTTCCATCCGCATGCTTCATCCAGATGAAGCCCTTGATGTCGCCGCCCTCGGTGTGGTCCACCGCTGCGGGATACCACAGCTTCTTCCAGTTGCTCGACCGTTCCGCGAAGAGCTTTGCATCGGCATCGTGATGCAGTCCCTTCGCCATCAAAGCGACAGCGTAGTCATTCGCCGCATACTCCATCGAGCGTGAGCCTGGGCGATCCGCTCCACCGGCAGGATCAGAGTGCTCGATCGAGAGATATCCCAGCTTCTTCCACTCGTCCATGTCACCGCGACCGAAGCGAATAGGATCGGTCGACTCCACATCGGCGTCATGCCGCATGGCCTTGTACACACGCTCCCAGTCGAGACCCGGAACATGCTTCAGATAGGCGTCGGTGAACATCATCTCTGCGTCAGAGCCGCCCTGCGTTCTTCCCGCGAAGTTGCCGGAGCGGCCATCGACGAAGAAACCGTCGTGATCCTGAATCTCCAGCAGCGACTGCAGAATGCCAGTCACGCGCTTCGGAGCGATCAACGTCAGCAACGGTGTCGAAGAACGGAAGGTATCCCAGATGCAATAGAAGTCGTCGTAGTACGGAAGAGTGCTCTTCCACAGCGGATTCTCACCGGTGCGATCCACCGGCATCAGCATGGAGTGATACAGACCCGTGGCAAACTGCTGCCTCTCATCGGCGGTACCGCCTTCCACCCTGGTCGTGGAGAGCGCTTTGTCCCACGCCGCAACCACAGCCTTGCGTGTGCCCTCGAAGTCGAAGCCGGCAACCTCGGTCATCGCATTCTTCTTTGCCTGCTCGATCGAGACAAACGAAACACCAATCTTCACCATCACCGGCTTCGCGCCAGGGGCAAAGGTCAGATACGCTCCCGTGCTGACGATCGGCGCGGGAGGCTTCGGCAGTGTCTTCATCGTGAACGGCATCTTGTAGCTCGCCGTCTTCGCCCCGTCCTGCGGAGCCTTGCCGTCGTCCCAGGCGCCGCTCGTCACTGCAGGGGTATCGGTCACCAGGTAGAAGTACACCCGCATCGGCGTGGTCTGGATATTCCATCCAATCACCGAGTCCTGTTCGCCGGCGATCTCCGTCGGCGATAACACCTGCACCTCGGTCGAAGACACGATCTGGCCTTCGTCATAGCGGTGTGGTGAATCATGCAGCTTCATCAGCAGATGGCCGACATCTACCAACAGCGTGCGCTGCTGCCCGTCAGGATATGTAAACCGGTACACAGGCGTACGCCGCGCCGTCGTGATCTCTGCACGGATACCCGTGTCACCAAGACCGACTGCGTAATAACCAACCTCGGCATGCTCATCCTTGCGCGGCACAGAGCTGTGCGCCGGATCAGCCTTACCCAGCATGGGCTGCACCGAGATATTGCCGTACTTCGGACCGCCACCCGTACCTGATACATGAAGCTGCGAGAAGCCGTTCAGATTACCCGTAGCCGCCCATCCGGCATTGCCCTCGTTGGTTCCATAATCAGGTCCTGGCTTGGCCATACCGAAGGGCAGCGTAGGCCCAACGAAAACATTCCCGCCTTTATCGGCGCCCAACATAGGATCAATCTCAGAGGCCTTCTGCGCCCATACAGCGGCAGACATACACGAAACAAAGACAAGAGTATTGCGGAAAAGATGTCGCATCACAGACGTCTTTTATACTCCACCTACGTTAACGATGTCGCTATTGGGGGATGGGTGGGAGCAGAGTCCGTCACTCTTGGTTTGTCATCCCGAAGGGATCTGCTTTTGAGGTGTGGCCTGGCAAGAAGCATCGGTAGAAAAGCAGATTTCTCCGCTCCCTTCGGTAGCTACGAAATGACAAACAAATCCCATCTACCTAAGCGCTGAAGGCGCGCTCTATAGAACTCATACCGCGGGTGAATCAACTTTCTCTCCACAGGTGCGAGCGCTTGGAAAGAAAAGGCCGGCCCATGTCCCCGTGGGACACCACCCCAACGAACGAGTTCGTCAGGAACCCGGGGCACCCGGTGCATGGGCCATCTCGAATATGCCGATATACCTGGATATCAGCACTCACCCATCAATGAATAACCAGAAGGCCCGCGTCATGCAGCTTGGCCGGTGTGGTCTTGAGTCTCAAACTGGAACATCCAAATCTCACATAGTCATCCATGATCTGAATGAGAGAGGAGTCTGGGATTCCCAGCTTATGTTCCAGATTGTGAAGGATGGTCTCGAAACTGGAGATTGCCTTGCAAGAGATATCGTCCGGCAATGTCTCTACGATCCATGCGGTGCAGTCATCTGGGCCTTCGTGAGCAAAGACCTGTTCGTTATGGAAGATCTGCAGCTCGTAATCGTGAGGGATATGGAGTCTCTCCATGATCTGGGTTAGTTTCGGGGATCTGCCGCTGGCATACCAGGGGGCAGCTGTTTTGCGAATTCTATTCTTTCGGGTCATAGGGCCGCTTCCAGATTTGAAACAATGAGAAAAATGTTTATGTGTATCCGCTATAGTGCACTTATGTCTTGCCGTGCAGGAACTGAGGTTCGCAAGCTATTACTTGATAGCCGGCGTAACCTCGATCGTGTTGCGAACGTGGAAAGTGACGACCTCCCTCGCCTGGCCCATCAGCAGCGTAATGCCTTTGAACTGTGGCGATTGCATGTCGAACGCTGTCTCGAGTGCAGCTCGAAGGAAACGGTGACTATCCTTCGCAACGAAATGCGTGGAACCAATGACTTCCCGCTCGGCAGCGCGATGAAAGTCGTATATCCGTAGACTGTGACGATGGTGCCGAACACTTGCAATCTGGGTGCCGTTCCGTGTCATGGTTACGGTCGCATCGGTAACACTTACACCACCGCGTCCCGTCAGGCTTGCTGCAAACGCTGCAGTCATATCGTGCGCTAGCAGATGTCTTCCACTTAGAAATGCCAAACTCAGTGGATTAAGTGCCATGAGCTCGAGAATCTGTTTAATTCGATTTGCCTTTCCTCCGTTCATGTATGACCTCCTGGTCTGCCGGTCATGCGCTGCATGGCGAGTGTTAGGGAGTATCGGCAGGTCAAAAGTAATTGGCAAAGTATTTCACTGTGATAGCTGGGTTTCACGGTGAAGTCAGCACAAGCCATTTGAATGAAAGCTCTTACATCCAGGGTGAAGTTCCTCATTGCACGGTTTTTGCTGCAACGAAGATTAGAGATTCCCAATGAATCCGGATTCATTGGAATTTGTTCGTTGAAGTAACTAACGATGGGGGATATTCGAGGTTTTTAGTGAGCTGCGTTCGCTGGGGTGAACGTTTGCTGGCTGAGCAGAAGGCGCGCAGGAATCGATTCTCCGATACACAGCCCTTAGCGGCTAAAGACGCATTACTTCCAAGCCCTATATGGGACGGCTGAAAGCCGTCCCCTTAAGCAAGACATTCGCACTCTCGGTGCGAAATGGTTGCGCTTACGCACAACGCGAGATGGTTTTGCGGTACAAACCGGACAGATGGGTAACAGATTAGACCGGGGAGATGGGTGACACTTTCGCGATGTCGGAGCTACGCGGCTCTAAGGAGCCACGCGCCAGGCGACCACGGAGCTCGCGGCCGCATCCCCGGCAAGATTATTCGTTTTAAGCAGAACCTCAAAGTGAGACGACCCACCGCCCGTTAGCTTCGCCTGTTGCCAGAACTGCCTCAGGTGCTCCTGGTTCGAGACAAACTCCCACGAACACGCTGTCGCCGCCATGGAGGTTCCTTCCAGGATCAGGATGTTGCCTGCTCCGCTGGGATTGGCCAGGTATGAGACCTTGCAATAGACCGTACGTGTCTGCTCGTTGGGATCTGAGATCCATTGAGCGGACTCTCCCGGTAACGGCCTGCGGTTCTCGATCGTGTAGATTCCCCGCTCCTGGTCCTTCTTCAGGATGAAGTTCATACCGCCCTGGAACATCAGGCCCCATGGATTGGTCTCACTGCTCCCAATCAACACAACGTTGCTCTGCTTCAAATCGTTCGGCCTGACATCGCGTGCATAACGTAAAGACGGTTCAACGTTCAGCGACCGCGCAACATGGGAAAGCTTCTGAATGATCTCGAGATCCACCACGGAGGTATAACGCCGGGCGAACACGGTCGCTGCCAGACGCTGCTCCGGAGTGGGAGGCCCCTCTTCTTTTCCATGGGCAAAGGTCAGATAGTCCGCCAGGGTGAGGTTGGTATGCTTGAACTCCTGCCAGATGGCGAGGCTGCTATCGCTGGGCACCAGGATCGTCGGGCGCTGACTGTTGAAGATTTGTGGCCAGAACCCGCGCTCCATCGCGACCTCTTTACGGTGGACACGGTAGAACCAGACACCGGCGAGCATGAGCAGAGCAACGGCGACGCTGCCGATCCAGAGCATTCTTCGGGCCGGAGTCGCCTCTTTCTCCTGCGCAGCATCCTGGGTCACGGCTCTTTCTGCCGATCCATCCTCGCCATCCTGCTTCTCCTGCGCCGCCGCGCCCGCTTCGCTGGAAATGTGTTTTGGAACACATTCTGGAACGCACAACTCAAAGCGGGGCTGATAGGCGCCACGAGGAATCACGAGCCGGATCGTCTCCTCACGGCCCTCGTTCAGGTAATACATCTCCAGCTTGCGGCGCAGACGGCTGGCGTGAGATCGCACTATGCCGTCGATGCTCGGGTCGTAGTCGGTCGGCAACTGAAAGACCGTCCGCCCGATGTCCTTTTCATTGATCTCGGAAACCCTTCCCTGGATCTCGAGCTCGCAGATGTGCTGCAAAAAGCTTGAGAGCCGTTCCGATCGATGGAAGTACGTCGAAGCAATAATCCGGTTGACCAATTCACGCTTCGCAAGCGGCGGCAATGCTTCGTGATCTGACACCGGGTGATCGACCTTTCCCTTGCCTAGCGATTACAGCCTGGCGATAACTTTCCGGGGGATACCGCTATCCTACGCCAGCCCGTTAAATGACGGATACACGTCTATTTCGGTTGCAATATCGTGTGATTTAACATCGCACATCTCCATGAAAACAAAGAGAAAATTTCCTGTTTCGGTGAATTGTCTGGAAGTCTCGCAACGTAGACGGCTACGGTGTATCTGGTTGGCGGGCTGCGTTTCTGGTTCCTATTCGCCCGTAGTCGCCGGCCACCCTTCTTGGCTCACCGGCGCGTCCGATCGGCCAATCTGCCGCCGTTCTCGATATCACGGACAAACCCCACTGTCCGATCAACAAGCTTCCATTGGGCCCTGGATAGTTCGCTATCTAGGGCATTTTTTTTGGGGGGCGGAAACAGGCGCCTCCTATATTAAGGAGCGTATTAAGGAGCGGCGTTCGATCTGTGTCGTATGCCTGACATAAATGGGCTGGGGCAGCAGGCTTCCCTACATGCTTCACCCCAACCAGCTACACCGATTCGTCAGCCAACCTTGGCAGGCGCCAGCAGATCGGCAAGACCGACCCTGTGCAACATCTCCGCCCGCACGCGATCGAGCACGCCGTTCACCACCTCGGCGCCGTCCTGGGTCGGGTCGACATGGACACGAAACGAACGCTTCCCGAATGGCGCATCGACGATCTTTACCACCGCCTCGCCCACCGCCGCGACATCGGCATCCTCCGGAACGATAGCCGCGAAGCCCTTCATCACCTCTTCGCCGAAGTTCTTATCCGGCCCCGCCTCGTACTCCGCCGCCCGCGCCTGGTCGGCAGGTCGCCCGGAGTGTGCGAAGTGATTGGTGCCGCCAGTAAACGCTCCCGGAACCACAATCGAAGTCTCGATGCCCCAGCGGGTAAGCTCGCGTGCATAGACGACGGCCAGCGCATCCATCCCAGCCTTCGCCGCGAAGTACGGAGCCAGATACGGAGGCGTGCCACCCGCGGCGCTGCTGCTGGAGATCCAGATCACCAGCCCCTTCCGCTGCTTGCGCAACTGCGGCAGGGCTGCCCGGTTCACACGCTGCGTGCTCAACACATTTACGTCATACAACTCCGCCAACTGCTCCGGTGTGAAGGCCTCTGCCGGACCGAAGACCATGTGACCGGCGTTATGGATCACCACATCCAGACGCCCGTTTTCCGCCACGATCTTCGCGATGGCCGCATCCGCCGATTCCTGCGAAGCCACATCCAGCTCAATCGTCCTGAGGTCGGCATTGTTCTCTTCAGCGAACGTCTTCGCCGCCTCGACTTGCAGGGCGTTGCGTCCGGCGGTGTCGCGCATGCTTGCGTAGACGGTGTGTCCAGCCTTGGCAAGAGCACGCGCCATCAGCGCTCCACACCCACTCGATGCTCCAGTGATCACAATAACGTTCTTCATCGCAGTTCCCTTTCTATTGCTATTGCGTTCGTGATGATCCCTGTGCGCGGGCGAGCCACGCCTCAGGCGAAGCCGCCATTCGCGCGCAGCACCTGTGCATTCACCCAGCCGCCATCCGGTCCCGCAAGGAACGAAACAACATTGGCGATATCCTCGGGCTGCCCTAGCCGCTCCAATGGAGCCAGCTTGCTGAGCTGCACAATCTGCTCCTGCGTTTTGCCGTTCAGAAACAGATCGGTACCCGTCGGTCCAGGGGCAACGGCATTCACCGTGATATTGCGGCCGCGCAGCTCATTCGCCAGCACCGGCACCAAGCCTTCCACACCGGCCTTCGACGCGATATACGGTCCATAGTTCGGGAATGACTTCGCCAGCACACTCGAGGAGAAGGCGATGATACGGCCGCCCTCCGCCACATGCTGCGCCGCTTGCGACAGCACCAGGAAGGCTCCGCGGAGATTGGTCTGGATCACCTTATCGAAGATCTCCACATCGCCCTTCGCAATCGGCGACAGAGGCATGATGCCGGCGTTGTTCACCACCACATCGACATGTCCATAAGCTTCAATCGTCTTATCGAACAATTGCTTCACATCGTCGGGATTGCTTACATCCGCCTTCACCGCCAGCGCTTCGCCATCGGCGTTGCGGATCTCGTTCACAACCTCCTGTGCCAGCTCGCTGTTGCCCGCATAGTTCACCACCACCGCAAATCCATCGGCCACCAGCCGCTTCGCGATCGTGCGGCCAATGCCGCGGGATGCTCCGGTAACAATTGCTGTCTTCGCCATGATCGTTCTCCTGTTCCAGGCAGCTTCGTTGCTCGAAGCTGTCCTATGAATGAAGAATGCGCCGCCCCCTTGATATAAATCCAATACATAGTGCAAATATTGATTATGTGTTTCATGCATATGAAGAGCTTAACAGTGTCGACAAATTCGTCTGATGTTTTGTTAGGGCGTATCGACAAATTTGGTTTGAGCTTGGTCGGAATTTAGGGGTATTGCGAACCCACCCTAGCGTTGCGAGGGTGGGGCACCCAGGCAATACGAACGATAAGCGCTGAAGGCGCGTTCTATACCAGCCTGGGGCAACGCCCCAGGTTTCAGGCCCCCTAGAGACACAGGGCTGAAAGCCCGCTCTATAATTCTGGCTTCAATGCGAAGCGATTTCGTCGAAGGCCCCATGTCCCGCGTGGATACCTCGATGTCCTTGGCCACAATCCCTCCGCGCCCATCATAGCCCTTAGACAATGAGGCCGAAGGATTCCGCCCGTTAATCTCCCAGCGCCGAGGCTTCCTTCAGATACTCAAAGCTCCGCTGCTTTGCCGCCAAATCGCGGCTCTCGATCACCGGCAGCGTCAACGTTACGCACAGGCCGGCCCTCTCCGTCAGATTCCTTGCCGAAATCGTACCCGCATGCAACGCCATTGCGCGGCTTGCGATCGCGAGGCCAATGCCATAACCATCCTGCGTGTTGTGCCGCTGATTGCCCACTCGGTAGAACGGCTTGAAGACAGTCTCCAACTGATCCTCCGGAATTCCCGGCCCGCTGTCGGTCACGCACAGCACAGCGACGGCTCCTCCCGCGCTCTCCTGCTGTGTCAGTTCAATCTGCACCATCTTGCCCGGCGGCGAGTAGCGGATCGCATTTCGCACGACGTTCTCCAGTGCCTGACGCAGCAGCACCGTATCGCCTTTTACCATCGAGTCCTGCGCAACCAGGAGCTCAACTCCACGGCCCACCCCCTCAGCTTCATAACTGACATCCGGCAACAACTCCTCCACCATCCGGCTGAGAGAAAATGCCTCTCGCGGGAACAGGCTATCCAGATTCTCGACGTAGGCAAGCGAGAGGATCTGCCCGATCAAAGTATTCAGGCGAGACGACTCCAGCTCAATCCGATTGAGATGTTCACCGATGCTCTCTTTCCGTCCCTCACGCGCAAGCCCCAGTGCAAGATTCAGCCGCGCAAGCGGGGACCGCAGCTCATGCGAGATATCACGAAGCAGCATCCTCTGCGCCACGACAAGCGACTGAATGCGTTCAGCCATGCTGTTAAAATCCACCATCAGTCCGTCGATATCATCCGTCAGATGGAAGACGCTGATCAGTTTGCTGGTGATGCGTCCCTGGCTCACGCGCGTATCCAGGGCACCTTCCGCGATGCGCGTGCTTGCCTGCCGCAACCGCCGGATCGGCAGAACTACCAGAACCGCAAGAAACAACGTCACCACACCGGAGATGCAGATCGTCGTGTAGCCGGGCAGCAGGCCATAGAGCTGCAAGGCCGTCTTATAACGGTTCTCGAAGAGAAGCACATACGGCACACCGCTGTCAGAGCGCACCGGCATCGCTATCACCTGGTAGACAGCGTTGTTGGCCGTCATCCGCCGGCCGCTCTTCAACGTCTCGGCAACAAGCTGACGGGCGCCTTCAACATCGCGGTTGCCGCAGACGATCGCTCCATCGGCCGATGCCAGCGACATTCTGTCTTCAGACATATTCAGGGCACTCGCACGCTCTGCGCAGGTGTTCTTCTCATGCAACGCAATCAGCTCGCGGCCGTTCATCTGCAGTGATGCATTCAAGGCATCGACCAGCTCGGGATTATGGATATGGCGGTGCGGCTCGAAGTCCGAGATGATGATCACCACGCCGGCCGCCAACCAGTACGCGAGAAAGATTTTGATAATGAGACTTCTCATCTTCGGGCCTTCATAATCAGGAGTGAGTTTGTTTGCTTAGTGACTCGCGGCCTCTGAGACCAGCACGTATCCGGAGCTCCGCACCGTCTTGATGGTGTACGGCAAGGCATGCAGGCTCTCCAGCTTCTTCCTCAGGCGGGAGATATGCATATCCACGCTGCGGTCGAAGGGATGGAACGGCCGGTCCAGAACGCGATTCGTCAGATCCTCCCGGCTCAGCACTGCTCCGGGAGCGTCAAAGAGCGCCTTCAACAAAGCAAATTCAACATCGGTGAGAGCAAGCTGGCTCTCGCGAAACGAGACCACTCGCTTATACAGGTTGAGCGAGAGTCCCTCGCTGCCCTGGATAGGAATCGTCACCGCCGCCAGTCTCTCCTGACGTCGCACCATGGCACGGATACGTGCCACCAGCTCGCGCGTACTGAAGGGCTTGGGAACAAAGTCATCCGCTCCGCACTCCAGACCTGCGACACGGTCAGCCTCTTCCTTCAGCGTTGTCAGAAGCAGCACTCCCACCATTGAAAACTCGCGCAAAGCTGAAAGCACCTTATATCCGTTCATATCCGGCAGCATGATATCCAGCAGCACGACATCATGATTGCCGCGGCGAATCGCATCCAGCCCATCACGGCCGGTATGCGCCATGCAGAGGTCGAAGCCATGCATTGCGAGATAGTCCCGGAGCATGGAACATAGCTCCACGTCGTCATCAATAATCAACACCGGTCTCATAAGCAGACGCTCCTGAAAACGGATAAACCGATTTATGTTACGGACAGAGCAATTCTCCTAAAGGTGTAGAGCGGAGTCTTGGCTGTTTGCGCCGTTTTCCCGCGAAGAAAACGGCATTCGCAGCTTTATCCAAAGCTACCGTATCAGGAGAATTGCTCCAGAGCCCACCGTGCGGTTCCCAGGGAACCGCCGCGGACGAAATTGCGAGAGCCGAACGATACAAACTTCAATAACCGCGAACCGAAGCAGGCGAAGACGGCTCAGCCGCCCAGGCGTGTCATACACGTATCCCCAGATTTTCAGAGGCTCTTTTCAGTTCTGGGAGCGAAATTGAAGTTAATGTATCTCGAAACGGCTGAATCCGCACCTGTTTTCTACTTCATCGTGGAAAGAATGCTTTTCGGCACCTTCGCCGCAACGTTGTACTTCGCGTCCACCAGCTCCGTGATGTCGTACTTCAGCGTGGACGCAAACAGGATCGCCACCTCGCTGTCGTTCAGGCTGTACTGCTTTTTGATCCACGTGGCGAGCTGAGACGTAGCCACCTGGATCGATTCAGGAACAGATCCCGTGACGCCGAACGCAATCAGATAATCCTTGGTCTCCGCGCGCACTTGTCCGGTTGAATCGCCTTTGATCACTTCTACGGAGAAGTCCACATCCAGCGATGTCTCCAGCGCGCTTCCCGTCAGCTCACCGTCTCCCATCGCAGCGTGGCCATCTCCCATCCCGAGCAACGCGCCTGCGTGGAAGACCGGAAGATAGACCGTCGTTCCCTCCACATTGTCGTTGTAATCCAGGTTGCCGCCGAACGGCCCCAGATCGCCGCCGCGATACTGCTCGTCTCCCGGAGGAGCGACCGAGATGCAACCCAACATGGGCTTCAGCGGCACGCTGTAGTTCTTCATATGTTCGGAAGGATGCGCTGGAACCGCGATTCCCTTCTCCGGCAACAAAGTCCACTCTCCGCTGAAATCAGGATCGTACTTCGCGCCCACAAGATATGCTGCCGTCACCGCATGCGCGTTGATCCTGGTTCCCTGGCGCGCCGTCGCGCGATTCGTGCGTACCTTCAGCAGATGCAGCGCCAGCGTATCGCCGGGTAGCGCTCCCTCCACATAAAAGGGACCGATGTTCGAATCGCCGCCGCGATGACGAATACCCTTCGCATCCACACCGCCGGCATCCGCAGTCCATGTGTGGACGACATCGCCCGCAAAGATATGCAGCGCCGGCGTCACCGATGCCGAGTAGGTCGCATACAGTTCCTTCGGTTCGAACTTGATCGAACGCGGAGCCGCCGGAGGTGTCGCTGCGCGGTCCATCGTCCAGCTCACCGTAGCCTCGGCTGCCGCCCGGCCGCCACCACCTCCCCCAAAGCCACCAGCGGCGCCGAAGCGATTCCGCATCGCCATCGTTCCGCTTCCCGCAAAGCTTGCTCCATTCAGAGTTGCACTCAGCTTGCCCGCGGGCTTGCCGTCTTCGTCCGTCAACGCCAGCTCCAGCTTGTCCCCGGCCAGCGTTCCTTCCACCTTCGATGAGCCCCAGCTTCCGCTCACCTTCTCACCCTGAACCTGCAACGAGACGTGCGCATACTGCGGCTCGCCTGGCGTCGCCACCTTTGCAACCCACTCGCCAGAGACATCCGCCGCCATGGCCAGACGTCCGCAGAACATAACACTGGCAACCGCTGCAATCCTCATCCACTGCTTCACCATTACGAAGTCCTCGTTCCTTTTGTTGCAGCCAATGGAATTACTTATTCAGCAGGGCGACCGCGCTCTTCGGCACCTTCGCCACAACATCGAAGTGCGGATCCACAAGCTCCGTAATGTCGTACTTCAGTACATCGCCGAAGAACAACGCGATCTCACTGTCGGTAAGCTTGTAGTCCTTCTTCATCCAATCCGCCAGTTGCGTGGTGGCCAGTTGAATCGACTCCGGCACCGACCCCGACACGCCGAACGAGACCAGATAGTCCTTCGTCTCCGCGCGCACCTGGGGTGTCTGGTAGCCCTTGATCACATCTACGGTAAAGGTCACATCCACCGATGTTTCAAGCCCTGTGCCGACCACCTCGCCGTCTCCCATCGCTCCATGCGCATCGCCAAAGCCAAGCAGCGCGCCCGGATGGAAGACCGGCATGTACATCGTCACGCCCTCGACGTTGTCGTTGTAGTCGAGGTTGCCGCCGAAGACACCAAGATCAGTGCCGCGATAAGCCTCCTCTCCCGGAGGTGCAACCGAGATGCAGCCCAGCATCGGTTTCAGCGGGATTGTCAGATGCGGCAGGCCTGGCGTCGCCGGCAATGTCGCCGTACCCTTCTCGGGTTCCTGCTTCCAATTGCCATTGAAGCTGGGATCATACTTCGCCGCCACAGCATACGCCTGCGTCACCGCATGTTGGTTGAAGCGGCTTCCCTGGCGGCCAATCGGCTTATTGACGCGGATCTTGCTGAACTTCACCACCAACGTATCGCCGGGCAACGCTCCCTCGACATAGAAGGGGCCAACATTCGCATCGCCACCTGTTCCATGCCGCGTTGCATTCGCATCGCGTCCGGCCGCATCCATCGTGCGCGTGTTCACCGTGTCGCCGGGAAAGATATGCAGCGCCGGCGGCTCGGCCGCGGAGTAAATCGAATAGAAGACCTTGGGCTCGTAGTCGTATGTCTTCGCGGCAGCAGGAGCCTTCACTGGACGCGTGAGCAACCACGTGACATCCATTGGCGGCTGCGCCGGTCCTCCCGGACGTCGCGCCAGCGTTACGCTGCCGTCGCCGGTCAACGTCTCTCCGTTGACTACGCCCTTCAGACTGCCGGCGGTCTTTCCGCCCGCATCCAGAAACGTAAGCTCGACCTTACCGCCGCTCAGCGTTCCCTGCACGGTAAAGCTTCCCCAGCTCCCGCTCAGCTTCATTCCTTCGGTCGTCAGCGTTACATGCGCATACTGGGCCGTGTACTGCGAGTCGAACGGACCGCTGATCTTCCCTACCCACTCCCCCGCAACATCAAGCGCACTGCAATAACGAGAGAGAACCAGGACAGCCAGAACGACCAGGAATCGTACATTGCGATAGCACTTCATCATCACACTCCGAAAAAATTGTGCGGCCGCCACCAACCCCTAGCGGCGGCCGCACCCTGAAAAGGCTTGTTCAGGAATTGCTAAAACAGGATCTTCAAAGCAAGCTGCACGTTGAACGGCTCGCCCGCTCCGATACCGGGAGCGCTGGAACCGCCGGCAGTTGCCGTGACCTGTCCTGTTGTTTGCGTATTCGAGGTCAGGGAGTTGGCCGCGAATGTCGGATTGGAGTAGTTGTAGCGGTTGAAAACATTGAACATCTCGCCGCGGAACTGCGCCCGTATACCCTCGCGCAGAGGAACATTCTTGAAGATCGAGAGATCCACCGAAGCATATCCCGGTCCATAGAACTGTCCTACTCTGGTCGTTCCTACCGCTAACGCCGCAGGCGAGACAATTGCCAGCGGATTGAACCACTGGATGTAAGGCACGCCTTTGCTGAGCGCATAATCGATCGACTTACTGGTGCCGCCGCTGACACATGTCGCCCCCGAATCACAATAAAGGGGGTTGCCGCTCAGGCTGGCGCGATCAGCGCCCTCGCCCAGCCCCAGGCCGGAGTTATTGGCAGAGCTGCTTGCCGTGATCGGCTTACCGCCGCGGAGCCACAATAGGCTGCTCGCCTGCCAGTCATGCGTCAGCCACTTCGGTCCCCGCTTCAATCCTGGGATGTCATAGGTGAAGAAGCCCTTGAACTGGTTGCGGACGTCGTTCGCCAGGTTGCCGTAATCGAGATTCGGATTCGTGTTGTCCGTCGGCAGCGCCGTATTGCTGCCAAGGTTATGCGACCACGTATAGGAGTACTCCGAGATCAGACCATGCCAGTTACGTGTCTTGATCAGTGCCTGCAGGCTGTTGAAGTTCTCGCCTCCGGCGCTGGTTACCTGACGGATCTGTCCGAAGTTCGGAAATGCGTTGATGTACGGCCGCTTCTGCTGAATCGGCAGGAACCCATTCACAATCGGCGTTGTGCCCAGACCTGCGCCTAACTGGGTCTGGTTGAGGTCGTAGGTATTCAGCAGATGCTTACCCTGTGTCCCCACATAACCCACCTGCGCCACCATATTTTTGCCGAGCGCTTTCTCCACGTTGAGTGAATAGTTCGCTGTATTGGCGGTCGTGAAATTCGGGTCCACCGCCGCGATGCTGGCCACCGGACACGTCGCCACCGTCGAGCCTTTACATGCGCCAGGCAGCTTCGGGCTCGTCGGGAAGATC
The DNA here is from genome assembly GCA_013361705.1 of Acidobacteriaceae bacterium. Classification (GTDB taxonomy): domain Bacteria; phylum Acidobacteriota; class Terriglobia; order Terriglobales; family Acidobacteriaceae; genus Terriglobus. The sequence continues at coordinate 14,749 of JABFXN010000191.1, forward strand.
GATCCCTGCGAAGAAGCGATCAGCTCGCCAAGATTCGGATTCGTCAGCGACTGGTTGTACAGCGGCTTGGTTCCGGCAGGATTGCCAAGCAGACCATTGCTCGAAAGCCATGTATTCGTAGATGGCGTGTCGTAGTACAGCCCGAAGCTGCCGCGCAACAGCGTATCCGATAACCCCGGCAACTGCCACGAGAAGCCCACACGCGGAGCCAGTTGCAGCGACGAAGCCTTATATGGCTCCGAGATGTCTTGTCCCACCACGGCAAGTCCGCCTGTCGGAGCGAGCGCGCTTGCCGCAACGTTGGGACGGAAAACCGTCAAGTCCTTCTGGTCATCGCCGATCGGCGAAAGATAATCCCAGCGCAGACCGAAGGTCAGGTTCAGACTGCTCGTGACCTGGTAGCCATCCTGCACATACAGGTTGAAGTTGTTCACACCGGCGATGCGGTCCATCACACCGTTGACCAGCGTGGACGTATTCGATTCGAGCTGCAGGAAGTCAGCCAGCGCTCGCAGGCTGCTATCGACGGCGGTCGAGACGCCGTTGTACGTAAAGGTGGAAGGATACGCCGTACCCACGTTCGCTCCATTCGCAGCCGCAAATCCACGGTTGCCGCTGAAGCTGAAGTTGCCGCGCGTACCGCCATTACCGCCCGCGCCGTTGCCGACTTCGTAGATCTGAGTGCGGCGATACTCTCCGCCGGTACGGATCTGGTGTTTGCCGAAGGACATCGACACGATGTCCGAGAGATGTCCACTGAAATCATGACGCGACGAGAACGGACTCTGTCCCGTCGAATCGAACCCGGAAATGCTCAGCGTAGGCGCACCCTGCACATTTCCGGGCCCAAGACCAACGATGAAGCCGGCCTTCGATGCATCCACATTTGGATTGGCATCGCTGAACGGTTGGTTGAAGTAGTCCACACCGGCAACGATCTGGTTGGTAATCTTTGCGTTGACCTGGGAGTTGAGAATCACCGCAATGTTATGCACGTGCATACCAGCTACCTGGTAGTACCAGGGATTCTGGCTTCCCTTCGGCGCTGTCTGGCTGCCCTGTCCCCAGTACCAGCGTGCCGAAAGCTTGTTCTTCGCATTGATGCTCTGGTCAAGCTTGAGCATGAGGTTGTTGCTGTAACCATGCTGCGCAGCGTTGGTGGGCAGATAGTTGTTTGCGCTCGCAGGCCCGGTCAGCATCGACGGCTGCCACAGCGTATTGATCAGCCCCAAAGCAATTGGGCTAGGCGAGATATTCTTTGTCGCCAGCAACGCCGTTGCCTTCGCCACATACGCCGTCGAGGGCTCGGTAAAAGTATTGGTCGACTGCGACAGAATGTAGCCCTGCCGCTCGTAGGTCAGGAAGTAAAAGGTCTTGTCCTTGAAGATCGGGCCGCCGAGCGATCCGCCGAACTCATGGAAACGAACCTTCGATTTGCCGTAGGGCGCCAGGCCGGAGTTCACACGCGAGATATTCGTTGCCCGCAGAAACGGATTCATCGCCGCGAAGAACTCGTTGCGATCGTAGTAGTACGCGCTGCCATGAAGCTGATTGGTGCCCGACTTGATCACCAGGTTCACCGAGGCTCCGGCAAACTTGCCGGACTCAGCACCGCCCTGTGTCTGTGCCGAGAACTCTTCCACCGCATCGATCGGAATCAGGGTTCCGGGAATACCGCCGACACCGCCCTGGTTCGCGGCCGATCCGTTGTTCGCCGGATCGTTGTTATCCACGCCCTCGATCATGTAGTTGATACCCGCGCGTCCATTCACGCTGCTGGTGCCCGTGGCTCCCGGCAGCAGATTCACCATCGCCGTGAAGCTGCGGCCATTCAAAGGAATGTTCTGCACTTCCTCTTTCGGGATAGTGTAGGTCTGCACCTGCGTGGTGGTATCGAGCGTAAGCGCCGCGGCGTCTACCTCCACCACTGTTGTGTTCTGTGCAACCGTCATCTTCGCCGGCAGATCAAAAATCGATCCGGCGGAGACGCGCACCTTATCGACCTTCATGCTGGCGAAGCCGGGAAATGCAATCGTCACCGTATAGTCACCCAGCGGAAGATCCTGAATGGAATAGGTGCCGGCGCTGGAGGAGACCGTGCCATACGTCTGCGCGGTGGCTTCATTTTTTACCGTAATGGTGGCGCCCGGAATCACAGCTCCGGACGTGTCCGTGACAATGCCGGAGATACCTCCGCGAAATGTACATTGAGCAACACCGACACTGGCGAGAAGAGACACGAAGACTACAAGGAGAAGACGGCGCATAGCAAATGCCTCACAAAGTGAAATCAGTTGTGTACGTCTGGAACCCGGCACGAAGAGACACGTCCGCCGCATCCCCGGATAGGGATCTACCGGGAAGCGGGCTGAGCCACTTCCATCACTGCTCGATTGGTTTTGAGTGAATGCAGTGTGTCACGAAGACAACGTGTTACCACCCTGCAGTTTTGTAATGAATTGTCACAGCTTCGTTACACAAAGCGGCTCATAGTTCTAAGCGCTGAAGACAGGGGTCCCGAATAAACTCGGTTCATTGGGGTGGAAAAGCACGCAGACCGCTGAACACCCCGGCCATCAAAGCTGACCGGGGATCCTGCTGCTTTCGGGCAGGCACGATAAGCGCTGAAGGCGCGCTCTATACCAGCCTGGGGCAACGCCCCAGGTTTCTTGACCATTGAACGATAAAGGGCTGAAGGCCCGCTCTATAACTCTGCAGTGAAGGCAGATTCGCGCTAGTCCTGTAGGTGTAGTGTAGGGCTTGTGCATCTATGATGCGTTTTCCGCAATGAAAACGCCGCTACACGCTCCTCCCGGGATACCCAGCAACAGAAAAGATGCGCTAATGCGCCAACGTGAGGGAGCCGTGGACTTCAGTCGACGGTTTACCGTCCAAAGAAGTTGGCTTTCCTTTCCAAGATGGGCTCATTCAGCCATTGGCATGGGGACTATAGATCGGGCCTTCAGCCCTCAGACCTCTTAACCATCCGATACCTGGGGCGTTGCCCCAGGCTGGTATAGAGCGCGCCTTCAGCGCTTTTATCAGCGGGTTAAAAGCCGTGCCCTTAACAAGACGGAGCACCCTCCAGCGCTTCGGGTCAAGAAAAGAAAGCGCTGAAAGCCGCGATGCCAATGAACTTGTTCATTGGGGCGGCGGTAAGGCCCGCTCAGTTCTTCAGTACAAATGGATTTTGCCAATACTCAATCAATGAAAGTTCAGTGACAGCTCGCGCTGACTAAGGCTTCCCTAAGATCAATCGCTTAGAAATGCAGCATTCCATACTGGAAAGGCAGATTCCCCATGCGACATGCGATCCCTGTGCTTTCGTGCAGCCTGATCTTCTCCCTTGCTCTCCATGCACAGGAAGAAGAAGGCAAGCGGAAGTTCCCTCCGCCGGAAAGCCTCTCAACCGACTCCCTCATCAGCCAGCCCGGCCCAAGCTTCACCGTCTCCGACAGCGATGTCAGCCGATCGCCAAGAATCATCGTCTACGGTGACCAGCGATTTACCGACCCGACCAACACCAAGGTCACCAGCCCCCAGGCTCGCCGCCTGCTGGTTGGCAAGATCGCCAAAGAACATCCCGACGCTGTGCTGATGAACGGAGACGTCCCCTACAGCGGCGATGTCGTCAATGACTATCAGGTCTTCCATGATGAAACGAAGATCTGGCGCGACGAAAATCTACACATCTATCCCTCACTCGGGAACCACGAGTTTCATGGCGATCCGCAGGAGGCCCTCGATCACTGGTGGAGCGCCTTCCCGTATCTGCGTAATCGCCGCTGGTACTCCACGCAGCTCGGCAAGTCGATCTACACCATCGCCTTGGACAGCGACACCTCGCTCCAGGCAGGCAGCAACCAGCAGAAATGGCTGAGCAATCAGCTCACGAATCTGCCCACTTCCGTACGCTTTGTATTCATCAGCCTGCATCATCCGCCGGTCGCTGACTTCCAGACACACATCAACGTCAGCCACAATCCGCGCCCGAATGAGATTGAGCTCCGCGACTATCTTGAGAGCGTTGCTCCCACGATGAAGGCAAAGATCGTTCTCAGCGCCGGCCACATCCACAACTACGAGCGCTTCTCCCACAACGGAGTCACCTACCTCGTGTCCGGCGGCGGAGCAGCCTCTCCGGTCCGCGTCGAACGTAAACCGGAAGACCTGTATCAGAACGACGAGTTTCCCAACTATCACTTCGTTGAGTTCACACTCAAGGGAGACACACTCACCGGCAAGATGTATCGCCTCGCCGATCCGGCAGCCGAGAAAGTCACCTGGGAAGTGAAAGACACCTTCGAGATCAAGGCGAACTAATCGCAACTCAAAAGGGGCTTCCAGCAGGAAGCCCCTTCTGCTTTTAAAACTTGTATCGCAGCGAGAACTGCATCCGCCTTGCCGGTTGCGCCGTTGTCGGTTGCTGAAACAGCGACGACCGTACATTCCCCACGTAGCCACCGAAGTTCGCGCGGTTTGTGAGATTGAACGCATCCACACCGAAGGTGAGGTGCCGCCTTTCACTCTGCTTGCCGCGGCTGAAGTAGAGATCGTGCGCCCAGCGTGCATCGACACTCACCGTGCCGCCCGCCCGCAACGTATTCCGCGAAACTCCCGCCGGCCGGGCATTCAGCATTCCGGTATGAAAGAGATCGATTCCCGCAGTTTCGGTATACGGCACACCACTGGCAACGTGCACGCCCAGGCCGAGATTCCACCAGCTCTCCTCGTGGAAGGTGCCCAGCATCTCAAAGCGATGCCGCTGGTCGAAGTCAGCTCGACCATACTCCCCGCCCAGGTCATATTGATTCGCAGGAAACCACGCGATGCCGCCGGTATCGTTCTCCGTCTTGCTCAACACATACTGGGCCATACCGGAGAACCGCGGGCCTGCCTTGGTCTGAACATTGATCTCCAGTGCAATCGAGATCTGCCGCCCCTTCGACTCCATCTGACGCAGCACACCCACACTCGCATCCGGACGTGCTCCATACACCGATGGCAGCGGCGGAGCATTCACATCCCGCGACCGAAAGAGATGGAATCCACGAAGCCCGTCATACGAAACGGCCAGCGTCATCCCCGTAGCAATGGAGCGCTCCAACGCAAGACTGTAGTGCAGCGTATACGGGATATAAGCATCGTCCGCCCGGCGAACCAGGTTCGACGGATAACCCGCCGGAATGACAACGTTGGGATAGCTCCCCTGAAAGACCGTATACGAACGAAGATTCACACCATTCAGCAGCTTCAGATCGGCGATAGGCGCGGGCCCTGAGCGGTCATAAAACATCCCCGCACCGCCACGAATCACCGTCTTCTTATCCTTGAGCGCATACGCCAGCGAACCGCGCGGCGAAACATTATGAGGAGACTCAAAGTACGTCTGCCAGTCATACCGCAGTCCCACTGTCGCCTGAAGCCTGGGGGCAAGCTGGATCTGATCCTGCACGAAGATGCCCAGCTCATTCAGCCAGAAGACCGCACGTCCACTGCCCTGCAACTGCGTAAACGATGTGGGCCGGCCGGCGCCATAGTCACCCAGGCTTGAAAAGTTATATGTGCCCAGGCGGTTTGTATGGTCTTCCCATGCCCGGCGGCTGATATTCGGAATCGTGATGCCGAACTTCACATAATGCTTCCCATGACTCAGACTGACGATGTCGTTGATCTTGAGATTGTTCTCCGTCGTATACAGATCTGCCTGCGCGCCTCCGCCTGTAAACCCGCCATCTACGACAAGCTTCGGCGCATTTACCACGCTGCGCGCGGGGTCATGATCTTTCTCATAGAAGAGCTGCAACTGGTTGATAAGTGTCGGCGACAGGATCAGCCGATCGTTGACGATGACATCATCTTCCCGCGCCTGCGAATTTACCCCGGCATCCTGCGTCACCAGTCCCCCGACTCCAAGGTTCCTCGACACCACGTCCGTTACGTTGTACTGCAGCGAGACCCTGTGGTTCGCATTCAGATCCCGCGTCAGCCGCACTGCGAAGTCAGTTTCATGGATCGGCGCAGGCACATTCCCATCAATCGGCCCCTTTGGCGAAACAGCATGCACAATCGCCTGCGCATCATCCTCCTGCCGCGAGCCCGAGATCAGAAAGCCCGTTCTGCCGCCGCGATAGAGTGGCCCCAGCACCGACCCCTCAAAGATCCGCTTCTGCTCCTGCGGCTTCACCTGCACAAAGTAGTTCTTCGCATCCAGTGCCGCATCGCGAATCAGGAAGTTCAGCGTGCCATGTACCTTATCTCCCGGCGCCTTTGTGATCACCTCGATGCGCCCTTTGCCCGGACGATTGGTCTCCGCGTTGTACGGATCGTTGTTGATCCTCACTTCCTTCAGCGCCGACGCACTCACGCCGGTCCCCTTCATCTCAACGCCATCCACCACAATGCTGATGCCGCTGGTACCAATCGCCGCCTGCGAAAGAAACGGCATCAGCGCACCCAGCACGTTCTGATCGAAGATCGGCAACGCCTCCAGCGCCTTGCTGTCTGCGGCAGCCTGGTTGGCGTTAGACTCTGCAGCCGTGGAAACTCCCGCCTCCTCTTCCACTGCATCGACCTCGGTCTTCACCTCAGCCACTACAAGGTGGATCGTGACCTCGTCCACCGGCCGCCGTCCGACGGTAAGCTTCGTATCGAACGCCGCGAAGCTCTGCTGTGCCGCCAGGCGCAGGCGATACGTTCCCTCGCTGACACCGCGGAAGCTAAACCGTCCTGCGTCATTCGTTACTGCAGTGACCGTCGTTCCGCTCTGCGCTGAAAGCTCGACCGTAAGACCCGGAACCACTGCTCCGCCAGAGTCAACCACACTTCCGCGGACCGTCTGCTGGGCGAACGCAACCGTAGCAAGCCCCACAAGGAGCAGAAGTTGAATCAAACAACGCAAAGCAATTCCCCTCATAGAAAAGATGTGGCCCCGCCTCGTGAACGGAGCCACATAACCACCCAACGTTTTTAGAACTCCATCTTGAGGCTGAACTGCAGCTCGCGCGGTGTTCCTCTTCCGGTTGGATTGCTGTTGTACGAACTGGTAATGACACCGAAGTTCGTCGGAGTCGACGTACCCGATCCAGTAGGCTGCGACCATGTCGTCGTCGGCTTGCCGTACTGGGCCACGTTGAAGATGTTGAACGCTTCAGCCTTGAATTCCAGGCCGACGCGCTCGCTAATCGGGAAGCGCTTACGCAATGCTGGATCGATCTGCCAGTGCGAAGGCCCGCGTGCTGCATTACGTCCCAGGTTGCCCCACGTGCCATTCGCAGGCATGGAGAACGCATTCGGATTCAGCCACAGCGCCGGCGTGCGGGGGCTCGCATACATCGAAACTCCCGGCACACGGTTCGGACGCTGGCCTTTGTTCAACTGATCCGGCAATGCAGCCGCACTCCGGCTGACCGTTATATTCAATGGCTGGCCGCTGCGCGCAGAAGCAATACCGCTCATCTGCCAGCCGCCGATGAAGTAATCCGCAAGGCGCGAGACGCTGTTGAGGTATGCGCGGCCACGGCCGAAGGGCAACTGCCATACGGCGCTCGCCGCAAAGTAGTGCCGCAGGTCCTGGTCACCCGAGGCCCGCTCACACACACGGCAGGCAACATTCTGCGGAGCAGCAGACTCGCCGCCGCCGATGCCGCCATTATCAATCTGATGCGAGTACTGATAGTTGGCCGATACGATCAGGCCGTGCGTGATGTTGCGCTGCAGGCTCGTCTGCAATGCGTTCGTGCTCGCATGTGCATCTGTAGCGCGGTAGTCGATGGTGGAGAAGTTCGCATACGGCCTGGTGCCCGTCGCCGGATTGATGCCGTTCAGCGTCGTGTCGGAGAAGGTGTGTGCCGCGCTGGTTCCAAAGTAGGCGAGCTGGAAGATCGTCTGCTTCGCAATCTCCTGCTGAATCGACAGCGTCCATTCATTCACAGCAGTGTCTCTGCGCTTGGTAGACGACGCCGACGGACTG
>JABFXN010000274.1 GCA_013361705.1 Acidobacteriaceae bacterium
GAGCAGCCTGATTGACGTATCGTTTCTGTTTCTGCAGCAGGGCTCGATCTTCTGTGGGTTGATCCTGCGTACGACACGTCCCATTGAAGTCGTCGGCGCGCCGATCTGGGTCAGCGATCCGCAACTGCGCAGCGTGGACGAGAGCAAACCGCTGCTCGATACCGATCTGCAGCGCATACGCAGCGTGCAGGGCGTGAAGTGGGCTGTACCGCTGCTGTTGCAACTGGTCTCGGCGCATCTGCCGGATGGGAACTATCAGACGGTACGGCTCTATGGCCTGGACAACGATACTTTTTTCGGCCGGCCGAGAATGATCTCAGGCAATGGGCAACTACTGACGCAGGATCAGGCGGTGATCATCGGCAGGGCGGAATCGGAGAAGCTGAATAATCCCAAGCCTGGACAGGTCTTCGAGATGAATGACAACCAGGCTCGCGTGGTCGGCATTGCCGATGTGCCGCGTGATTTCTTCTCGTATCCGTTCGTCTATGCCTCGTACGATCGCGCACTGCAATATGCGCCGCAGCAGCGCAAGCAGTTGAATTATGTGCTGGCTGCTCCGGCGGATGGAGTGCCGGTAAGCGAGATAACACGGCGCATTCGCGCGACGACCGGCCTGGCGGCTTACTCCGAGCAGGAGTTTCGCTGGCTGACGATGGATTACTACATGAAGAACACGGGCATTCCGGCCAGTATCGGGATCTCGCTCGCGATGGTCTTTCTTGTGGGCATGTCGATTGTGGGGCAGACCTTTTATCAGTTCGCTCTGCAGAACGAGCGCTACTTCGGCGCCTTGAAAGCGATGGGCACTAGCTCCATGACACTGACGAAGATGATTCTGCTGCAGGCGCTGCTGGTAGGGCTGGTGGGTTATGGCGCGGGAGCAGGGCTGGGCGGCATCTTCGGTCTTATTGCAGGCGGGCAGGATAGCAAGATTGCCTTTGCTACACCATGGCCGATGGTGGTGGTCAGCTTCGTGGCCGTGATTGCAATCTGTCTGCTGTCGGCGCTGATCAGCATTCGCAAAGTAGTGAAACTCGAACCGGCGGTGGTGTTCCGTGGCTAATGGATGCGATACAGAAAACGGCACGCACGCAGCCTGCCTGCGCGGGGTGACGAGGCTGTTTGGCGTAGGCACGACGGAAGTGCATGCGCTGAACAACGTCGACTTCAACGTGCACACGGGAGAGCTGTTGCTGTTAGTAGGACCGTCGGGCTGCGGCAAGACGACGCTGCTGAGTGTGCTGGCGGGAATTCTGGATGCAACCTCGGGTGACGTCGACGTCTTCGGGACACGCATCGATCAGCTTAGCCAGCAGGAGAAGACGCAGTTCCGGCGCGACAACATCGGTTTCATCTTTCAGCAGTACAACCTTCTGCCTACGTTAACGGCGGCGGAGAACGTCGCGATTCCCCTACTGATTCACAAGGTGGACTTCGAGGAAGCTGTGACGAAGGCGCGGGTGTATCTCGAAAAAGTGGGGTTGGTGGATCGTGCAGACTTTCTACCTTCGCAGCTCTCAGGTGGACAACAGCAGCGCGTGGCCATTGCCCGCGCTCTGATTACCGAGCCGCGCCTGATTGTGTGCGACGAGCCGACGGCGGCGCTCGATGGCGAGACGGGAAAGATGATTCTCGAGATGTTTCGCTCGACGGCGCTGACAAGCGACCGGGCCATCGTGGTGGTGACCCACGACAGCCGTATCTTTCCCTACGGCGATCGAATCGCCGAGATGCTGGATGGGCGGATTCTTTCCATTCACGAGAATGAATTTACGCCTGCTCATAGTAAGGAGAAAATTCAATGACGAAGTGGCTAAGCATAGTCGGTCCGCTGCTGGGATTGGTTTTGATTGCCGCGTGGGTCACGGCTTCGGCACGCCGCGTACCGCATGAGAAGGCTCTGGCTGCGCCGCCCACAGCTCCCTATGAAAACTCGATTGCGGCAACAGGAATCGTCGAAGCCTCAGATCGCAACTACAATCTTGCGCCACCGGTCTCGGGGCAGTTGAGCATGTTGTACGTAAAAGAGAACGACATCGTCCACCGTGACGACAAGCTCTACACCATCGATGACCGCGAGCAGCGCACTGTTGTTGAGCAGGCGGACGCAAATGTCGTCAAAGCGCGCGCCATGGTGCAGACGGCTCAAGCCGATATCCTGACGCAGCAGGCAAACGTGAACAGCGCCACGGCTGCTTTGGATACGGCGAAGGCTACGTATGACGATGCTGCGCAGATTGCCGAACGCAATGAAGGGCTGCATCAGGGTGGGGTTATCTCCGACCAGGCAAACATGACCAGCGCGAAGACGCGCGATGCCGATCGAGCCCGCTGGCAACAATCCGCAGCCCAGTTGAAGCAGGCTGAAGCGCAGTTGCACAATGCCGAAGCTGCGCTCTCAGAACAACAGGCGAACCTGCAGACGATGATCGCCACCCGCAACCAGCAGAAAGTACTGCTCGACAAGATGACAGTACGCGCGCCTGCGGACGGAAAGATTCTGCAGATCAACAATCGCGTGGGTGAATATCTCTCCAGTACGTCCGGCACGTCACCGGTACTGTTCGGAGACACGGACTCTCTGATGGTGCGCGTCGATGTGGATGAGATCAACGCCTCGCATGTGCTTCCTGGCTCGACCGCAACCGCCATGCTGAAAGGAGATTCGACGCGGCAGTTCCCGATGCAGTTTGTCCGCATCGTGCCTTACATGGTGCCCAAGCAGAACCTGACGGGCTCGAATTCCGAACGCGTCGATGTGCGCGTGCTGCAGATGGAGTTTCGCTTCGAGCCACCGCAATTCCCTGTCTATGTGGGACAGCAGGTGGATGTCTTCATCCACGCGCAGGAGCGGGCTTCCAGATGATCGCCAGGTGATGTCTTAGGGTTCTCGTCATAAAGTTTGTCATCCTGAACGAAATGAAGGACGTGTTTTTCCAGGTATATAGGCATCCCCTTCATGGAGAACTATAGAGCGGGCCTTCAGCCCTTTAACACTTGGTGGGCCGAAAACCTGGGGCGTTGCCCCAGGCTGGTATAGAGCGCGCCTTCAGCGCTTAGAACTGCTCGTCTTTCTAACACCCAGACAGCCGATCACTACTAGGGTGGGCGAAGAGCACCGATGCATAATTTGTGAATATGAACAGTCGAGAGTTTCTTGATGCTCCGCCGAATGAAGTATCCGTTCGAGGGTACTTGCACCTCCCCACTCATGCTGGCGGTGATTGCCTCATCCTGACGCACGGCGCGGGAGCGAACTGCAACGCCTCACTTCTCATCGCACTGGCGGATGCATTCTGTACCTCGGGAATGACTGTCCTTCGCTTGGATCTTCCTTTCCGCCAGTCGCGGCCACACGGGCCTCCACCTCGTGGCAGCGCGGAGCGTGACCAGCAAGGACTGCGAGCGGCAGTGGCCTCCATGCGGCGACAGGTTGCGGGCCGTGTATTTCTGGGCGGTCATTCCTACGGAGGAAGACAAGCATCGATGCTCGCCGCGGCTGAATCTGGTCTTGTAGAGAAGCTCCTGCTGCTCTCATACCCGCTCCACCCTCCACAACGCCCCAGTGAGTTACGTACCGGCCACTTCCCCGCTCTCAAAACTCCCGCGGTCTTCGTTCATGGCGTGCGTGACGGGTTCGCCTCCAACGACGAAATGATTACGGCGCTGAAGCTTATTCCGGCACGAACCGAACTACTTTCGATCGCCGGCGCAGGACACGAACTCCTGACCAAGAAGAATCATGATGAGCTGCCCAAGAAGGTCGCGGAGGCGTTCCGGTCTTTTGCCTACAACGTGGTTGCTTGATCTCCGGTATTGGGGTGTATCGACAAAAGACCGTTTATCAGTACTGATCGGTCTGTGGCTTCTGATTAGGCATGCCTTGCGTCAAGCGAAAGTTCTTAGGCGAAAGTCCGACAGTGCGCTTGAACGCGTTACTAAACGCGCTTTCCGATCCGTAGCCGAGCGACTGTGCGAGATCAGCAATGGATTTATCACTATCGCGTAAGGCACGCTGGGCAAGACGCATGCGCCATTCCGTCAGATAAGTCAGCGGTGGCATTGCAGCGACCGCCTTAAAGTGCGCAGCGAACGTCGTCCGTGACAGGGCACATGCCGTGGCCAAAGCATCGAGGCTCCATGCGCGCCCCGGTTCGGCATGCATCAGGCGAAGAGCTGGAGCAATACGCCGGTCCGCGAGAGCCCGCAACCAGCTTGCCGGCATCCTTTCGGCGGTCTCCAGATGGGCTCGCAATATCTGAACGAAAAGCAACTGTGCAAGTTGACCAGAAGCAAGCTGTGACCCCGGAAACTCGTTTTGCTGTTCCTTCACAAGTTGCTCCAGCAGCCATCGAAAGGTCGTCGCGTGCGGTGAAGCCGCACCGATGTGTATCCAGGGCGGCAGCACATCCATCAATAGCTGGCCAAAGACAGGATCGAGCAACACATGACCGCCGAGATGGGCAAAGTCTTCGCCGTTGCCGAGCTGCGCCATCGTGCGTCCGGCACGTGAAAACAGCTCCATGGCGTCGAGCGGCGCAATGCCCGGCTTACTGGACAGAACATAGGAGCGTCGCGCCACCAGCAGGCCTACGTCCCCAGGTTCAAACAGGACCGGCTCAGCCTCGCCTTCCAGCTCTACCCAGCAGTTTCCTCTCACCACCGCAAAGAACTTGATCTTATCTTTTGCCGGAAAGGCGATCGCCCACGGTTCTTGCGCCGAGAATCCGCCCGTGACGACAGACTCTGCGTTGGTCAGTTTCAGAATCTCGGAGAATGGATCGGAGACCATATCCGTACTATCGCGCATGTAAATCGCACGATCAAGCATTCACAGTCCGGATTTCTGAATTTACGGTTGATGAGTATGGCTATTGATCACGGATTCGTTGAGATGAACAAAGAGCAGGTTCTTGTCACCGGTGGTACTGGATTTATCGCGCAACATTGCATCCTGGCATTGCTCGCTGCCGGTTATCGCGTGCGGACGACTCTCCGTACTCTGTCTCGTAAAGATGAGGTTCTTGGCAATCTGAAGACCGGCGGTGCGGAGCCGGGCGATCGGCTTTCGTTCGTGGCCGCCGACCTCAGCAATGACAGCGGTTGGACGGATGCTGCTGCGGACTGCGCCTACATTCTGCACGGCGCATCCCCGACTCCCTCCGGCACTTACGCTAGCGACGACGAGTGGATCAGGCCCGCAGTGGACGGCAATCTCCGTGTTTTGCGTGCCGCGCGCGATGCAAAGGTGAAGCGAGTCGTGTTGACCTCGGCTTTCGGCGCCATCGGCGTCGGCCACAAGCCGCGCACGAAGCCGTTCGATGAGACAGACTGGACCGACTTGAATGGCAATGTCGCGCCATACCAGAGGTCGAAAACACTCTCCGAGCGTGCCGCTTGGGACTTCGTAGAGCACGAAGGAGGTGGCCTGGAGCTATCGTCAGTGAACCCGGTTGCGGTCATGGGGCCGGTGCTCGGACCGGATTACTCGCATTCCATTCGCATGATCAAAAACATGCTGGACGGGCAGCCAGGCAATCCAAAACTGAACTCGTGCTTTGTCGACGTTCGGGACGTGGCCGACCTTCACCTGCGCGCCATGATCGATCCAGCCGCGAACGGCGAGCGATTCCTTGCGACCTCAGGCGAAAGTCTTTGGATGAAGCAGGTCGCGGGATTGCTGAAACAGCGGATGGGCCTGCACGCGGAGAAGGTATCCACGCGAGTGTTGCCGAACACATTCATTCGCGCTGTCGCTCTCACGAACATGGCGATGAAGGGCATCGTGCCACTGCTCGGCATCAACCTGAACGCGACAGGAGAGAAGGCCAGGCGCGTTCTCGGCTGGTCGCCGCGATCTCCGGAGGACGCGATTATCGCTTCCGCCGAGAGCCTCGTTCGGCTCGGCCTGGTGGGCTAGCACGGATTTGGATAATCACTGTACTCATCCCAATTTCCGGCGAAAAGTGACATTGCCTTGACAATCCCACAGAACTGCCAGGACTAGCATTAGGGCGTTTCTCCTGTTGCTCAGTATCCCGGAAGGAGCGTGCAGCGGCGTTTTCATTGCGGAAAACGCCCATAGATGCAAAAGCCTGCACTACACCTACAGGAGAAATGCTCTGCCCGCTCGATAAACCTATCGATGACGTGTGGCGATTTCACTTGAGGAGGGCATGTATATGCCAAGTGGAAGGAAGACGCATTTTAGTTGGACTGCGGTGGCAGTGGGATTCCTGGTGATCCTCTCGGCCATTACTCAAGCGACTGCTCAAACATCTTACAAGCGCACGAATCTGGTCTCGGACATCCCTGGTGTCGCTAACTTTGCCGATCCAAACCTGGTCAACCCGTGGGGGATTGTCAATGCCGGCAGCACCGGGCCTATCTGGATCGTCGACAATGGAACCGGACTCTCTCCGGTGTACACCGGGGAAGGCGTGGCATTTCCCACGAGTTCTCCGCTTGTAGTGATTATTCCCACGCCACCCAATAGCCCGGCCGGTGCGGTCGCCGCGCCAACGGGCATCGTGTTTAACAGTACGAGCAGCTTTGTCGTTTCCGCCAACGGAAGCTCAGGCGCGAGCCGTTTCATCTTCGCTACGGAAGATGGCACCATCAGCGGATGGAATCCCGCGGTGGATCCGACGCACGCGATCCTGGCTGTGAACAATTCGGGTCCAGGCGTTAGCGCGGGTCGTACCGGGCTTGGGGCCGTCTACAAGGGGCTGGCAAACGGCAACAATGGCTCCGGAGATTTTCTTTATGCGACTAACTTCCGTGATGGCGTAGTCGAAATGTATGACGCGCACTTCCAGCTTGTGAAATCGTTCACGGATAGTGAGATTCCCAGCGGATTTGCGCCCTTCGGCATTCGCAACATCGACGGTAAGTTATTCGTGACCTATGCGAAACAGGATGCGAAACGCCATGACGACGTGAAAGGAACAGGTAATGGGTTCATCGATATCTTCGACCTGAATGGCAATCTACAGAGCAGGTTTGCCGCCAATGGAACGCTGAACTCACCGTGGGGAATGGCGGTTGCACCCATTAATTTCGGCGCATTCAGTGGTTTGCTGCTGGTCGGCAACTTCGGGGATGGCAGGATCAACGCCTTCAGTCTGAGCACGGGCAATCTTCTTGGCCAGTTGCAGGACACCTTCGGAAGCCCCATGACGATCGATGGCCTGTGGGGATTGAACTTCGGGAACGGCGCCCATCAGGCCCCGACAACGACGCTCTACTTTACTGCGGGTCTCGCTGATGAAAGTCACGGCTTGTTCGGTGCCATTACTACGCCGTGAGAAGTAGGCGTGTGCGCAGTAACCTCAAGTGTCCACTTTCCGGCAAGTGGACACTTGAGAGCGTTGAAGTATTCTTCCATTTGCCGGGCATCCCAAAAGGAGCATGCGGCGGCGTTTTCATTGCAGAAAATACGATGCGCTGCTTTCCGCATTTCCTGCACCTCAACAGAACCCGGCTGCCAATCGAGATGGGGGCACTACTGCTTTCTGGGTGGTGCCGGAACGTAAGACGAATCCGTTGGCTGCGTCTCCGCAAACTGGTCATCGTCCTTCACTTCCTTCTTGAGGCGGTATAGTTCCTGCTTCAACTTCGTAACCAGCGGTTGCGCGCTGGGCTCGTTATAGATGTTGTGCATCTCCAGGGGATCATGTATCAGGTCATAGCACTCCCACTGGTCTTTCTTCCAAAAGTAGATCAGCTTGTGCTCGTCCGTGCGGACGCCGTAGTGCGCTCGCGTGTTGTGATCTCCTGGATCGTGGTAATAGCGGTAGTACATGGCATGGCGCCAATCTCTCGGTGTGTGTCCTTTCCAGATCGGAAGGAAACTACGGCCTTGCATATCCGCAGGAGTTGGTCGACCGGCGGCATCGAGAAACGTAGGCGCGAAATCGCAATTGATGCCAATCGCTTCCGAGACCGTACCTGGCTTAATGACTCCGGGCCAACGCACGATAAACGGCATGCGGAGTGAGTCCTCATACATGAACCGCTTGTCGAACAGCCCGTGCTCGCCTAAAAAGAATCCCTGATCGCTGGTGTAGATGACGATCGTATTTTCTCGCAGCCCATTGGTCTGTAGCCAATCCAGAACGCGACCGACGTTGTCATCGACGCTTTGGACGCAGGCGAGATAATCGCGCATGTACCGCTGGTACTTCCAGTCTTCCAGCTCCTTGCCTGTCAAGGTTTTCTTTACGCCATCTACTTCGAGCTCAACTTCCATTGGCTTCGCAGCGAGCCACTGCTTCTGTTCGTCTGTTGAGAGGCCAGTTGGCGGAATCAGTTTCAAGTCGGTACGCGTCAAATCTCGGAATACAGATTGCTTCTGTTCTCGTAAGGCATCGGTACGCCCCGCGTAATCATCCCGTAGCGTTTCGGGCTCAGGGATATGTTTGTTCTCAAACTGCTTCCTGTGCTTTTCGTCAGGCGTCCACTCGCGATGGGGCGCCTTATGGTGCGACATCATGAAGAACGGCCTATCCTGGGGGCGCCCCTTCAATGCTTCAATCGTCAGGTCGGCGATGATGTCCGTGCAGTACCCCTTGATCTGCGTGGAGCCGTCCTTGTCGTAGAAGACCGGATCGTTGTACACGCCCTGTCCTGGAAGAATATTCCAATAGTCAAAGCCGGTAGGGTTGCTGCCCAGGTGCCACTTTCCAATCATCGCCGTGTAATACCCGGCACTTTGCAGATACTTCGCTACTGTCGGCTGCGATCCGTCGAAACGGTTGAAGACCGGCACACCATTAAGATGGCTGTATTTCCCAGTCAGAATGGTGGCGCGGCTTGGAGTACAGATCGCGTTCGTAGCGAAGACATGGTCCATGCGCATGCCTTCCGAAGCGATTCGATCCAGATTGGGTGTCTGATTGATCTTGCTGCCATAACAACTCATTGCCTGCGCGGCATGATCGTCTGTCATGATGAACAAGATGTTCGGGCGCGATTTTGCCTGGGCGGCGTTGGCTGCGATACCTGTCAGCAGCGCTCCTGCCGCAAGGGCTGAGTTGCCAATAAAGGTCCGCCTTGACAGGTCATTAGGTGAGTCATCCGGCATCTTCGATATTCCCTACATCAGATTAGACAGCTGTTTCGCTGTTGGGCAACCAGCTTCGCCGTGAGCAGTACGTCTTGCGAGCAGACCTCCTAACTGAACTGCAGTCGAGGCACCGACTTCAATTCGCGGCCTTCAATCCGCCGGGACGGCGATCTCCCTGGGCTCGCTCACTTCCCGACTGGACAACCCGAACCGCTGCTGCAGCACGCACAGGCTTACAAGATGCATCAGGATCTGATCGCAAGCTGTGCGTGCGCCGACCTCCATCCCTGGCAGAGCATCCAGTAAAGCCACCACCGCCTTCTGACTGAAGAACGGAATCGACCGCATGGTCTCTCCGCGCAGCGTGTCCTGCACAAACGTATGGAAAGTATCATCCGGACTCAGCGTCGCCGGCGGGCTCAGGAACGGATGCTTCTGCCGTTTGTACACGGTCTCGGTAATCACATCCTTTACCGCCTCCCGTAAAACGTACTTCTCCGTCATCCCGCGGATCTTCTGGTTCACCGGCTGTTTGACGATGACTTCCACCAGCTTGTGATCGAGAAATGGTACTCGGCCCTCGACCGAGTGCCCCATCTCCATGCGGTCGCCCAGCATCGTCAGGATATAGCCGGCCATCACCGTCTTTGACCAGAGATAGAGTGACTGGTTCAACGGATCGCGCCCTCGGAGCTGCCGCGCAATGTCCGTGTCATCCAGGATGTTGTATTCACCGTCCCGATGTCCGTACTTTTGCTGGAACCAGTCGGCCAGCAGCGGACGCACCTTCACCACCCGCGACGAAAACGTCTCGATCCACGACGGCACATAGCCAAGCACACGTTTTACTGCGTCGAGATTCCCAATCTCTCCATCCGGCAGCAGCAGGCCGCGGCTCACGGTGTTGTTATCGTTGAGCCATCGCAGCAGCTCTTCGATCGCCTTCGGATCCTGGCCTTCGCGGTTGTACAGCAGCATGTCTCGCCGGAAGTGCGGATATCCGCCCAGGATCTCGTCCGATCCCTCGCCTGTGATCACGACCTTGTAACCTGCGTCCCGCACCGCACGGCTGAGCAGATACTTGGCCACGCCATGCGCATTCACGCACACGGTTTCAGCTTGAGCGATGGCATCGGTAAACGCATCCGCAAGGTCCCGCTGCCGGATGGGAATCGTATGGAACTCCGCACCGACCTTTGCCGCCATCTCGCGCGCAATCGGCCCCTCGTCGTAGGCCGCATCCTCAAACGTCAGCGTGAACGCTTTGATCGGCTTAGGATGATGCCGCGCCGCCAGACCAAGCACAGAACAGGAGTCGAGGCCACCGCTCAGGTAAACGCCCACAGGGACATCGGCGCGCAACCGGATGCGAACCGACTCCTCGAGTGACTCGCGGAATTCGGCGGCATACTCGGCATCGCTGCGGGAGGTTACGACTTCGTTTCGTGCCGGATAGTTGAAATCCCAGTACTGGTTCAACTGCACATGCTTGTCCGTCACCAGCATGAAGTAGCCAGGTGGCACTTGCAGCACACCATCGTAGAGTGTCCGAAGCTGATGCCCGCCGAACGCCATGGAGTGGTAAACACTCTCTTCATCCCACCGGGCCGGCACACCTGCGGCAAACAGCGCCTTCACCTCGGAGGCGATGTAAAGCGTCTCGCCTATCCAGGCGTAGAACAGCGGCTTGATCCCGAAGCGGTCCCGCGCCGCAAATAGCCGACGCCGGTTCTCATCCCACAGCACAAGCGCGAATTCGCCGCGCAGATGCTCTAAGCAGTGCACTCCCAGATCCTCATAGAGATGGAGCGCGATCTCACTGTCCGTCTTCGTCTTCAGGCGGTGTCCACGTTGCTGCAGTTCCTGGCGAATCGCTTCATAGCCATAGAACTCGCCATTCACTACGACCCGCGTCCGTCCATCTTCGCTGGCAATCGGCTGGTCGCCGGTAGTCAGGTCAATGATGCTCAGGCGGGCATGGCCCAGACCTACGCGCTTGTCCGTCGATATCCAATGCCGCTGTCCGTCTGGTCCGCGATGATAAAGCGATTGTGTGGCCCGCTCAAGCACAGCCGCGTGAACCGGTTCCCGACGGGAAAACACACCGACTATTCCGCACATACGTCCTCCTTGCGAAAGTGCCGATGGCTACGCAACGGACGCTTCTGCTTCCAGTGGAGAAAATCCCGCGGGATTATTTCACACGCTGCTATTCAACAGCCACACAAATATCGTGTGGCACGTTTAGACGTTCGCTCCGAAAATGACAAAACAAGTGTGTCGCAGTTCTAAGCGCTGAAGGCGCGCTCTATACCAGCCTGGGGCAACGCCCCAGGTATCCGGCCCATAGAAATTCAAAGGGCTGAAGGCCCGCTCTATAGCTCATTCGTCAATATCTCCCACCAACCCTTGACTCAGCGGCAAAAAAGCCGTTTTGTACGGCTGTTTCGGCCCGGCTGAAGCCATCCCCTTAAGCAAGGCATTCGCGCTATGCGAGAACGGGAACTGCCCTCGAATAGTTCGCCTCAACAAGCATCGGAACTATGGAACGGGCCTTCAGCCCTCTAACATTTTGTGGGCCCCAAAACCTGGGGCGTTGCCCCAGGCTGGTATAGAACGCGCCTTCAGCGCTTATATTGCCCGGGTTCCCTCTCGCAACGCGAGTTTCACGCACAGCGCGAATGCGAGCATCGATAGGGCCCCTAGTACGGCCCTATCGATGCCACATGCCAAATACATTAGTTAATAGCGATCTTTTGGGAACCGTCGTAGACATCCCAGCCGTGTCCCACACTTTGAACACCAGCAAGTTTGAACCAGAGGTGAGCCGCTGCGGTGTGATCAGTGAGGAGCTCCTTTTCGGACTTCGGTTCAAGCCTTTGCTTGTGCGGATCGAATTCCTTGTAGCCGAGGTCCATGGGCGGCCAACTCCTCTGCTCGGAGCAGAAATTTCTTGAGCAACGGAGAGGTATTCGACTTGTTGTATCCCATCACGAGATCGATCGTCGGAACCTCACCATGCAAAGGCCGTGCGACGACTGAAGGAATCAGCGCATTCTGCACATAGCTTGGCAATAAGGTGAAGCCTCCTGTCGAGGCCACCAGCGACATTCCGCCGGAAAGAGTTTCGGCGTCATAAATCTGCTTCAATTTGATGCCAACCTTCGCTGCGTACTCCTCGATCACGGTCTTAAGCACGGGCGCCGCACGTGCTGTACTGATAAAGTCCTCGCGACAGATGTCGTCCGGCCGTATGGTCTTGTGCCGCGCCAGGCGGTGGCGAGAAGGCAGGATCGCGACCAGAGGCTCCTTAACAAGAAGCTTGAAGTCCAGGCCGGCGGTGCGCTTCTCGCGCCTTAGCAGGGCTATGTCGATCTCTCCCTGCATTAATGCATTCGCAAGTTCGGGTGAGGATTTCGTTGTGATCGTGACGTCGACATCAGACGCCTCCTCGCGCAGAATTCGCAGCGCCTCTGCCAACCAGATAACCTCCTGTCCCGGCAGGAAGCCAAGTCCAAAACCCGGTTTGTGTGGCCGCTCCGTGTTTCGCGCAGCTTCGCATGCTACCTCTATCTGCATCAGCGCCAGCCTTGCGTGATCGAGGAATACCCGTCCGGCCGCGGTGAGCTCAATGCCTCGCGCTTTTCGCTCCAGCAGCTTCACACCGAGTTCCAGCTCGAGATCGCGAATCTGGCGACTCAGCGATGGCTGGGACGTATGAAGTCGCCGCGCAGCAGCGTGCAAAAGGCTGCCTTCCTCGGCAACCGCAATAAAGTACCTCAGATGACGAAGTTCCATCTGGCCTCCATCTATGCCTGATAAGCATAACTCAAGCATTCAAAGTATTTGTGCTCACCCCTGCCGCGGCGGAATCTATAGCCAATGGATAACGCTCGTGGGTTGTCCGAAATCCAATCTAAGGAGTATCCGATGTCATCACAACGCAAACCAACCATCGTCTTCTGTCATGGAATCTGGGCCGACGGTTCGTGCTTCAGCAAGGTCATCCCCGCACTGCAGGCGGATGGCTATGAGGTGATCGCGGTTCAATACAGTCTGGAATCGTTTGAGGAAGATGTTGCCATGGTAAAGCGGACCCTCAACCGCGTTGCTAGTCCCGTTCTGCTCGTGGGCCACTCCTACGGCGGCGCTACCATCACGGCTTCGGGAATCGACGATCGCGTGGCAGGCCTCGTCTACATCGGAGCGGTTGCTCCAGATGTCGGTGAGACCGTGCAACAGCAGCTCGACAAGTATCCTTCGGATATTTTTTCTCGCGTCGAGATTGCAGACGGGTACGGGTGGATGCTTCCGAACGGGACCGAGTTTTTCTGCGGAGATCTCTCCAAGGAAGAACAGAAGCTCGTCTGGGCGACCCATTTCCCGCCTCACGCCGACCTGTTCACGCAGCAGAATCTCCAGAGCACCCCGTGGAAGTCGAAGCCCAGTTGGTACATCTTGTGTCTGCAGGATCATACCGTCCATCCCGATCTTCAGCGGTGGGTCTCGAAGCGTATGGGAGCCACCGTGGTCGAGGTGGAAAGCAGCCACGTTCCCATGCTCTCCCAACCTGACGTTGTCATCGATGTAATCCGCAAAGCCGCCAAATCAATCCAGGGGAACACGACAGCCTAGTCAGGCTGCGATTTTTGACAGACCGTCGTCGGGCGGTCTGTCATTTTAAGTCCATGGAGAGAACCAAGAGCAGCTTACCGTGATCGGGTTGCGGGGCGGAGTTCCTTCCGAAACTCACCCGGCGTCAGTCCCGTCACTCTGGTGAAAAGCCTGCCGAACGAAGCAGAATCCTGGTACCCGACGCGAAAACATATCTCAGAGACGCTCAGCTTTGTCGACTCGAGCATGACCCGCGCGGCTTCCAATCGCTGCTCTTGAATCCACTTCCCAGGGGTGAGTTGCAGTTCGTCCAGGAAGCGCCGTGAAAGGGTTCTAGGAGAAGTATTCAGCTTAGCGGCCAGGAACGCCAGATCGAGCTCGGCAAGGTTTCGCTGTGCAAGTTGACGCAGATGTTTTTTGAAAGACGTGGACTCCTCCAGCCCCGGAACCTCATATGGATCCTGGGACTCGCGTGCCGGGGGCAGCACCATAAACTTCCTCACCTGTCGCTCCTCTTTCGCGAAGCCTAGATCGATCACGAGTTTGCTGATAAGTTCTAACCCTGCAAACGCCGCTCCGGTTGTATAGAGGCATCCGTCCCGGACGACAATGCGAGTGGGATCCCATTTCACCCGGGGAAATGTCTTCTTTACTTCTTTCCCAAGCCACCACGAGATCGTTGCACTTCTCCCATTCAACAATCCCAGCCTTGCGAGGATGTAGGAGGCTCCGCAGGTGGCAGCAATACGGGCTCTCTGCCGTTTCGCAAGCAGCACCAACGGCTTTACACGTTCAGACTCTTCTTCCAGGGCAGCGACGGATTCCATTACGTCCAGGCCGACGCCCGTCAGCAGCACCAGGACATCCATTTTGCGGGAAGGATGGGATCGCACCGGATAGATGATTCCCGACTTCGAACAAGCGTGATCGTTGGTCGACACGAACTCAAACGAAAAT
Organism: Acidobacteriaceae bacterium; assembly: GCA_013361705.1. Taxonomy (GTDB): domain Bacteria; phylum Acidobacteriota; class Terriglobia; order Terriglobales; family Acidobacteriaceae; genus Terriglobus. Next base: position 14,642 of record JABFXN010000274.1, read on the forward strand.
GCCCTGTCGCCTCGCACTCCGTTGATCGCTTGAAGCGTCTCCACGAACGCAGAAGCGATCGCAGAATAGAAAGCCTCCGGCAGATATAAGACAACATGCATGTGGCAAGTTTTGCATAAACAACGTCGATATTGCCACTAGCTACTTGGGCGCCACAGACCTAAGCTCATCGAAGGTGACCATGGATTGAGGGTCGCCAAACACATTGGGGAGTACCGCATGAAAGCTTGGGCATTAGAAGGTTTCGGTCTGGAAAACTTGAAGAAGGTGGACGTTCCCATCCCAGAGCCGGGAGCTCACGAGGTCTTGATCCAGGTCAGCGCCGTCTCACTGAACTACCGGGACAAGATGCTCGTTGAAGGGCTCTACAATCCCGAGCTGCGCTTTCCGGTGATTCAAGTGGCGGACACTGTCGGAAGAGTGATGCAGACCGGAACAGGCGTGTCTCGGTTTCAGGTTGGGGATCGCGTCGTCACAAACTACGCGACACGGTGGATCGATGGCCGTCCGGCCACCGACGAGGTCGTGCACACGCTCGGAAACACGATCAATGGTGGCCTTGCCGAGTATCTGGTCTTGCATGAAGATGCCCTGGTCCTCGCTCCCTCCCACCTTACGGATGACGAAGCATCCACGCTTCCCGTGGGCGCACTCACCGCGTGGCATGCACTCGTGAAGATTGGGGGGCTATCGTCGGATCAGACCGTCCTCGTGCAGGGTACCGGCGGCGTGTCCATCTTCGGGTTGCAACTGGCCTCGGCCGCCGGCGCGCGCGTGATCGTCACATCGAGCAGCGATGAGAAGCTCGAACGAGCCAAAGGCCTCGGCGCCCACGATGCCATCAACTATGTCAGAACTCCCGAATGGCACAACGAAGCCTTGCGCCTCACCTCGCAGCAAGGCGTGGACCAAATCCTGGAGGTGGCCGCAGGCAAGAGCTTAGGCCAGTCGATTGAGGCCATTCGCCCTGGAGGGAGGATCGCGGTCATTGGAATCCTGGAAGGCTTCACGTCGGAGATTCCAATCTTTCCTGTGCTGCAGAAGCAGGTTTCGATTCAAGGGATTGTGACCGGCTCACGCAGAATGTTCGAAGAGATGAATGCCGAGCTCGAGCAGAGCCAGATTCGACCGGTTATTGATACGGTGTATTCATTCGACGACGCGCTTGAGGCCTATAAGCATCTCTATAGGGGAGCGTTCGGCAAGATTGTCATCCGGATTCAGCAGTGACGAGGACGCACGTTTCTGGAGACCCGTTCGAGGGGTGTGACAGCAAACTATGTTAAGCGAGAAAACGACGCCCGATCTCTCACCGCCCATGCTGGGCCTGATCGCAGGCCTCGGAGTTGGAGCGGGGATCTTCTACTATCGATCCCTGGTCGATGCTCATCGAGTGCAGGGTCTCTCGCCAAGCCTCCTCATGGTGCACGCAAATGTGCAGAAAGTGATGAGTCTGGCGAACGCACGTGAGTCCCATCAACTCGCCGAATACCTGCTCGGACTTCTGTCGCATCTAGCGAACGGTGGAGCGAAAGTTGCGACCATTCCCGCGTTCTCCCCTCAAATCGCGGCAGAGGAACTTGCTGCAAGAACTCCGCTACCGCTTATCAGTCTGCTCGATGCTATCGTCGACGAAGTCTCGCGCCGCCGCCTCGGTCGCGTCGCTGTCTTCGGGGCGCGTGTGACCATGGAAACCGGGCTCTTCGGAAGGCTGCAGCAAGTGGCGGATGTTGTTCCTCTCCAGGCGAACGAAATCGACCAGGTCCGTGGGATTTATGGCGAGATCGTGAAGAACGAGAAGGCATCCCCGGCCGAGCGTGAGACGCTGCAGTCCATGGCCCACACACTCATCTCACGGGAGAACCTGGATGCCATCGTGCTTGCCGGGACAGATCTGTCGTTCGTATTCGATGCTGACAATGCCGGCTTTCCACACGTAGACGGGGCGCGCACTCATATCGCCGCCATCATGCACCGATTGACGTGCCCCTAAGAAACCGAGTGGGAGCGGCACTAACGTATTTGAAGAGACGAGGACTACTGGAGATCTAATGTACGTTAGCCAGGGGGCATCTTGATATGAGATCAGCCTCCAGCATCCCCTAATGGGCATAGCTGACGACGCGTGTCAGCTTCCATGTCCCGTCTTTCAGTTGCCAGATATGCAGGAACCTGGCTTCTCCTACCTGCCACTCATCCGCTCCCGGATCCAGAAAGCGAGTCATCCCTAATTGCTTTGCTGCGGGGAACTCTTTCTCGTGGCCAGGATGATGGAAGCGATGGACGCCCATCTCGATCGCTCCATAGCCCTTGACAGGATAGACCTGCAGGCTTCCGGGCACGAGCTCGCGAACCATCACGCCGCAGGTGTTGTGCTTGATGGAGTCCAGAAAGGCCTGCCTGCCCACCATCAGCCCACCCTGATCGTGGTAAAACTCGAGATTCTCATCCACCAGCGCGGTCAGCTTCTCGTAGTCGCAATGATTCGCCGCATCAAACAACTGCGTATCGAGGTTCTGCATGGTCTCGAACAGTTTGGACGTTTCGGTCTGGGACTTGGTCTGGGATTCGGTCTGGGCGAAAGCTGCGGTGGAAACCAGCAGTAGAAGGAAAAGGAATGACTTCGGTAGCGTGAGCTGCATGGGCGATCCTCCATGTTCCTTGCGACGAATGGAAGGCATTACGCAATTGAAGCCATTGAAGTTCAATGCATCGATTCAAGCCATGAAGAAGCACCGCCTACCGACAGGATGTATCTATCAGCCCTCGAATAGAAAAGCCCCCATTATTGGGGGCTTTTCTATAGTCAGGATATGTCTGACAAACGGATTATGCCAGGTCAGGCTTTGCCACGCCCGGTCCAGGCCTTATCCTCTTTCGCCGATGCATCGCTAAAGCGGTGCTTGGTGTAATCCTGTGTCGATGGCTCGGGGCTGCTCCCCTGATCCGAGCTGGAGGTTTCGCTTCCATTCTGCGGTCCTCCCAGCCAGCTCTGACCATTTTGCTGATAGGCTCCTTCGGTCGATTGGCTGGGGGCTACGTCTCCGTTCTGCGGCCCTCCGAGCCAGTCGGAACCCTCTTTTGGACTCGTAGCGTTGTACTCCGGTGGGTCTTGAATTGTGCTTTGGGCGGTAGAATTCTTAGCATTTTCGGTCATGACGGATCTCCACTGTTGCGTCGTTGTTGAATTGGGCAACGCAGGGAGAGAAGGAGGTGAACCGACTGCAAGGGTCTCCGGGTGGTGCTCCCGGAATTCGGTCTGATTAGACTGCTCCCTTTGTACCGCATCCTTCTTTCGGAGTCCAATGGTCAACCCAGCTGCCAGTCACACTCTGACGCTAACGCCGGTCGAAAGTAGAACGGCAGTGTCGCACCCGCAGCTGTGGGCAAGCTCTTCAGTAGATCTCTACGTTTCATCGCGCGTGCACCTTGTTACACATGGTACTTTCGGGCCAGCACGATCAGCGCTGAAGGCGCGCTCTATACCAGCCTGGGGCAACGCCCCAGGTCACAGTGCCCACACGATGTTAAAGGGCTGAAGGCCCGCTCTATAACTCTGCAGTAATGGCAGATTAGTGCAGAGTATTTCGCTGTAGGTGTAGTGCAGGGCTTGTGCAGTCCGCCGCCCCTATCCGTTCGCGTATAGAGTATTTTCCTGTTTCTGGGTATCCCGCGAGGAGCATGCAGCGGCGTTTTCATTAAGGAAACGCCCATAGATGCCATTCGCCATGAGGATCGGGCCTTCAGCCCTCAAACCTCTTAACTATCCGAGACCTGGGGCGTTGCCCCAGGCTTATATAGAACGCGCCTTCAGCGCTTAGCACCGATTCCCAGTAGTCTCCGTACACCCAGAATCAAGGCTCCCTCGCCCGAAATAATAAGTGCAGCAAGAACATAGTTGGGCCAGTGGTGGCGGTACCTGTTATAGAGAGCCCAGAAGCCGTCCGTATCGAAACGTGCATGTGTCTGAGCATCGCCCCATATTTCTGCATCCTCATCGCCTCTGGCGCCCCGAGTTTTGTTTCGTGTGGATGTGCACTCTGGAGCCGCAAACCGCATCGTCTTCATATTGAATCGAAAGGGCCGGATCGAATCAGTGTCAAAGCAATACTGGTCGCCGACAAACTCGTCTCCATCAATTTTGAGATGGATGATCGACCTCACATAACCGGGGCCTGCTATTGGAACATCGCTGTGGAAGCCAGGAGCCAACAGTGTGTCGTCATATGTATTTCCGCTTTCCAGTCGGTACCCGTTGGGCAGAGTGACATAGGGATCGCCGCTCATTCCCGAATCCTGGTGAGCCCAGTTATTCGAAATCTTGACGTGGACAAACAGGACAATGAATGCCAACCAGAGTAAACCGGCAAACGGTGCGGCTCCGCATGAGACCGCCGTCCAGAAGCCCTTTTGGCGTCTCTGCGCTGATCGGCGAAGGAGAACCGAGGAAATACCAGCTATGACGAGTCCTACCGCCCCCCAAAACACCACCGCCACCAAATAGTACAAGCCAGACATTCCGGAAGTTTAGCAGTCACGCTTCATCACAACGACCTCAGCTTAGCCGGGTGTACGAACATATTCGATATAGCTCATGCTTTGAGCGCTGAACGCCGGGGTCCCGATGAACTTGTTCATTGGGGTGAAAAAGAGCGTCCTATACCAGCCTCGAGCAACGCCGCAGAGCTACCCTCCATGGTCGTTCTCAACACGAAGCGTAACCAGCTCCCATCCGCCGACGGGAATCTCGTCCTCCAAAAGGTTAAGCTTGTCTTCCGCGAGATTACTTCTCCAGCACATGCCGGTAACACCCGATCGCCACACCAGCTTCGCCTTCCTCTCCTCGCCGGAAGCTCCGAATAGGCGCAGGACCCATCCCTTGCCGTCCTCGCTTGGCTTTGAAGTCAGCACCAGGACATCGAAGGGCTCGATACGTGGTAGCGGCTGGGGTTTCGCGGTAGCGGTGCTTCCCTGGTGCACAACAAGAGGCTCAGACAAGCCGATGGCGAGCCTGCTTGCGGCAGCAAAATCGTGCCCGTGATGAGGCCGCAGCGCGTAGCGGAAGGTCACTGGTCCTTCCTGGTAGGCACGATAGTTTGTTCCCCAATGGTTATTCATCACCCAGGAGAAGAAGGTCTGGGACGGCGAAATCTGCTTTCGCCAGACGGTTGGATCCCGTTGCGAACCAAGCATCGTTGCACTGATCTCACCCACTTCAATCAGCGGAGCATCCTGCGTCACCCACGGCACTCCGGAGCTCTCATTGGAGACATCGACCCAACGTCCCACCGGTAGCCAGTTCTTGCACGAGCCCGGAAGCTGATCCTTCTCCGGCTGCATCGCACCAAGCGGGATATCGACCGTCATCGTGCCGTTGGAAACAGCAAAAGGAAAGGCAAACTGAATGCTCTCTTTGGAGCCGCGTTGCGCAAACTCATCGCCAGGGCCGCCCACTCCTGGATGAGGATTCAGCGGAGCCTGTAGCTTGTCTACTGTGTTGGCGATCTCGACGTAATCCATTCCCGCTACGAGTCGAAGGCGGCGAGTCAGGCTCTTGCAGCCGGGAGCCGATGCCTCCGCACGTAAGGTGACAAGCAATGGGCCATGCTCTTCCACTGCAATCGTGGCCGGACCGCTGGATTGCAGATGATCGATATCTTTCCCGTTGAGCAACAAGAACTGATTGACTGCGTGCTTCCCTGTTTTAGCGGCGAGGTTCTGCTGTGCCCCATGCAGACGCAGATCGATGATGTCTCCGCTGGTTGGATCGACGGCAACATCGATCACCCCATTCGACAGCCGATGATTCGCATACGTGACAGGTCTACGATGGCTATACGGCTTCTGATGCGAAAGCTTATAGCGTCGCGAGTCAAACGCCGGCAAATCGGTGACGAGCACAGCAAGTTCGCCCGAGCTCAAGCGTTGCGAGGGAACCGGTCTTCCCTGCTCGTCTGCAACATGGTCTCCTGCCGCGGAAAGCTCCCGCGAAAGATAGATAACTTCCGTCCGATTCCAGGAGCCGGCATTCCACACCTCGACCACATCGGTTGCAGCTCCGTCATCAACAACCTTCCGCAGCAGCTCTTCCGAACGCTTCTCCGCGTCGACAGCAAAGGCGCGCTTCACATCCCACTGTTTTCTGACGAAGCTATTCTCTGAGTCGGAGACGCTGTTCCAGGCTCCCCAGGTGTGTTCGGAGTAGAGAAGAACATTACGCCAGGCCTCAGCATACGCTGCAGCGTTATAGGCCTTTGGATGAGTCAGCGCGGCAGCCTCGCTGATACGGTCAGCAGCATTGCGGCTCATCGCCGTCTCCAGCGCCGAGGAAGCTGCTCCATCTTCCCAGTAAGGTGTCAGATCGCCGCGATGTTGCGGTAACTGGTTTCCATAGCGTTGTTCCATGGCAGCAAAGGCTGTGCTGGTAGAAGCAATGGAGAAGCGCGGCCATTCGTAGGTTGTATTCCAGGTCCTGATCCAGTCGCTGAGCTCCGGATCAGGCTCGGCGTTGTCGCCATGTCCGGACCAGCGGATGTAAGAGAGGTCATAGGGATACTGCACCTCATCCATTCGATCCTGGTACTTCGCCACCAGATCATCACCAAGCTTCATGACATGCGATAAGGCGTATCCGGTCCACGGCACCCAGAAGAGAATCTTCTCTTTGCCTGAAGGCGAGACCCACCAGAAGGGCTTGTCCTGCCAGGTCACCATGAACGTGCCGATCCGATCGAAGTAGTTGGGCGCGGCGGAGAAGTAGCGGATTCCGGCGTGCGACATCGCCGTGACGGTTCCCCATGAAAAGCCGGGGACATCGCTCATCATCGCGGAATCAACCTTCACGCCGCATGCCTTGCCCAGCTCTCCGGAATAGCGGAAGAGCTGCAACAGCTCTTCCGGCCGGCACAGCCCGGTAAGCTCGTTGGCGTAGGAGCCGTTGATCGCAACCCAGCCCTTTTGGACTGCTTCAATCAGCGCGCGGCGATCCGCCTCAGGCCGGCGCTTCATATAGAGATCGGCTCCCCACAGCGCTTCGAGATTCCAGACAAACCTTGCGCCCTCCGGATAGACCGCGGACTTCCGCGCAAGCTCAATCCCCTTCAGAATGTTCTGAATCTGTTTCTCTTCAACGTCCGCCTGCAGATCCGTATAACCAAGATCGTGATGCGAATGCGGCAGCACATAGATCAGCATCTTCCGCACCGGTTTGATCTCGACTGCTCCCGAGAGCTGCTTGCCGTCAAGCTCAACCGTTACGGTGGCGTGTCGCACCTCATCCACGGCGGGTAAGCGCAGATCGAAGCTGTTCGGACCGCTTTGAAGCGTGCGACGGTCGATCTCCTTCGCATCGATGCGAGTCACAGCCACGGCCGGCGTACCAGGATTCTCGATGTTGATCCGCAACGGCTGCATCAACGCGCCACCAGCGCGAACCAGCGCGCGGATGGGCATGGCCAGCGGCGTCTTGCCCTTCTGTTTCTCCTGTGAGAGCAAGGTGTATGGATGAAGCATCACACCCGCAGCTATAGGCAAGCTCTTCAGTAGATCTCTGCGTTTCATCGCGCGTACACCTCGTTACGCATGGTAAATGGCGATAAGAGTAACGTGGCAGGCACGATAAGCGCTGAAGGCGCGCTCTATACCAGCCTGGGGCAACGCCCCAGGTCACAGTGCCCACACGATGTTAAAGGGCTGAAGGCCCGCTCTATAACTCTGCAGTAATGGCAGATTAGTGCAGAGTATTTCGCTGTAGGTGTAGTGCAGGGCTTGTGCAGTCCGCCGCCCCTATCCGTTCGCGTATAGAGTATTTTCCTGTTTCTGGGTATCCCGCGAGGAGCATGCAGCGGCGTTTTCATTAAGGAAACGCCCATAGATGCCATTCGCCATGAGGATCGGGCCTTCAGCCCTCAAACCTCTTAACTATCCG
>JABFXN010000072.1 GCA_013361705.1 Acidobacteriaceae bacterium
GTGACGGTGACTTTGACTCCCGTTCCGTCGGGGAAGGCTGGGCTTTCGAGCTCGATCCGGCCCCCATGCTTGCTTAGAATGCCGCGGCTGACCCACAGGCCAAGACCTGTGCCTCTTTCTCCCTTTGTCGAGAAGAATGGCTGAAAGAGGCTCTGCTGGGTTTGGTTGTCGATCGCCGCCCCGCTGTTGGTCAATATGACCCGTGCCCCATCGGCCAGCCTGATCAGTTCCACGCGGACAAATCCTCCGGGGTCGGCGGCTTCGTAGGCATTGGTGATGAGATTGGTGAAGACCTGGCGCAGCTCCGCTGGATATCCCTCGACCAATGCGGTCTCAGGCAGGATCTGCTCCAGCGTCACCTGGGCTCGCTGAATCTTATAGGAGATGAGCGAGATGAGGTCCTGAAGTAGTTCCCGTAGCTCGACCGGGACAGGAGTACGGGACTCACGATAAAGGGAGAGCATGGCGCGGCTGATCTGCGTCACCCGCGATAGCTCCTGGTCAGCCATCTCCAGCAGGTGACGGCGCTCCTCTTCTTCATAGGAGTCGGTACGCAGCAGATAGAGAATATTGGCCACCGAGTCCAGAGGGTTATGAATCTCATGCGCGATGGTGGCCGCTAGCCGCCCGGTGACAGCAAGCCGCTCATTGGAGATAAGAATCCGCTGTGTCTGCTTCTCATGGGTGATATCGCGGAAGACAATCACAACGCCCATCATCAGCCCTTCTGCGTCGCGGATAGGAGCTCCTGAGTCGTCGATGTGAACCTCGGTCCCGTCGCGTCGCCGCAGAATGGTGTGGTTGGCAAGTCCCATAACGCGGTCCATGCGTTTTACCCTGGCGATCGGGCTTTCGATTGGCAACCGGGTCTCTTCGTTGACGATATCGAAGACATCTTCGATAGGTTGGCCGAAGGCTTCATCGATCGTCCAGCCGGTCAGCTCCGTCGCAATCGGATTCAGCATGGTCACCAGCCCATGTCCGTCGGTGACGATCACGCCGTCACCAATCGAAACCAATGTCGTCCGCAGCCGCTGCTCTGACGCAAAAAGTTGATCGGCGCGCTCCTGCAATGACGTCACCGATGTCTGAAAGCTGAGAGAGACTCGGTTGAGCTGATGGTTCATGTAGATTGCGATCAAAGTTCCGGTCAGAAGCGAAAGGACAAGCAGATAGACTCTGGTGATGCGTGCACGTTCCTGCCAGACCTCTACGCTCTGCTGCCGCAGGACGGTGGTCGCCTGCATCGTCTCGGAAAACTGACTGCGGATGATATCCATCTGCGCTTTGCCCCGCAGATTCACCTCGACTGGATTCCCATCCTTAGCTGTGCGTACAGCCTCTATCTGGAGATCCGCGAATCCGTGTTTCCATTGCAGGTAGGATGCCCGGAGACTACGGATGCGAGTGGTTTGCGGCAAGCTCAGGCCTGGTGTCTGTTCAACGTCATTTAATCTCTGGACGATCTCGCCTTCATGGCCGCGATACAGATCGAGAAATTGTTCATCATGCGTGAGCTGGTAGCCCCGGAGTCCAGTCTCCTGGTCGAGGATGAGCTTTTGTGCCTGCCCCAGCCGTTGCAGATTCCGGTCGATCAGTTGTAGCTGGTTCACCGCCAGATTGGCGGAACGGATCTGCCATGAAAGAACTCCACTGACGATCAGCAATGCGGCAATCGGCAGCAGAAATGTCAGTAGAAGGATCCGTCGAAATTCACGAATGTCCAATGAGCGGTACCTATTGCGGACTGCGGTCCGAGAACAGGCGCTTCAAATTTGCCAGCAATGCGGGCGCGCCCTCTCCCTTGGTCATGTAAAGCGAGACATTCGCGGTTGCGTCTGCCGGCAGACCAACATAGGCAGAGAGTAGCAAAATAGGAAGGTCTGGACGCATAGCCCGCATCTGCCGTGCTACCTCATCCCCATCCATGCCCGGCATGGAGTAATCCAGAATTACAGCCTCTACGGGATGAGCCTCCAGCAGGGACAGACCGGAGACGCCATCAGGAGCGCATAGCACACGGTAGCCAGCGCGCTCCAGCAGCATGCTCCGAATCCGAAGCCCAACAGCTTCATCATCGACGCATAGGATTAGAGGTGAGTTCTGCATCAGTGGGCCTGTGTGCCCACACTACACCATCACCTTCGTAGATGGCTCGTAAATCCGTTGCGAATCAACAGATCAGATGAGCAGATTCACACTATTTTTGCATTCCAGGCCTTCGGTTGCGATAGCCTAAGGCCGAACACAGGAGAAAAACGCTCTGTGAGCCAGACCATCTTTCTGCTGGAAGACGATCTCGATATCCAGCGGCTGGTACAGTACCACCTGGAAGCTGCGGGCTTTACCGTCCGAGCTTTCAACGCGGCTACGAATGTAGCCTCTGACGCTGAGCGGCAACCCCCGGCCCTCTTCCTGCTGGACATCATGGTGCCCGGCGGTGACGGTCTGGATCTTTGCCGTCGTCTGCGCTCCAACCCCGCGCTGTCGACGATCCCCATCATCTTCCTCACCGCGCGCGCCAGCGAGAACGATCGTGTGCTCGGTCTGGAATTGGGAGCCGATGACTATATCACCAAGCCTTTCGGCACCCGGGAGCTGTTGGCTCGTGTGAAGGCCGTGTTGCGCCGCTTTGAACGTCCTACTGCGCCAAGCATTGTCAGCTTCGATAATATTGAGATTGATCAGGCTGCCATGCAGTTGAAGGTAGGCGGTCACCTGCAGACGACGACGGCGACTGAGTTCCGTCTGCTGGACTATCTGGCCCGCCATCCAGGCCGTGTCTTTACCCGCGATCAGTTGCTTGACGCCGTCTGGGGCGACGCTCGCTTCGTCACCCCGCGTTCGGTCGACGTTTATGTACGGCGAATTCGCGAGAAGATTGAAGCCGATCCGGAAAACCCGCGTTACCTTAAAACTATGCGCGGCGCCGGTTATCGTTTCGAAATGCCGAAGACCGTCTGAGGGAACGCCTTGAAGCGGACCATCACTGGAATTGTGGTGCTGCTGTGCGTGGTTACGGCGCTGGCCGCATTTGGCGCTGGTTGGGCCTTGTCCGGCTCGCCTGTGTGGCTGCGCTTCATCACGCTTGCCGCCATCATGCTGGGCATCTCTTTGCTTGCCATCGCAATTATCAGCGGTGCGCTGCGGAGAGATGCCTCCAGCCTTCGTGTGGCTATCGTAGCGTCCACACCGGAGCAGCAGGCCAATCGGCCCGATTTGGGTGATTTTCAGGACCTCTGGCCTGCGTTTGACGCAGCGCGGCAGAAGGTTCATTCCCAGATCGCAGCGATTGAAGAAGAGCGGGCCAAGCTCGCAGCCGTCCTGGATTCCATGCAGGACCTCGTCGTTGCTGTGGATTCAGCCGGGCGCATCCAGTGGGCGAATGAACCCATGCGTCGCGAGCTCGAAGGCGCGGTCCGCCATGGACAGGCGATTGTGCATACCATCCGTGATCCCGAGGTGCTGCTCTGCCTGCAGGTAGCTCTTGACGATGGCCTGGTGACACAGCGCCGCTCGACTTCGCTCAAGCCCGGCCGCATCTTTGAAGTGAATGCCGGTCCCATCCCCGGTGGCGGCGCTGTTGCCGTATTACACGACCTGACCCGCATCGAGCAGGTGGAACGTACCCAGCGCGAGTTCATTGCTAACGTCTCACACGAGCTGCGCACTCCGCTGACCTCCATCTCCGGTTACGTCGAAACTTTGCTGGATTTTGAACGCTCGCTGTCTCCTCAGTCCAGGGAGTTTCTTGAAACGATTCTGAAAAACGCCACCCGTATGACTCGCCTGACCGAGGACCTTCTGGTTCTGGCCAGGGTTGAAAGTGGTGAGAATCCCATCCATCCGGCGGTCGTCCCCGCCGAGAAGCTGGTACGCGATGCTGTCGCTGCTGTCCGTGGGATTGTGCGCGACGCGGGCGCCAAGCTCGACATTGGCACCATGGACTCGATCAATGTGATGGCGGATGCCGATGCCACAACCCAGGTGCTCTCCAACCTGATCGAGAACGCGACGAAGTACGGCCGCGCTACGACCGGGGAGCCCGCCAGGATCGAGGTCTCTGTCGAACAAAAAGGGGCTCACGCGGAGTTCCGCGTCCGGGACTGGGGTGCGGGTATCGCCTCGGAGCATCACGACCGCATCTTCGAGCGCTTCTACCGTGTGGACAAAGCACGTTCCCGCGAGACCGGCGGCACAGGTCTCGGGCTCGCCATCGCGCGCCATATCGTGATGCAGCATGGCGGAAATATCTGGGTGGAGAGCCGCCTCAACCAGGGAAGCACCTTTGCGTTCACCCTGCCCGTGGTGCAGGGCTGATATGGTGAGGGGTGTGCGCTCTGTTGTGCCCATCCTGCTCTCGTGTGCCCTGTTGAACGGCTGCAAATCATCACAGCAGACAGGCGCTCCTGCTGCAGACCCCGGCATACTGACGATCAACGGTGCCGGAGCCAGCTTTCCCAATCCCATCTATTCCAAGTGGTTTGCCGAGTATGGCCGGTTGCATCCGAATGTGCGTATTAATTACCAGCCCATTGGCTCCGGGGGAGGCATCCGGCAGGTTTCCCTGGGTATCGTCGATTTCGGCGCGTCCGATGATCCCATGACCGATGCGCAGTTGCAGCAATCGTCCCATCCACTGCTGCATATCCCCACCGTGCTCGGAGCGGTAGTTCCGGTCTACAACCTGCCTGGTATCTCCGCGGAGATACGGTTTTCTCCGGAGGCTCTGGCGGGGATCTATCTCGGTACGATTACTTTCTGGGACGACCAGAAGATCGTTGCCGATAACCCTGGCGTGAAGTTTCCGCATGAAGAGATTCTGCCGGTGTATCGCTCCGATGGCTCCGGCACAACCTTCATCTTCACCGACTATCTCACCAAGGTGAGTCCAGTCTGGGCGAAGCAGGTGGGTAACTCCACTTCGGTGAAGTGGCCGGTCGGCATTGGACAGAAGGGCAATGAAGGCGTTGCCGGCATGGTGCGTGAGGCTCCTTACGCCTTCGGTTATGTGGAGCTGGTTTACGCCCTGCAGAACCACATGACCTTCGGTCTGGTGCGGAATGGTGCGGGCCAGTGGATTAAGGCCAGTCCTGCGGCTGTCACGGCTGCTGCCGAGGCTCAGGCCGATACGATTCCCGCCGATTTCCGGGTCTCCCTGGCGAATGCCGGCGGAACGGCCAGCTACCCGATCTGTTCGTTTACCTGGCTGCTCGTTCCGCAGCAATCGGCTGACGCTACCAAGGGCAGGCAACTCCACGACTTCCTGCTCTGGATGCTCTCTGAGGGAGAGCAGGAGGCTGCCGCTATGGGTTACGCTCCTTTGCCTCGGCCTGTAGCAGAGCGTTTAAAAAATACCGTGGCCAGTATCCGGTAGCACACGCAAAGCCTTATTAATCAAGCCGTTCATTCCGCGTTCACACATATTCCAGATACTCTAGGAAGGGGATTCTGGAAGAGCCGGGTGACGATACAGCACTCAGAGATGCAGGAGGCACGGGCTGCCTCAGAGGTACGCCGCTTTTTGATGCAGCGCGGGAGTGGTGGTGTGGCTGACCGCACCTTTGCAGCCCTGATGCTGGGCTGTGCCCTGAGCATCTTTGCTATCGTTGCCCTCATCCTGGGAATTTTGATCCTCCGCTCCAGGCTCAGCCTGCATGAGTTTGGCTTCAGCTTCTTTCTCCGTTCAGACTGGGATCCGGTGCGTGGCAGCTTCGGTGCGGTTCCATTCATCTGGGGGACGTTGGCCTCCGCCTTCCTGGCCCTTTTGATTGCCGTGCCGCTTGCGCTTGGCGTGGCAGTCTTTATCAACGAGATGTGTCCCCGTGCTCTGCGCACGCCGATTTCGTTTCTTACCGAGCTCCTGGCTGCGATTCCTTCCGTGGTCTATGGCTTGTGGGCTATCTTCGTCCTGGTGCCGATCATGCGAAGAAGTGTCGGGCCGTTTCTGAAGAAGTTTTTCGGCTGGACAGGCCTCTTTCATGGACCTAACTTCGGGATCGGTCTGCTGACGGCCAGCATGATTCTGGCGATTATGGTGTTGCCGGTCATCTCCTCCATCGCCCGAGATGTGATCAAGGCCGTGCCCAATACGCAGCGCGAAGGTGTGCTGGCGCTGGGAGCCACCCGGTGGGAAATGGTGCGTATCGGTGTGTTGCGCAATGCGCGCATCGGGATTGTCGGAGCCGTCATCCTTGGCCTCGGCCGTGCTCTTGGCGAGACGATGGCGGTCACTATGGTGATCGGCAACCATGCGGCGATTCCGAAGAGTCTCTTCGCACCGGCCTATACGCTGGCTTCTGTCATCGCGAATGAATTTACTGAAGCGACCGGCGACCTCTATCTCAGCGCGTTGATTGAGATCGGACTGGCGCTCTTTCTCGTCACCATTGTCGTGAATGCCATCGCTCGTCTACTGGTCTTCATGGTGACGCGCGGCAACACAGCGAGGGCGGTGTAGAGTGCCTCATCGTCCATCGCGTGCGAATGTTGGCCGCCGCCAGGCGGCCAATCACCTATTTAGCGTGCTGGCGATATTGAGCACTGTGCTGGTGATTGCTCCATTGTTCGCGATCCTGGTGTATCTGCTGTTTCAAGGCGTCCGCTCGCTCAACGTGGCCTTCTTTACACATCTGCCGCGGCCCGTGGGAGAACCCGGGGGCGGTATGGCCAACTCGATTGTCGGCTCGGGTATCATCCTTGCGCTAGCCAGCCTTCTTGGAATTCCGGTTGGCATCGGTGCAGGTATTTACCTGTACGAGTTTGGTGGCGGCAAGACTCTGGCAAATGCGATCCGCTTTACCGCTGATGTGCTGAACGGCGTGCCATCCATCGTGATGGGCATTGCGGCGTATTCGCTGATTGTTGTCCCACAGAAGCACTTTTCGGCGTTTGCCGCAGGCGTGGCGCTAGCCATCATGATGGTGCCGACGGTGACACGGACTACGGAAGAGATGCTGGCAACGGTGCCCAATGCGGTGCGCGAGGCGGCGTTGGGGCTTGGCATTCCCAAGTGGCGCACGGTGATGACGGTAAGTTTGAAGACCGCCTCGCCCGGCATTATCACCGGTTGCATGCTGGCGTTTGCGCGTGTTGCCGGAGAGACGGCGCCACTGCTCTTTACTGCCTTCGGCAACCAGTTCTGGCCGGCCAGCCTGAATGAGCCGATAGCAGCACTGCCGCTACAGATCTTTGTCTATGCGGTCTCACCATATGACGAGTGGCATCGTTTGGCCTGGGCTGGGGCTCTGGTGCTGATTGTGCTGATTATGGTCTCCGTCACGCTGGTCCGGGTGGTGACCGGGCGTGGCATGCTTAATGGAGGGCACTGAGTGGGCGTCGGTATTGAAGTCGAAGACCTGAATGCGTGGTACGGCCAGACTCACACGCTGAAGGGCATCAATCTGCAGATTCCCGCCAACTCGGCGACGGCGCTGATCGGCCCGTCCGGCTGCGGTAAGTCCACCTTTGTGCGCTGCCTGAACCGCATGCATGAGACCAACCCGGTTGCTCGGGCAGAAGGAACGGTCCGCGTCGGGAATGTTGATATCTACAAAGATGCTTCTCCAGTTGAGGTTCGCCGGCGCATCGGCATGGTCTTCGAACGGCCGAACCCTTTCCCGACGATGTCGATCTACGACAACGTAGCCAGTGGCTTGAAGCTGAACGGTTTCCGCAACAAACGCGTGCTCGATGAGGTGGTGGAGCGTTCGCTGCGGCAGGCAGCGTTGTGGGACGAAGTGAAGGATCACCTGAAGTCCAAAAGCGGAGCCTCGCTCTCCGGCGGCCAGCAGCAGCGTCTTTGCATCGCACGAGCGATCGCTGTTGATCCTGAAGTGTTGCTGATGGATGAACCCGCGTCGGCGCTCGATCCGGTCTCGACCGCGAAGATTGAAGACTTGATTTTTCAGCTCAAAGACGAGTACACCATCGTCATCGTCACCCACAACATGCAACAAGCGGCGCGTGTGGCGGAGAAGACGGGGTTCTTTTTAAGCGGCCATCTTGTCGAGTTCGATTCGACTCACAAAATCTTCACAAACCCGAGCGACAAACGGACCGAAGATTACATCACGGGCAGGTTTGGCTAGAGCATTTCTCCTAAAGATGCAGAGCGGAGGCTCGGCTGTCTGCGCCGTTTTCCGGCGAAGAAAACGGCATTCGCAGGTTTATCCAAAGTTACAGTATTAGGAGAAGTGCTCTAATGCGTATCCGGTTTCATCAGAGTCTGGATGAGTTGAAAGAAAAGCTGCTGGTCATGGCGGGCATGGCCGAGCAGGCGATTCAGCGTTCCATTGAGGCATATCGCACGCGTGATTTAGAGATCTGCGAACTGGTCTTCAAATCGGAGCCGGCCATCAATCGGCTGGAGCGTGAGATCGACCAGGCAGCCCTCGATCTGCTGGCGATGGAACAGCCCATGGCCATTGATCTGCGCTTCATCCTTTCTGTCATTCGCATCAATGCTGACCTTGAACGTGTCGGTGACCAGGCGGTGAACATCGCCGTCCGCGTGCGAGAGATGGGAGCCTATTCGAATGTCGACCTGCCGGTAGACATTCCACGTGCCGCGTCCCTCGCTTCGGCTATGGTCCGCAAGGCTCTGCAGGCGTTTATCGAAGGCGATGCCGAGTTGGCACGTTCGGTGCTCGCGATGGACGATGAGGTGGATGCGATGAACGACGCTGCCTTCACGGCGTTGAGCGCGCTCATCAAGCGTCAGCCGGAACTAACGCCGCAGGCCCTGAATGCCTTGATCATCTCGCGTAATCTGGAGCGGGTCGGAGACCACGCAACCAACGTCGCCGAAGACGTAATTTTCTGGGTGCGGGGCGCCGACGTGCGGCACAAAGGTTCGGTAGCAAGCTAAACGTTCTATTTTGTGTAAGTTATAGGTGGATAACCATCCACGGGTCTGGTCAATCTAACCTAGAACGATGAGCCAGTTTGTTCGACTCCTCTCTCTTGCCGCACTCTGTGCTGCTACGGCGGTCCAGGCGGACCCTGCCCGCTTCGATCTGACCGGCCCCAAAGTCGATATCCGCGTTACGCGCGGCAGCCGGACGCTCCCGATCGCACAGGTTGCGAATCTGCAGCCAGGAGATCGGCTCTGGTTGCGTCCGGAATTGCCGGAGACCCAGTCCGTGCATCTGCTGCTGATTGCGGCGTTTCTGCGGGGCACCACCAACCCTCCACCGGATGAGTGGTTTACCAAGATCGAGAGCTGGAACAAGAAGGTGAAGGAAGAAGGAGTCTTCGTCACTGTTCCGAAAGACGCGCAGCAGGCGCTGCTTTTTCTTGCTCCTGAGACGGGCGGAGACTTCGGAACGTTAAAGTCGGCTGTGCGCGGCCGCCCCGGTATCTTTGTCCGCGCCTCGCAGGACCTGACGGAGCTTGGCTTCGAGCAAGCCCGCATTGAGCGTTATCTGGCAGGAATGCGCCAGATTCCGGCGACGAATGATACCAAGCTGCTTTCGGAGCGCTCTGAGGCTCTGGCTCGGACACTTGCTCTGAAGCCCAACTCCGATTGCTTCAACCAGCCCGCGGAGCAGCAGATCGTCTGCCTGACGCAGAGTGGGAATCAGACCCTGCTTGATGATGGCCATGGCGCGAGCATCGTAACGGAGCTGGCCAACAATGGCGGCGCTGACCTCGCTGGCGCTGCGGCTTCGACCGCTCCATTCGGTGGTGGCGCTTATAGTGCGTATGTCGGTGCGGTGGTGGATCTAACCAAGCTGTTGACCAACATGCACACCGCGCAGTACCAGTACATCCCCGCAGTAGCGTTTCCTGATACCGACCACTTCAATCTCCGCCTCAATGCCGCTCCTTCGTTTCACAATCCAAAGTCGGTGATCGTGATTGCTCTGCCGGGCATTCAACCGACGAAGCTGCCACCGCTGCAGCCGGCCAACCCGAAGGAAGTGACATGTCTGCTCAAGCCGGAGGTAGTACTGCATCTTCAGAACGCGCCACTGGTCTTCTCCACCGGCATCGCGCACGATCTGGTGCTGCATGTGAATACGCAGGAAGGGAAGGATATTCCGCTGGTTGCCGATGCCTCCAAGGGAGGTCTCGTGTTGACCACTGCGGCAGAGGACGGCAGGCGTTCCATGATGGCGGATGATACGTCGATGGCATCCAAACCCGCTTCGCCTGCAGGAGGCGGGCTGACCGGCACCGTTCACGGCCAGTGGGGTTTCGACTCCTTTGATGGACCAACATTGCCGCTTCAGAACGAGCCAGGCAAGGATTGGAAGCTGACCTCGGAAGATGGTGTCATCGTCGGACGCGAACACGCCTTTACGCTTGCTTCTACCGGCATTGGCTGCGTTGAAAAGATAGAGGTTGTCAGCGGTCCGAAGAAGATCAATGCGGACTTTCATCCCGGAGATCAATCACGGCAGATCATTGCAAAGGCGGTACTCAAGGATGTGAATCCCGGCGATCTGCGGGTCGAAGTAGAGCAATATGGCGACCAGCCGCCGCAACAGGTTGAGACCAAGGCCTACACAGAAGCTGCGAAACTTACCTCATTCAAGCTGCATGCCGGCGATACCACTGCCATCCTGGAAGGAACCTCTCTGGATCAGGTGCAGTCTGTCGAACTTAACGGCCTGACGTTCGCACCTACCGGCGAACCAGACCGCATTCTGAACCTGGGTCTTCCGAAGGATGCCGCCGCACCGAAGCTCAAGGCGGGGGATGCGGCTACAGCCCATGCGCATCTGAAGGACGGGCGTACCGTCGATGTGCAGGCCACGGTCCTGGAGGCGCGTCCCACGGTGACCCTGGTGAATCGGTATATTACAGCGCCGAACGGTGGCACACCATCGATTCGTTTGTCCAATAAAGACGACCTTCCTCTTTCAGATAGGCTGACCTTCTTCCTGAAAGCAAACGGGAACTTTCCACGCAACCAGAAGATTGAGGTGGCCACTAAAGATGGATCTTTGAAGACGCAGCTCAGCTTCGAAGACGGCACGCTGGTGCTGCAGGACGTGTCCACCGCGATTGCGAACCTTGATCCATCGAAGGCGCTTGGGGCGTCTGCTTTCGGCAAGCTGCAGTTTCGCGCCGTGGGAGCTGATGGCTCTCAGGGAGACTGGCAACCACTTGCCACACTGGTTCGAACGCCGACGCTGAAGGAGATTCGCTGCCCAATCGATGACACCAAACCGTGCCATCTGGTGGGGAGCAATCTCTATCTGCTCAAGTCTGTAGCGGCAACCAGCAAGTTTGACAGCGCGAAGGATGTACCGCCGGGCTTCGGCGACAGCCAGCTTGAAGTGCCCCGCCCCTATGGCACCGTGCTCTTCGTCAAGCTGTTGGACGATCCTGAGAGTGTCAACGCAGTCGCATTGCCGGTAACGCCGGAGTTCTAAACGAAAAAAGGCACGGCGCTGGCCGTGCCTTTTTCTTGCATCTGGAGACTTAGATTGATCGCTTCTCGCGATGGAGTAGCTCTTCGAGCTCTTCCTTGAACTCGCGCACATCCTTGAAATCGCGATAGACGCTGGCGAAGCGGATATAGGCCACCGTATCCAGCTCTTTGAGGCGGGACATGATGAGTTCGCCGACCTCGGAGGTGCTGCGCTCGCGCTCCGGCGAGTCGACAACATAGGCTTCGGTCTCATCGACCACACGCTCCAGCTTTGCCGCCGAGACCGGACGCTTTTCGCAGGCGCGCAGGATGCCGGAAAGAACCTTCTGCCGGTCGAACTTCTCGCGGCGGCCGTCTTTCTTCACGACCATGTAGGGAATCTCGTCGATGCGCTCATAGGTGGTAAAGCGCTAATTGCAGCGCTCACATTCGCGCCGTCGACGTATGGAGTCGGCTTCTTTGCTTTCGCGGGAGTCAACGACCTTGTCTTGCGTAAATCCGCAGTAGGGACACTTCATTGGGATAACTTGATTTTATCAAGCCGATGTCTCGGCTGCGTGCTCGCTGGCCTCAGTAACTTTACCGATAGAGATGCTTTCGATGCGCGAGAAGATCAGGCCGACGGGAATAATGCTGAGCGAGGTCACGATCAGAAGCAGCGCTCCACAGGCTGTAGAGGCCTCGATCGGCGCGCCATAAAAGGCCTCCATGGAGGCGGCAGTGGCGGCAATCTGGGTGAACCAGCCAATGACGGGAAGCTGCAGGAGCGATCCGCCGAGCGATGCGGCCATCAACAGCATCACGCTGGCAAAGGTGAGTGTTCCTAGCTGCGGCGTATGTACGAACGCATGGGCCGTCTGCAGGTACGCTCCGGCGATCATCGCCCACATGACGATGGAAAGGATGATGGTGACGATCAACGAGCCAACGCTGGGAATGGCGCCCAATCCTTCGCGGAAGCCAAGGATCTTTTCGGCAACGGCTTCACCAAGTCCCTCAGAGAGTTTGCCCAGAATTGCCTTGGCCATGGCTGCCAGTGCAGAACCGGCGATCCGAATGGCGATTGCGAAGATAGCAATTGCAATGGTTGCCGCCAGCGAGAACGCGCCAACCCGGACAAAGGTCTCGTGGTGCGGCATATTCTTTGGCAGAAACAGCAGTGCGGTCGAAAAGACCAGCGCTGCTGAGCCCAGATCGAACATGCGCTCCAGGGTATAGATCGCGATCTGAGGCGAGATGGAGGTCCTGGTGCGTTTGGCGATGATGTATGGGCGTGAGAGGTCCGCCAGACGTCCGAAGATGGCAACTGCAGTAAAGCCGATGAAGTGCGACCCCGTCAGCGAGAGCGGCGAAACCTTGCGGAGTTTCCCCAGCAGAATCGTCCATCGCCAGGAACGGAAAAGATAAGTTCCCCAGATCAGGCCAACACCGGCAGCGACGTGCCTGTAGTCGATCAGGCGAAGCTGCCGCACAAACAGCGCGAAATCGAAGTGGATCTTCGACCGGAAGAGGTAGATCAGGAGGGCAAGAACTGCGAGTACTGCCAGAGAGACCGGAGTTTTCTTGTCCTTCATTGAGCCTGGGCCTGTGCCGTTGCGTTGCGGGTCTGCGCCTCGAGTTTACGCCGGTTGAATTCACGGATGACGCGGGCTACGTAGGCACGGGTCTCCCTGTAGGGAGGAATGCCATGATAGCGATCCACTGCTCCAGGACCTGCATTGTAGGCCGCCAGCGCCATGGCCATATTGTCGTGATAACGCGTCAGCAGTGTGTCCAGGTAGGCCGACCCTCCATTGACGTTTTCGCCAGGGTGGAAGCTGTTGTGAACGCCAAGCTCGCGGGCAGTGCCGGGCATGAGCTGCATGAGTCCCTGTGCTCCGGCGCGAGATACTGCGGCAGGCCGGTTGTTGCTTTCGGCACGAACGACCGCGGCCAATAGGTCAGCGTCCACCCGATGTGTCGCCTCGGCTGAGGCCAGCAACTGGTGTAGCTCAGCGGGTGTCAGCGATGTCTCGTCTTTTGCCACTGTTTCTTTCAGCTCCGGTCGAATAGACGGCGCCGGGAGCTCGAAGAATTCAGCCTGAGAGATGGCTTCCTGTGGAACTTCGAGGTAGCTCTGTTCGCTGGTGTAAAGCCGTACCCGGCCGGGCTCTGCCGCTGCTTCACGGCGGACGCAGTCCAGCGTAAAGCCTGTGCGCAGCGTGATGTGCTCGGCGGCAAAGGCGGTAGCGCTGAGCAGACAGAGAGTGAGGACGCGGACGAGCACTTGCTTAAGCCTACCGAATTTCGCGGGAAACGTCGCTTAAGAAAGCATTTAACCAGCAATGAGACGAAGTAAAAAGAAGATCGCGACGCCGGCAAAGAAGACAAGTGCCATGCGAATGCCGGGCTCACGGTTCACCTCGGGGACAAGGTCTGTGGCGGCCACATAGATAGTGACACCCGCAGAGACCGGCAGGCCGATATGCACCCACGAGGGGAAGATATTGATAAGAAAGACCCCGGCCAGAGTAGCCAGACCCAACGATAGGGCAGCATTCAGCGCGGTCTTGCGGGATTGCCCGCTGGCCAGCATGACCGAGGCCACGGTGAACCCCTCAGGCAGCTTGTGCAGGAAGACCGCTAGAAAGACGATGTAACCCAGCCAGTTCGAGATCAGGAAGCCTGAGGCGATTGCCACGCCGTCGAAGAGCGTGTGGACGCCCAGTCCCAGCAGCACGGAGTACGACTTGTAGCGGGCGATGAACTCGTCGTGATGGGTCTCTTCGCCGAAGTGAAAGTGCGGCGTGATGGTGTGCTCAATCAGGTGGACACCGCAGTAGCCCACCAGCACCAGGAGAGGAGCCCAGGTCGGATCCAGTTTCAGGCTTTCAGGGAGCATCTCCAGAACGGCGGCCGCCAGCATGAAGCCCGAACCCAGAGCGACGAAATAACGCAGCGAGCGCGTCGTTGGCGAACGGCGCACGAGCAGCAGGCCGCCGAGGAAGTCGGCGAGACCGGCAACAGTACCGAGAGCAAGGCTTAGGGCAAAGGCAGACATCAGGAGGGTTCAGTTAAATGCTTTCCATTCAATAGTCTCTCATTGGATGGGACAGCCGCGGAAAGGGTGCAGGGTCAGACCGTCCGATCCTGTGGCAGATCTTCGCTCGCCATGGCCAACGTGACGCCCAGGGCGCAAAGCAGAACGATCTGCTCCAGGCGCGTTGAGACTTGGTGCAGACGGTCGAAGTCGGCTCTTTCGGGATTAGTGAGGGGTAGGTTTGTAAAATCGCCGCCGACGAGCTGGCGGTCATGCTCCATCAGCGGCATGACATGGAAGCCGATATACATCGTCAGGCACAGCATCAAGCCGGTAAGGCTGACGATGGCCAGCATCTGCACCCGGTTGCGGTGGCTGCGCTGATAGAGCAGGACCGTAGTCAACGCAAGAGCAATGCCGCAGCCAAGACCGACCCAGTGCAACCGTGTAAGGCATAGGCCGACGATGATGCCGGGAATCCGGGTGTTGCCTTGTGTCATCTCCAGCACCTGTGGAGAGAAGATCGCAGGTGCGGCGATGGCGCCGAAGAAGACGATGCCGCCCATCCAGGCGACGAGCGAGAGCAGCCGGAGGGCACGAAGAAAGGCAACCATGCTTCAAGTGTCGTCGCAGCAGCCTATTGGAGCAAGTTAGTTAAATCCGCTCGCGGCCGATGAGGCGCTCCACGCGCTTTTCCATCGGCGGATGCGTGCTGAAGAGGCCGGCCAGATCGCTGGCGCGCAGGCGCGGCGCAGAGATGAACAGATGTGCCGTCGACGGTGTCGCGTCCATCGGCAGGCGACGGGAGTATGCATCGATCTTCTGCAGCGCGCGTGCCAGGGCATGCGGGTTTCCCGTCAGCTCTGCTCCGGAGGCATCCGCGGCATACTCCCGCGAACGCGAGACCGCGAGCTGGATCAGGGTGGCTGCGATGGGTGCAAGAATCAGCATCAGAAGTGCGCCGATGCCACCGCCGCCGCGCTCACGACCGTCCCGGTCTCCATAGCCGCCAAAGATCATGGCAAAGCGGCCCATCTGCGCCAGCAAGGTAATAGCTCCCGCGATGGTGGCGGCAATCGAGCTGGTCAGGATGTCGCGGTTCCGCACATGGCCGAGCTCGTGCGCGAGTACGCCCTCCAGCTCCTCATCGTCCAGCAGATCCAGAATGCCCGCGGTTACGGCGACAGAGGCGTGCTTGGGATTACGCCCGGTTGCGAAGGCATTGGGGGATTCGGTAGGGAGCAAATAGATCTTCGGCACAGGCAGACCTTGCTTGTAAGCAAGCTGCTCCACGATGGAATACACCCGGGGAAGCTGTTCCTGGGTCGCCGGCTGGGCACGGTACATCGCCAGGGCGATCTTATCCGAGAAGAAATAGCTGACGAAGTTCATGACGGCGGCCAGCAGAAACGCCAGCACCATGCCATTCTGTCCGCCGAAGTACCCTCCCACGAACATCATCAGCAGGGTCAGGGATGTGAGCAGCAAGGCAGTTTTTAGCGTGTTCATGGCGGTTTTCGTCCTTCTTTCTATTAGACGTGGTGGAATCGGCGGACGATGCGGGAGCAGTCACCCGGCGTTCATACGCCGGTGATATACCAAGGCGTATGGAAAACCTGCACCTCGATCGTCGCCGCTTCCTGCGGCAGAGTTTTGCGTTCAGCGCTACAGCACTGTGGGCTTCGCGCCATGGCCTGGCCAAGATGATGCCGAAGGATCTGGCAGCAGCCGAGCTGCTGATGCTGGGGGACTGGGGATATCTGAATCCCGCTGCACAGCAGGTCGTCGCCAAGGGGATGGCCGATTACACGCTTCGCGAAAAGCTGAAGCCGCAGGCGCTGCTGATGCTGGGTGACAACTGGTACGAAGCCCTGGAGGGTGGTGTGGACTCCGAGCGCTGGAAGACCGGGTTTGAAGAGATGTATCCGAAGAGCGTTTTTGATTGCACCGCATACGCTGTGCTGGGCAACCATGACTACCAGTACTTTCCGAAGAGCAAGGTCGAGGCAGAGTTGGAGTACGCGCGCCGTGGTCACAGCCGTTGGACCATGCCGGCAAAGTGGTACACCTTCGAGTTCCCGAAGAAGAATCCGCTGATTACCTTCATCGCGCTCGACAGCAACATGCCGCATCCGATTGCTCCGCGGAAGGACGGCAAGCCAACGATCGATTTTACGCTCACGGAAGAGGAACGCATCGCACAGCTGGCATGGCTGGAGGCGGAGCTGCAGAAGCCGCGTAAGACTCCGTTTACGGTCGTAATTGCCCATCATCCCGTCTTCTCCGATGGGCCTCACGGCGACCACAAGATCCTGATTCGCGACTGGGATCCGCTCTTCCGCAAGTATGGTGTGCATGCGTATCTGGCCGGGCATGACCACGACCTGCAGCACCTGGAGTTCGAAGGGCATCCAACGACCTATTTCCTCTCAGGAGGCGGTGGCGCGGACCTGTATGACCTCAAACTAGATCCCACGGTGCGCGGACCGTATGCACACAAGGTCTACGGCTTCAGCCGCCTCTCGGTCACTCCGAAGAAGCTGACGCTGCAACACCTGGACGGTGATGGCCGCCTGCTGCACGCCATCGAGAAGACACCGGAAGGGAAGCTTACGGTTCTGAGCTAAGGCAAGAGCCACGAATCACTTGAGGCTGCCCTTAGGCAGCCTCAGGGGTTGTACGACCGGTTGATAGCGCGTTTGAGTACGACTTCTAACGCGGCCTTCTGTTCCGTGTATTCCGCCTCGGTCAGTTTTCCGGTTGCGCGATCCGTTTCCAGGGCGAAGAGCTCGTCCTTGAGGGTCTGCAACATGGAAGGAGCGGAAGGCGCCGCCGGTGCGGTTGGCACAGCTCCTGCCGCTGCGGCAGCGGGCTGCGCGGGCTTGCCGCTGAGGAAGAAGCCTGCGGCCACTGCGAGCAGCAGCGCCAGACCGCTCAAAATCCACCACTTGTACTTAGTCAACGGATCCGGAGTGTCGATCGGAGTTCCAAGTCCACCGCCCGGCTTGGTATCGGTCGCTGCTGATCCGCCTGCTGGTGCGGCCTGGCCGTCGGCTCCGCCTGCTGCGGGCTGACCATCAGCGCTCGTCTGTGCTGCATCGCGCGGCAGTTGGCCGGTACCGGAGACGGTAAATCCAAGCTTGGCGCCGGGAGCGATGTCACGCGCCACATAGGTCTGCGCGTTCAGCTCCTCGACAAGGTTGTACTGTGCTCCCCCGGTTGCCTCGAACTTGAAGGTCTTGGGCATCATCAGGGCAATGGTGCCGGTCTTCATCGTCGGGCGTGGTCCGAGTGTCAGCGTTCCGCTGTACGGAAGTTCATAGGAGACCTGGAAGCGTGTCTCGCCTGGGCGAATTGGGAAGACAAAGGCGTAGTGGCCCTTTTCTTCCAGAGGCATCGGCGCCGACTGTACCGGCATACCGCCCGGTCCAAGCGCGGCAGAGCCAGAGATGGTAGCGTCGGCCGGCAGCCAGAAATCAAAGGGGCGATCAGAGTACTGCGTCTTCTTTGGGTTGGAGTCATTCTTTACAAAGAAGTTCTCGACGATGCGCATCCGCTTTCCGCTCTCATCGGTCTGCAGACGCATCACGTCCGCCTCCCACTCGATGCCGCTTACCTTGGGCGCGCTGTCGAAGACCTCCACCTCAACGGACTCGGTTCCCGGAGGCGCGGGACGGAAGTACGGCGTTTTGTCATGCGTGACACGCACCAGGTGAATGCCGGCATCCGGCACCTGAAGCGTGAATTTGCCTTTGGCGTCGGTGGTGGTCTTAGTGGACTCCTGCATGCCCTGCTGCAGGCGGATCAGCGTTACCTCGTCGCCGGCGGAAGGCTTATTGCGCGTCGAGTTCATGACAGTGCCGGTGATAGTGCCCTGCGCGGCGGCAATGGCAGGAATCGCGAAGAGAAGGGAAGCGCACAGGCGCTGAAACTTAGAGGAAGTCACCTCTTCAGGATAAAACGGACGGCCCCGGCTGCACGGTATTCGTACAGCCGGGGCCTAAAACACACGTTAGATCTATTGCAGGGCGTCTCGTTTTTCCAGGTTGCCTTCCACTTCCTTGCGGCTGAGCCACAGATCGCGCCACTGTTTGTCGCGCATCAGCGGAAGCTGGTCCGTGTGATGCTTGCACCCCGGCTGTGAGCAGTTGCCATAGCTGACCAGCACCTTGGCATGCGGTACTTTGGTGAACTCCACCGCCATGGTGATGGTGTCGCCGTGCACTGGAGTCTTGATTCCATTGGCAATCGGCCCGAAGGTGACCACCCGGAAGATGCCCAGGTTGCCGTAGCCTCCGTTGCCTGGCAGGTCCACCCCGTCAAGCGGCGCGCCACGTTCCGCGGTAGTGTTGCCGTCGGACTGTCCATTGATCTGGAAGCGCATAACCTCGCCCCAGGGACGATCGATCGCGCCATAGGTCTTGATGGTCTCGTCGATAGCCTCGTCCAGTAACTGCACGGCGTACTTCGGATCCTTAAGACCACGCGGGGTGGTCAGCGGTTCCTCCACCTTGTAGGGAACGGCAAAGTTGCGCGAGCCCGAGGCAGTGGAGATGGTTAACTGCGCGTTGGTGAACTTCTGCGCCCAGACGTAGAAGAGCAGGGCTCCCCGCGAACTGGCTTCGGTGTTGCGGTCCCAGCTCTTCAGCAGATCAGCAGCCTTCTTCGTGCTGTCGCTGCCGTACTGGGTCACGGCTTCCAGAAGCTCGGGCAGCATGCGGTCTGCAAGCTCCATGTGGGTCGAGAGCTTCTTGGCGGTCAGCATCTCGAAGTTGATCTTCTTGTCCTCCGAAAGCATGCGCAGACCCCGGTCGGAACGGAAGTGCGGGAACTTCGGAGCGACGTAGGTGGGATACTCCGCCGGATCCAACATCGTTGGCCAGCCCGCATCCCACGGAGGCTGGTTGGAGTTCTGCACATAGCCGGACGGCGGATCAATTAGCTTTGGCAACTTCTCATAGGGCAGGCATTCGTTCCACAGATACTTCGATTCGTCGCCGGGAACCACACCGCCCCAGAAGGCATAGTCACCCTCGCTGCGCTTCGGCAGGGTGGAGGCAAAGAAGTACATGATGTGCCCATCGCGGTCAGCGTACATCACGTTATACATGGGCAGTTGCAGGCGCTTGAGCTGTGCTTCGTACTCGGCAAAGGTATGGGCCGTGTCCATGTGCCAGTACTGATCCAGCATCTGCGGCTTATCGAGTCCGGCGACACGTAGAGCAATGGGCAAGCCGTTGTCGGTGCGAACGATAGGGCCGTGGACAGTGGACTTGATGGTGAGCTCTTGCTCTTTGGTGCTTCCATCCGGCTGAAGGACCTTCAACGTATGTGTCTCGACCTAGAAGGGAAGCACCTTGCCGTCGAAGAGATAGCCGTCGTCCTTGAGGACTATTTTGTAGAGGTCGGCGCCGTCGTTGGTATTCACTGTGTTGGTGATGGCGTTGTAGGGAGAGAAGCTGAAGCGCAGGACTGGCAGGCCAATCTGTGTGGCGCCGGAGAGGTCGATACCAGGCGCTGTGAGTTGCACCTGGAAGTAGCTCTGCTCGCCGGCCCAGGCCAGATGAGGATTCATCAGCAACATGGCCTTGCCGCTGGCGGAATGTGACGGTCCGATGGCCCAGCCGTTCGAGCCGTCTTCCATATCCATGTTCGGAGCGGTGGGGTCGTCATCCACAAAGGGAGCCATGCGAGGATCCAACGCGGCATCGGATGTGCCTGCATTGCGCGCCGGGAACATCAGGCGCTGACCCGCCACGAAGGTGAAGTTTACGAACTTCTCTTCATGCGTGATGATGTCCAGCGTCGTTACGGGCAGAACACGTTTGGCTTCCAGGCTCAGCATGTCGCCGTGGGCCGCGGCATAGGCATTGATACCGGCGGCAAAGGCGTCGAGGTATTTACGAAACTCAGGCGTCTGCGCCGCCAGCCACTCCTCGCCGCGCTGCGGAATCCCGTTGGTCCACACCCAGGTGTCGTTGTTGAGGTTATTCGCTGCCGGGCTGATCGGGTTTCCTTTCGGCCCCCAGTACTCCGCGGCCCTACCCCGTGAGTTGCCATAGACCGTAAGCAGCAGATTGCCGTGAGCTGCTGTCTGCGCCCATCCATAGGCGTAGAACATGTCTGCGACGGACTTCGCATAGATGTGCGGAACACCCCATGTGTCCCAAAGGATCTCGGTGCCCTTCTGCGGGGTGTACTTCGGCGGCTCATGACCGGCCGCCAGCAGGGGAGAGGAGAGAAGCGAAGACACGACCAGCAAAGCGGTGCGGCGCAGACTCACAGCAGGACTCCTGGATGGATTGTTCGGCTTTAAAAGGAATGTAACATTCGAGGGCGTGGGTGGTTCGAGTGAATCGGCTTTCCGAAGGCCTGAGGCGGTCGTCAAAAGTTGCAAGTTGAAAGTTGAAGACGTACGGCATCGGTATCCAATACGCAGTGGTAGGCACACGATGGAAAGCTTGAGTGCTTATTCAATTTTTCAATCATTCAATTCTTCAATTCGTCTTCAATTCGCCACCGGCTGCCCGAAGGTAATCCAGAATCGATTGCAGTCGCGCAGGATGAACTCTCGCATGCCGTAATGCGTGTCATGGGGCGGTTCAACAATATCGACGCGTTCGTGAAGACGCTCGTAGAGCGCATCCACGTCCGAGGCATAAAGATAGAGATCAACTTCACGCCGGAACGCATCGCTGGGGCGGCCTTCGATATTCAACATGATCTCGCTGGCGCCGTAACGCAGACGGGCCCAGTTCATCTCGCCGCACTCAATGTTTTCGCCTGTTTTGGTAAAGCCGAGAACTGAGACATACCACTCCACTGTCGCTCGAACGTCCGGCACATGGATCATCGGGAAGATCGACTGGGTCATATCCCCTCCGCGAGTGCCACTATCGTAGCTCGGAAGACTTGGAAAAGGGGACAGTTAAAAGCGGATTCCTTTGCCTGCTGTATGGACAAATTTGTTTGTGTGGTTCGTCAGGAAATGGGGGTATTCCACACCCACCCTAGCGTTGCGAGCGTTCACCCCAACGAACAAGTTTGTTGGGACCCCGAGGTGGGGCACCCGGACAGAGATGAGAAGGCAGATTTCTCCGCTACGTTACGAATGACAAACAAAAAGGTGCCCTAGCTCTGAGCGCTGAAGGCGCGTTCTATATCAGCCTGGGGCAACGCCCCAGGTATCCGGCACATTGAACGATCAAGGGCTGAAGGCCCGCTCTATAACTCCGCCGCGAAGTAGCTGAAGAATTCCATCTGCCCATTCGTTGGGGTGGTGTCCCTTGGGGTGCATGGGGTATCACGAATATGTCGATGCGCCCTGGTGCTGCGTGGCCGAAAGGAATGCTGCGGTTACGCGCGTTCCAGGCGTTCCATCTCGCCCATGATCTCTGCCGCTTCATTTTCCAACAGAGAACGCTGGGTGACATAGTCCTCTTCCGGATATTTGCCGGCCTTGTACTCGAAGTTCAAGTCGCGCAGATTCTCGTACACGGCTTCTTTGCGCTCACGGAGATAGTCGAGCTGCGACTTGGCACGTTGCGAAAAAGGGTTCTCGGCCGGCCAGAAGATGTAGGCCAGTGAGGCAAGAGTCAGAACAGCAGCGGCAACCAGTCCCATCAGTACTCCGTCTCCCGGCGAATGCGTTCGCGTACGGCATCGTTCTCCGGCAACTGAACCGGAATGCCCTCGGGCGTAGTTACGGTGTTTCTACGACGGCGTACCCAGGTACGTACCAGCAACGCCGTTCCGACGGTGGCCAGGAGGAACACAACCACCGGGGTGATCCAGGCTACGGTATCGAAGCCCCCGCGGATCGGGGCAGCAAGAATTGTTGGACCGTACTTCGCGGCGAACCAGTTGAAGATCGAGGTGTCATCGCCGCCGCTCGCAACCTGGGTCCGCAACTCGCCGATCATGCGGTCCGAGTCCGGGCAGCCGACGTGATTGCACTCCAGCAAAATCTGGCCGCAACCGCAGGCGCACATCATGGCGTGGCCAATCTTATTGAAGCGTGTACCGGTATCATCTGCGGCAGCCATCAGCAGGACCGCCCCAAATAAAACAACGCAGAGTTGCATCATGCGATGGCGAAG
>JABFXN010000108.1 GCA_013361705.1 Acidobacteriaceae bacterium
CCAGGATGGCCTGTACATCCTGATGAACGTCGCCGCTGACGGAAAGCTGATCGCCGAGCTGGAGCGCCGTCTCCGCGTTACCGAGCAGGTCATCAAGTTCATCACCGTCCGCACGGACGAGGAAGACAAGCGCCTCGCCAAGATCAAGGCGATCCGCGACACCAAGGTCAAGCGCTCGGCGCAGAGCCCTGAGGCTCCGGCTGCAGTTGCTGCTCCTGTTGCTCCTCCCGTTGCTGCTGAGCCTGAGGCTGCTACCGCCTAAGCCAGTTTTTTGAGTACTACCGACGAAGAATGCGTCCTGATCGCTTCCCGGCATAGCCGGTCCGGAGGTCTCCTCGCAGACCTGGGGTGACAAGCCGCCATAACCATCGAAAGGATAATCAGCAATGGCTGACGAGATTACGACAACAGCAGCAGCAGCTCCCTCCGAACGTTCTTCCGAACGTCCCTCCGGCCCTCGTGGCCCACGTCCTGGCGGCCCCGGCGGTCCTGGTGGACCGGGTGGCCCTGGCGGCCGCAAGTTCTTCCGCCGCAAGAAGGTCTGCAAGTTCTGCACCGAGAAGATTGATGCCATCAGCTACCGCGATGTGCGTCTGCTGCAGGGCTTCGTCGCCGAGCGCGGCAAGATCGTTCCCCGCCGCCTGACGGGCGTGTGCACCACCCACCAGCGCAAGCTCAGCGCGGCCATCAAGCAGGCTCGTAACATCGCCCTGCTGCCGTTCGCGGCTCGCTACTAAGCAAAGAGATCAGGAGAGATTCAAATGGAAGTCATTCTGAAGGAAGATATCCTCAAGCTCGGCCACCGTGGCGACGTCGTGAAGGTTGCCGACGGCTATGGCCGTAACTATCTGCTGCCGCAGAAGCTCGCCATCGAAGCGACTGCGGCCAACAAGGCCGTCATCGAGCAGATGAAGGGCTCCGCTCTGCGCAAGTCCGCGCGTGAGAAGGGCGATGCCGAGACGCAGGCAACCAGCCTCAACAACGCCGAGCTCGTCTTCGAGCGCAAGGTTGGCGAGGGTGACCACCTCTTCGGTTCGGTTACCTCCTCTGACATTGCACAAGCTCTCGAAGCGCAGGGCTTCACCGTTGACCGCCGCAAGATCGCTCTGGACGAGCCGCTGAAGACCATCGGCGAGTTCCACGTGCCGATCAAGCTGCACCGTGAGGTTTCGGCCCACGTCAAGGTCGTCATCAAGAGCGACAAGCCGGAAGACGTTATCTCCAGCGCCGCTCCTGCGGAAGAGCCGGAGACGGTTGAGGCTGAGTAAGCCCTTCTGCACAAGGCAAGACACGAAGGCCGCCCGACAGGGCGGCCTTTCTGTTTATGTGGGGTGAAATAATCCGAACACTTCTTCTCCTTCACGGTCTATTACTTGTAGAAGGGACAAACGGATGGGTTCGCCTGCTCTGCAACTCGGAATGCATCGCGAACTTATTGCCGACTTGGGTCTGGTGCGCAAGAACGAGTGGGATGCCGTCTTCGCCGGGCTTGTCCAGGAGCATGCGCGGCTGCTGTATCGCGTCGCCTATGCTGTGGTGAGAAATCAGCAGGACGCGGAAGACGCAGTTCAGGATGTCTTTCTCAAGGCTTATCGCGCACAGCCCAATCCGCAGGATGCACGTGCATATCTGGCGCGGGCGGCGTATCGGTCGGCTCTTGACCGGCTGCCGCGCAAAGATACGCGAGCTTTTGCCGAGCATGAGGACTTTCCCACAGGAACCCCATCTCAGGAGGATCTCGCCACCGGATGGAGTGAGCAGCAACGGCTGCATCGCCTGATCGATGGCTTGCCGGAAGAACTCCGGCAGCCTCTGTTGCTGACAGCGATTGAGGGGCTGACCTCGCGCGAGGTTGCCGTGATGCTCGGGGTTCCCGAAGGCACAGTAAGAACACGTGCGCAGCGGGCCAGGGAAGAGCTTAGGAAGCGATTGGAAAGGAGGAGGGCATGATGGAAGATCTGGACGATCTGCTTCGCCGCGAAGCGAACATCGAGCCTCTTCATGGGTTCGAAGAGCGTATCCTGCATCGCATTGTGTCACAACGGCGCCGTCGCTCTTGGTGGGGTTGGGCAGTCGGAGCGGCTGCGGCCTGTGCCGCGAGTCTTGCGATCTGGACGATGCGGCCGCCGAAGCCGCTGGAGCAGAAGCCCGTTGTCGCAATCGTGCAATCGCCAGCGGCAGGCACTCCTGTGTCTTTGCCGACGAAGCCGTTGCCGTCACCATCGGTGCTTTCCCGCCATGCGCGGAAAGACCGTCCCGCCGCTGAGGCTGTTATCGCTACGCCTGTCGAAGAGAAGCTTCCCAAGCTCGATGTCTTTCCTTCGTCTGTAGAAGATACGGAGCAGCACAGCTACGCTGCTGCCTTGTCCGATCCACGTGTGGCCGAGGCCGCCGCCGATCTTAAACAACGGCAGGAAGAGCCGATCGAGATTGCTGAAATTCACATTGCACCATTACCCGAGGAGCCCCGATGATTCGCCGACTCAAATCTTGCACCCTTCTTCTCGCCATTATTCTTATGCTCTCCGGCGCCGCTTACGCGCAGGAGACGGAAGCCAAAGAGGCGGCTTCATCCGCGCCATCGGCGCGTCATCTCTTGAAGTTTGTCGTGAAAGAACTAGAAGGTGGAAAGGTGATCAACAGCCGTGAGTACAGCATGTATCTCGCCGGTCTTTCGAAGGAGACGGCAGGAACGTCCTCGATTCGCACCGGCAGCAAAGTACCCATTCCCTCGGGCGTCTATAAGGAGGGTTCGATACCAATGCAATACACCTACATCGACGTCGGCGTGAATATCGACATCCGGGGAGACCGCGTGGAAGATGGGAAGCTCTACTGTTTCATCAAGGCCGAAATCACAAGCATCGATACCAGCGCTAATTCTGAAAACAGCGTTTTCCCGAGAGTAGTCCGGCAGAATTCCTGGAGCTCTCCAGTCTTTGCTCCCCTCGGCAAGCCGATCACACTCTTCTCGTCTGACGATGCCGCCTCGAAGCGCACCATGCAACTGGAGCTGACCGCAACCGAGGTTAAATAGCAAAAAAA
This sequence comes from Acidobacteriaceae bacterium, assembly GCA_013361705.1. Classification (GTDB taxonomy): domain Bacteria; phylum Acidobacteriota; class Terriglobia; order Terriglobales; family Acidobacteriaceae; genus Terriglobus. Next base: position 3,046 of record JABFXN010000108.1, read on the forward strand.
AGGCGGCTGCTTTCGCAGCCGCCTTAGGAGACCACCTCTGGTTTTAGAAGCGGTATTTCAATGCGAATTGAATCTGCCGCTGCTGCGACCGGGTGCTCTGGATGAAACCGAAGGATGCCGGTGAAGAAGCACTGCGGCCCGGATTGTTGTAGCTGGAGATATTGCCGACGTTATACGCGTCGACACGGAACTGCAGCTCGTGCGTCTCGTAGATTGGGAAGGTCTTGAACCCAGCCGCATCGATTCCACGGAAGCCGGGCGAGCGCTCCGATCCAATCCCCGCATTGCCGTACGTTCCCAGTGCAGGAACACCATAGGCGCAGACACCGTTATCAACACCCGGTGTGGTGCAGGGCGTTGCCGAGGGATCGTTGCCCCACCAGCCGTAGAAGCCGGCGCCGGTGTTCGGAGGAAGGAAGCGGGCAGTCGTCCGCTTCAGTGCACGGTCGTGGTTGGCGCGGCCGGTGGACTGGTTCGTGCCTGCCATGTTGTTTGCCTGAACCGTGATCGGGAAGCCGGAGTAAAGCGTGGCGTTGCCCGCGACCTTCCATCCGCCTACGGCCAGATCCAGCAGACGGTTCATGTTGCGGCCGAAGTGTTGTCCGCGGCCGAAGGGCATTTCGACGACCCAGGTAGAGGTCAGGTTGTTCCGGATGTCGAATCCTGCCGGACCGTATTCGGCCCGCAGGTCATAGGCATTCTGCGGATAGTTTGCGCCGCCCGAGATATTCGACGGTGCGGCATATCCCTGCGCATTCGTCAGGTTCTTTGAGTAGGTGTAGTTCAGGGTGAAGGTAACGCCGCGGCTGGCGCGCTTACGATAGATCGCCTCGGCGGCATTGTAGTTCTGCATGCCCTCGTGATCGAACAGCGTGACCGTGCCGGTCTGTCCGGCAAGCGAGAAGTAAGGAGCTACTTCCGTGGTCGTGCCCGTGTTGGTCTGCTTCAACTGGTTGATGTTGCGCAGATTCAGCAGGCGGTTTCCGATGTTGCCGACATAGGCAAACATGACGGTTTGCGTGTTGCTGATCTGATACTCCACGGCGAGGTCGAACGACGGCACGAATGAGGGCCGTAGGTCGTCACGCCAGGTGTTGTAGTTGGTGGCCGTGTTGACCGCCGAAGCATTCGCAAAGCCGCTCGCGGGATTGACGACGGTGCCTCCCGAGGTCGTTGTCGGGACAGTTGCCGTTGCGGCAGCAGTATTGACGAAGGGGCGGTTGGTGAGGTGATTCACGAACTGGTTGAAGTCCATGAAGGTAGTGCTCGCAAATCCGCCGCGTACGACGGTGCGGTTGTTGACCTGCCAGGCAAAGCCGAAGCGCGGATCGAACTGCCCGTAGAAGGGGTTATAGAGAGCCTGGTTGTTTCCGTTCTGTCCTGCAAGGCGTAGTTGACCGGTGGCGATGTCTACCTTCGCCATGCGGTTCTGCACCTCATGGAACGGTGTGTCGTACTCATACCGCAGCCCAAGATTCAAGGTCAGCTTGTCGGTGATGCGCCAGTCATCCTGGAAGAAGTAGGCCGAGCGCCACTGGCGTCCGCCGCGGCGTCCAAGGCTGCCGACGCTGATCGACGAGCCTGAGCTGTAGCCCAGCACGAAGTCGGCATAGTCATATCCGATCGGCTTGCCGACTCGGGGATTGCCCGTGTAAAGGCCGTTGTAGTTGAAGTTGCCTAACGCTCCGGCCGGGTTCGCCTGGAAGTTGTTCTGATACCACACCCACTGCAGGCCCGCTTTGAATAGATGCCGGCCGTGCTGGATAGAGAGTGTGTCATCGTACTCGTAGTTGTTATTCAGGGCGAGGCGTCCGCTGCCGGTTGTTCCCAAAGAGGTTGTTGGGCTCGATGCCGACTGTGTGCCGGTGAACGACTGCTGCGTGAAACCGGGGATGGCCTGTACGAATGAGGTCGCGATGCCGACCAGGCTGTCGCCTTTCGTGCCGAAGACGCCGGTGTAGTCGATGTTGTAGCTGTTGTAGGCCATCCGCGTGAAGCCACCGCGGAACTCATTCACGATTGCAGGTGAGAAGGTGTGCGTGTAGGCAGCCGCATAGCTGGCGAACGGGAACTCCGAGATCAGCGGAAACACTACGCCCATGCCCTGGTTATTGCTTCCCGAGCGTGCGCGTCCGTACGAGACGCGGGCGAAGACGGCATCCTTCTCGCTGATCTTGTAATCGACCTTCAGGTCGCCCTGATCATTGCGATCCAACGACTTGATCGCAGTTCCGGTGTAGTTCTGATAAACACCGTCTGGAGCCGTAGAGGCACGGTTCGGCAGTGGATACAGCTCAGGATGGGCAAAGAGATAGGCCGCTACGGGATTGTTGATCGGCAGCTTGTTATTGGTAAACGCCGCGTAGTTGTTCTGCGAGTCGTAGAGCTGGCCGTAGGAGGTGCCGAGCAGTGAAGAGAAATCACCGGTCCTGAAGGCGGCCGGAGCCACGCTGTAGATCGGAATCGAAGAGCTGGGCTTGCGATATCCGGCATAGTCGCCAAAGAAGAACAGCCGGTCGCGCACGATGTGTCCGCCAAGAGACGCGCCGAAGGTCTGCTGGGTGTACTTCGTACGAGCCGTCGGTGTGGTGCCGGGAGTGACGCGCTTGTTGCTCCAGGTGTTGGCGTCCTGATTCCAGTTCTGCAGGTAGTCATAGACGCTACCGTGGAAGCGATTGCTGCCGCTCTTCAGCACGGTCAGGATCTGGCCGCCGGTACCGAAGCCGAACTCGGCCGCGGGGCTGGTGCTCACTACGGTGACCTGTTGAATGGCGTCAGGGCTCGGGTTGTAGCCGGGCAGGCCGAAGGCATTAGAGAAGTTGGCGCCGCTGTCGAAGAACTGAATTCCGTCCAGCGTGTAGTTGTTGGTGATCATGCGATTGCCGTTGATGCTCGGCGCTGTAGCGACACTCTGCTGACGCACACCGGAGTTGTTCGGGCTGCCGGTGGCACCATTCCACTGGTTCTGGTTAGTCAGCGCGATGCCGGGCATGAACTGCGTCAACTGGGTAAAGTTACGTCCGTTGACCGGAATGTTGTCGACCGTGGTGGCGTCCACAACAGCGTTGATAGTCCCGTTCTCCGCGTTCAACAGCGGAACCTCGGTCGTCACCTGCACCTGCAGGGTATCTCCGACGGTCAGACGGCCATCCACCTTGAGCTGCTGATTGGTTTCCAAGGTGAAAGGCCCAACCTGGTAGCGATTAAAACCCTGTGCTTCGACAACGACCTGGTACGAACCGATCTGCAGAAAGCGGATCGAGTAAACGCCTTCCTGGTTCGTGGTCGATTTGGTGGAGACGTTGGTGTCGCGGTTGATGGCAGTCACTGAGGCGTTCGGAATGACGGCGCCTGATGCATCGGTCACCGTACCTCCGATTGCACCTGAGGAAGACTGCGCAAGAGCAGTAGCACCGGCCAGGCTGCAGCACAGCGCCAGGAAGATCAGCTTCATGCGATTCAGTAGTTGCATTCGACCCCCATAGATAAGCCGCGCATCCCGGTGATCGATATCATCCGGCTCAGCGAAATAAACACTAAAAGTGATCGATTTCCGTTGAAGTGTGCAGCATAGACGCACGGTAACCCGGCGTTTAGTCACAAAGCAATAATTATTTGTCGACAATTTGCATTTTTTATATCGACAATTGTTCATGGGATACTCAAAAGGCTCATGAGACGAATCACTTTCCTTACCGCATGTTCTTTGGTGTGCACTGGCTGCGTACTGGCGCAGGCCAGCCCTACTGTCTT
>JABFXN010000295.1 GCA_013361705.1 Acidobacteriaceae bacterium
TCGCCAGAGAAACCTTGTCAACCGTTTAATCTTCAGGCAAGATTCATTTTGTTCCGTTTGAGAGGGGTCCCTTTCGTGCGCCGTCTATCTCTGTTCTGTCTGCTACTGGGCACAGCCTGCATCGCGCAAACTTCACCGCCGGCGCCGTCAAACTCCGCCGAAGCGGATTTTGCACAGGCAGCACGCTATCGTCAGGCCAATGAACAACTCTCCGCAGAGGTCGTCTTTCTGGGCGACTCCATCCTCGATTACTGGGGCTCGCGGGAAGGAACCTGGTTCGCCTATCCCGGCTGGATCAATCGCGGCATTGGAGGCCAGACGACACAGCAGATGCTGCTGCGCGAGCGGCACGATGCACTCAATCTGCATCCCAAGGCGATCGTGCTCGAAGGCGGCGGCAACGACATGCGCCTTGGTTTTTCGCCGGAAGACATCAGGGATAACTTCCTCACAATGGGGGAGTTAGCGGCGTCACACGGTATCCGCGTCTACGTTGCAGAGATGACTCCCGTCTGCGACTGCGTGCGCCCACTGACCGGCCTTCGGACAGTCGCGCGGATTCGGCAACTGAACGATCTGCTGGCCGCCATGTGCCGGGAAAAGCATTGGGAACTGCTTCGTTTCAACGCGCCGCTTGCTGACGCCAACGGCCTGATGCGGGCGGAGCTGACCGTAGATGGCGTACATCCTAAGTCTGCCGGCTATGCGCTGCTGGCGCCCATTGTGGAACAGGCCCTGGCCGGCTACCGCAAGAGTCGCTAGAGCACCTTCCCTGTGGGCGTAGTGTAAGGCTTCCACATCTATGGGCGTTTCCCGCAATGAAAGGTCGCTGTACTCCGCTTGCGGGATACCCAGCAGCAGGAAAATGCTCTAGACAACTTAAACGATTAACCTATAGTGTTTCTCAGGCAAGATTCAATCCGACGAGGGCAGGGTGAAGTGGTGAGAAGTCTTACGCACGTGGAAGAACGTGGCGATCTGGTCGTCGTTGGCGGCGGCCTCTCCGGCGTCTGCTGCGCTGTTACCGCGGCACGCAAGGGAATCAATGTTCTGCTGGTGCAGGATCGCCCTGTCCTCGGCGGCAATGCCTCAAGCGAAGTACGGCTGTGGGTGCTGGGTGCGACCTCACACATGGGCAATAACAATCGCTGGGCCCGTGAGGGAGGCGTCATTGACGAGTTGCTCGTGGAGAACATGTGGCGCAATCCCGAGGGGAACCCGATCCTCTTCGATTCCATCCTGCTTGAAACCGTTAAGCGCGAACCGAAGATCACCCTGCTGTTGAATACAGCCATCCATGAGCTCGATATGGAGGGCGGCGCCATCGCGCGCGTACGCGGTTATAACAGCCAGAACCAGACGGCTTACACACTGGAGGCACCGCTCTTCGTCGATGCTTCCGGCGATGGCATTCTGGGCTTTCTCGCCGGCGCCGAGTTCCGCATGGGCGCTGAAGCCCGTTCAGAGTTCAACGAAGGCATGGCTCCGGAGACGGAAGAGCACACACTGCTTGGACACTCGCTCTACTTCTACAGCCGCGATACCGGGCAGCCGGTGAAGTATGTGCCGCCGGCCTTTGCGCTACAGGACATCACACGTATTCCACGCTTCCGCGATATCCGCGTCTCCGACAGCGGCTGCCGTCTGTGGTGGTTGGAATACGGCGGAGCCCTGGACACAGTCGGCCAGACGGAAGAGATCAAATGGGAGCTGTGGGCTGTAGCGTACGGTGTATGGAACTACATCAAGAACTCCGGCGAGTTTCCGGATGCGGAGAATCTCACGCTGGAGTGGATGGGAACCATTCCCGGCAAACGCGAAAGCCGCCGCTTTATCGGCGATGTCATCCTGACGCAAAACGATGTCGTGCAGCAGAAGACCTTTCCCGATGCCGTCTCGTTTGGCGGGTGGGCGATCGACCTGCATCCTTCTGACGGAGTCTTCAGCGCAAAGCCCGGATGCACGCAGTATCACGCCAAGGGTGTCTACCAGATTCCCTTCCGTAGCATGTACAGCCGCAATGTTCCTAACCTGCTGTTGACCGGCCGGCTGATCAGCACGACGCATATTGCATTCGGTTCCACGCGCGTGATGGCAACCTGCGCCAGCAACGGACAGGCCGTCGGCATGGCCGCCGTCCTCTGCACAGAAGAGGGCCTGCAGCCGCGCGACCTGCTTGAACCTGCCCGTATGCATCGGCTGCAGCAGGATCTGCTCGCGGCAGGACAGCATATTCCCGGCATCGCCTTTCAGGCAGAGGACGATCTCTCCCGCCAGGCTGTGGTCTCGGCTTCCAGTGAACTTCTATTGCAGGAGCTGCCATCCTGCGGTGAGCTTGCGGAAGAACGCTCCTATGCTCTTCTGGTTCCATTCCAGGATGGTCCGAGCCCAGCGCTGTCGCTCTATGCTGACGTAGCGCGTTCAATGACACTGCGTGCGGAGCTATGGACCTCAGCGCATTGCGGAAACACCACTCCGGATGTGCTTGTAGCTACACTTGACGTTCCGGTAGAAGCCGGCCGCTGTGTAGAGATTCCGCTCGACTTCAGGGCACAACTTTCGGCCGCGGCGCATTACTTCGTCATGGTTCCGGTGCAGCCCGGTGTTCGCCTTCATCTCAGTACGGCACAGATGCCGGGCGTCCTCACCGTCTCGCAGAAGATGAATGCTGCTGTGGCCAAGAGCCTGGTGCAGACTCCGCCTGAGGGCTCCGGTGTGGACACCTTTGCCTTCTGGCTGCCGGAACGCCGGCCGAAGGCTCGCAACCTGGCGGTGAAGTTCCATCAGCCCCTCGCGCTCTATCGGCCGGCAAACGTGACCAACGGCCTCAACCGGCCATGGCGTGGAACCAATGCTTGGGCTCCGGCCATGGACGACAACGCACCGGCACTGACACTGCTCTGGGAAGAGCAGATTGAAGTACGAAAGGTCTCCATCACCTTCGACACTGACTTCGATCATCCCATGGAATCGGTACTGATGACGCATCCGGAGCGAATCATGCCGGGATGCATCCGCGCCTTCCGTGTCTCCACGGCTGAGGGTGTAAGGTTGGCAGAGGTAACCGAGAATCACCAGACACAGTGGACTCTGGAGCTGCCGGCGGCAGTCACCACTTCAGGCCTGCGTATCGATGTTCTGGAACATGGAGAAGCTCCGCCTGCAATCTTCAACGTGTCCTGCTTCTGAGGCGATATGACCAAACGCGCGAATCCGTGGAGTATCGTTGCCCTGCTCTTCGTGGTAGCGGTTCTGAACTACTTTGACCGCCAAAGTCTTTCGGTCGTAGCTCCACGGATGCAGGCGGAGCTACGCCTCTCCGATGTCGGCTACGGGCATGTGGTCAGCCTCTTCCTTCTGGCCTCGGCGTTCGCCTACGCGCTTTCAGGGTTTGTCTGCGATGCTCTCGGCACTCGCCGTTCGATGGCGTTATTCGTAGCCTTCTGGTCGGCAGCGGAAGCGGCGACAGCCTTTGCGTCCTCCGTTCTTCTGCTGGGAATCGCACGCTTCTGCCTTGGACTGGGAGAGCCGGGATTGTGGGTGGCTGCACCTAAAGCTGTGGGCGAGGTTCTGGATAAGGCACGGCGCAGTCTTGCGGTGGGCATCTATACGGCCGGCGCGACGATGGGAGCGATCATCGCCATCCCTGCCATCCTGGCCATCACCACGCATCTTCCCTGGCGCAGTATCTTTCTAATCGATGGAGCCATGGGGCTGCTGTGGGTTCCTCTTTGGCTGTGGATCTATCGTGATCAGCCGCGTAGTGAGACTGCGACTCCAGTCGCAACGAACGTCTTTCGCGATGTCATCGCGCAGCCGCAGATGTGGCAGCTTCTGATCGCTCGCGGCATGACCGATCCGGTCTGGTACTTCTATCTCTTCTGGTTTCCCAAATACCTGCTGAGCGATCGCCATCTCACTGCGAGCCAGATGGCTCACTTCGGTTGGATGGTCTATCTGGCGGGCGGTATCGGCACCATCGTCGGCGGATCACTCTCCGGCGTGTTCATCCGCCGTGGTCTCGACCCAGGAGTCGCCTATCGTCGCACCATGCTCTTCTCGGCATTCGCTGTACTGGTGAGCCCTCTCGCCTATCTGAGCCCAGGGATCGGCATGACGATGCTGTTTGCCTCGGTCGTTGCCATGGCGCATATGTCGTGGCTCACGAACCTTACCTCGACGCTGCTGGAGGTCTTCTCACCGCAGCAGCTGGGACGCGCTGCAGGATTGATCGCCGCAGGCAGCGCCTTTGGTGGCATGCTTTCGAGCGAGATCATCGCTTATTGCCTGACGCATGGTGGGTATCGCCCGGTGTTTATTGCGATGGGCCTGATGCATCCGATCGCAATTGTTCTCTTATGGTCGGCCTTCCGTGCGAAGCCTCGGGGTGAGATGCAGGTGCCAGTTGTAGGAGAAGCGCTTGTTGCGGGCGATGCGCAGTAAAGGATGTTGAGAAATCCCAATAACCCCCTGCACCGGGTGCCCCATGTCCCCTTAGGGACGTGGGCCCGTCTTTACTGTCCCCGGCACTTCGCCTCGTCTCGAGTCCACATTCCCTGCTCGATACAACATAGGTAGAAAAGCGGATTTCTCCGCTGCGCTACGAAATGACAAACAAAAGACGATTCGAGCTTCGGTCGACGCCAGATGCTAAGCGACACCACTCACAAAGTATTCCGCCTCTGAAACTCTGGGTGTATGGCGACTTTGCTCATAACCTGCGTCAGTCGCCAAAGTTCTCATACAGCTGAAGGGTTTTCTTATCTGAACTGAGAACGCCCAATACATATCCGTACACTCCGTGGCCTTGGCCTTCATAATAGGACCAACACTCCGTGCAGGCCTTGATGTCGGGACTTGGAACCTTCGGCAGTGGCGTACGGGGATCATAACCTTGCCGAAATGGGTGTTGTCGAAGTAAAGCATCCCCTCGACTGGATGGAATCTCTACTTCCACATACCAGTCATGCTCCGAATGCCTTTTCGCTACAGTCCGATGTTCCCGGGCTCCCATAAAGGCTGTAACAGCATGCTCTGGATAGAACACGAAAAGACTGTGCCAGTAGAGCGCAAGTCCGACACAAAACGCTACAACAACGATCGTGACGACTACCTTCATCCTTCGAGTACGTAGTCCAAGCATGGGATCACGATATCAGGATGAACAGGTAACAAACGCCGGGCCCATGTCCCCGAGGGGATATGGGGCACCCGGTGCATGGGCTGTTCTTACGGCAGTTCTGTCTCGAAGAGCTTTTGCACGACCTTCCAGCTATCGCGCCGTTCCCGCTCAGTATTCACCACACCCCAGCGGCGAATGCCATCAGCCGGTGTGCCGCGGAAAAACGACCGGTAGTCGTTCCAGGTCCACAGCGAGGCGCCGATCATGTAGGGCCGCTGCTTCACAGCCGTCATCGCCTCAGTGATATCCGCAATGCGCTGCGGATCGTGGAGACCGGGCTCGCCCATCTTGCCGAACTCCGTCACGAAGATGGGCTTGTCCGGGAAGAGCTCATGGGCACGGTCGAAGCGCCTGGCATAGTCGCCATAGACATTGATGGAGATAAAGTCGCAGTACTGGCTCGCCTCATCCGCGCCGGTCTTCACCGCGGCATCGCCGGTGTAGCGCGAAGCGAAGGTGATCAAGCGTGTTGCATCCAGGCCGAGCGTGAAGGCGCGCATATCACGGGTCCAGTCGCGCCCTTCCTGCGTGTATGACTCATACTCGTTACCGACGCTCCAGGCGATGACCGAGGGGTGGTTCCAGTCCTGCTCCATCATCTCCTGCATCTGCTGCTTCCAGCGTGCGCGGATGCCCGTATCGGCCATCTGCCAGGCGCTGAAGTTCCAGTTCCCTGCTTCGGGGATCAACAGCATGCCGTGACGGTCCGCAAAGTCGAGCACGGCTTGTGTCTGCGGATAGTGCGCGATACGCATCATGCGCATGTTGTCCGCCAGCATATCGCTCAGGTCGCGCTCCACAATCGCATCCGATTCGCGAAGACCTTCCTTCATGTCCTCCGAGACACGGTTAGCTCCGTTCAGGTGCACCGGGTTTCCGTTCAACAACAGGCGTGTCCCGCTGACCTGGACCTTGCGGACGCCGACATGCGCGGTAAACTCATCGTCGGCCACTTGCAGCTTCGCGTCATAGAGGAATGGATCGCGCACGCTCCACAGATGAGCGCTGCTGAGCGTTCCCTTCCAGGTGACACTGGCATCGCCATTGGCAGGCACGTTCACAGAGCGGAAGCCTGCAGTCAAGCCGGCCACTTCTCCTTTGACGGTTGCAGATGCTGGCCGCTCTCCGGCATTGTGCAGGGTTGCCCGGACGGTGATGGTCGCGACACCTGTCTTCAAATCGGGATCGGCGTCGACCTTCACGTTGCGGAAGTACACCTGGTCACCGATCTCGATGGGAACCGGACGAACGATGCCGCCGTACGGCAGCCAGCCCACGATCGTTGCCTTGCCTACGCCATCCGGCGTGAACTTGTCCGTCGATGGATGGCCGGTTGCCAGCGCCGGAATCGAAGTAAACGTAGGCGTGTTATCGACATCCACGACGACGAAGTTCTTGCCCGGATGCACCAGGAGCGTGATGTCCAGGTCGAAGGCGGTGTAGCCACCCTCATGCGTGCCCGCGAGTTTGCCATTCACCCAGACCTGGGCGACATCGTAGACCGCATCGAAGTGCAGCCGCACGATCTTTCCCGCGGGTACCGTCGGCATCTCGAAGTCGCGGTGATACATGGCGTGACCGATGTACTTCTCGTGTCCTTCGTCAACCAACCAGGAGTGCGGTACGCTTACCGGCTTCCACTGTTCCTCCAGCGTGGTGCGGAAGCTCCAGCCGGCGCCATCCAGATCAATCTTTGTTGTGGCATGTACAAAGCGGCAGGAAAGGAACAGGGTCAAGGCAAGCAGGACGATACGCTTCACGAAAAACCTCCGAGAGGGTAAGGTTAACCGTTTAATTTCTCGGAGGAACTGTTGTCAAGTATTTCGTTCACCTTGCCCGGCTGCCTCCGCCCGGGTTAAAGAGAAGCTCTCGGGAATAACCCGATGCGCCTCAGGCGGTGCTGCCTGGGATGAGTTCGTAGGGAAGAAAGACTCTCTGCGGCAGAACGCCGGCATTTTCGATCGTGTCGATCAGAAGATCCGCCGCCAGCTCGCCCATGCGGAAGGTCGGGATGGTGAACGTCGTCGGACGTGGACGAAGATGGTCGCTTGAACCGGTATTGCCGCGGTTCAACACGGCAATATCGCCGGGAATCGAGATGCCGCGCATCTCCGCGTAGTCATAGAAGTCCAACAGAAGCTGGTCATCGGCGGTAAAGATGGCCGTGGGTCGTTTGCGTTTGGTGGCGAACCAGGTATCCAGAATGCGGATTCCCTCAGCCCGTTCGTAACCGGTGCAACCGATCCTCTCCTGCGGCAGGTCGAGCCCATAGCCCGCAAGCCCCTTACGCAGGCCGGCGACCAGCCGTTGATGCCCGGGCAACGTTGCCGATCCGCTGAAGAAAGCAACCTGCCGGTGTCCGTGCTCCGCGAGATATTCGGCAGCGGCCTGGCCAATGGCGGCATCATCCACACCGACATAGTTGATGGGCGCCTTGCCGTAATAGGAGTTGATCATCGAGAACTTGACCTGAGCCCGCTGCAGCTCATCGATGGTCTTGTTCACATCCTGAGACGTACAGGAACGGGTGTTGATGAAGATAATGCCGTCCGTAAAGCGGCTCTCCAGCATCTGATCGCGAGTCTCCCGCCCCGGTTTGCCGGTCGGCGAAAAGATCAGCAGGTTATAACCCCGGCGCATGAGAGCGCTCTGAATGCCGGAGAGCGCCTGCGCGATGAACTGATTAAAGAAGATGGGGTCGCGCATGGGCACAACCAACCCAAGCAGCCTGGTCCGCTTTTCGGCAAGCGCCCTCGCCAGCTCATTGGGCTTATAGCCCATCTCGCGAGCGATCTGAATAATGCGCTCGCGCAGTTGCGCGCTTACGCGCGGTGAGCCGGTCTTATTAAGGGCGATGGAAACAGCAGCAATCGAGACACCTGCAGCCTTGGCAATATCTGCAAGCTTTGGGGCCGACGATCTCATTCAGAAATTGTATGGTCTGGTCTCCATTTTGAGCCAGAGGAGTTTAGACATACCAGTTGCGGCCGGTACAGGAAACACCTTCAGGTACCGCCGTCCACGTTCTATCTGCGTTCGTCAGGACGCTGCGGTCTGGTATTTTGAGTGGCCGCGCCGAAAAATATGCTCTGTTCTACGGGTTCGCCGGCTCTTCGACTGGGCCAGACGCGTGCGAGATAGGCCGAGACACGCGCTACTGAGAAGCTGACGCCATTGAGGTTCCACTCTCGAGAAGCCCCCGGAATTTCGCGAGCGCAGGGCTGTGCGCCGAAGACGACCTTGGTACCCATCTGCTTTACCGTACATGCTGTGCCGCTGCAGGCGGTATCGGCGACAACGCCGACCACACCTGGAAGGGTACCCGGCAGCAGAAGCCTCTCCTCCATCGCGTAGGGTGCCACCAGCACAGCACCGGCAGCGGCGATGTGCGCAACGGCATTCACGAAAGGTTCCCGGTGATTTTCCTCGGTTGTGCCCAGGCTTAGATTGATGATCTGGATCGAGTTGGCTGCACACCATTCCAGAGCACGCACAAGCGATGGCAACGTGGTCGATAGAGTTTTATCAAAGATCCGCACTGGCACAATCGTTGCTTCGGGAGCCAATGCATGAATAAGCGCCGCCACGGCGGTTCCATACCCCAGGTGGTCGAGGGTGTCCTCAACTTTACCTTCGGCAGTCAGATTCACACCTGCTGCTAAACGACCGACATGAGAATGTAATGGGTTGATGCCACTATCGAGAACCGCGATCCGGGGACTGCTCATACCAGCACCGCCCTCATCGACGGGTGGAGCACGGGTTCGGTTTGGCGACCTTGCACGTGTGCGGGGAGAGATCCGCACTTTGCGCCAGGCCGTCTGGCGTCCCTGCTCGACGATTCGCCCGCCTGCATCACAATAACCCTATCCTCTCGTTTGAGCAATGCCTTACAACGCGTGGAGACCTGTAAATCAAAGACAAAGCCCGGACCGCGAGCAATTTCTCTCGCGGTCCGGCTTCCTTATAAGCAACAAAGGTGACGTTTCAGTTCCTCTGCAGTACAAAGACCGCCGTAGAGTGCGGGTCGAGCTTTACATCGATCTTTGAGGCTCCGAGCTCTTCGCTTCCCTGCCAGGCGTTCCGCAGATGGAACTTGCCTGCGGGTAACTGCAGGGCGGTCAGCTCTCGCTGGAAGGATGCGGGTGAATCACCAACATTGAAGACTCCCACCGCATATTGCCCACCGGGAAGGTCTGCGGTCCAAACGATCGTGTCACCTTCATGCAGCACCTGCCTGCTTGCTGTCGCCGTTTGATCAATGCGGAGAATCTCCTTATTGGTCAGAAGATTCACCGTCGCGTCATCGAGCAGCGTAAGGTTCGCACCGACAATCAACGGGCTGCGCGCAAAGGCCCAGAGACTCAGCTGTGTTCTCTGCTCAGTTGGAGTGAGGCGGGTGTGACGCGGACCGGGGCCGACATCCGGGGATGGACGCAGCTCTCCCACCGGCAGCATATCGGCATCGGGCCAGTGGCCAGGCCCGGCGAACTTGCTCCACTGAGCCGCAAGAGCGAACTGACTTTTGACGGTGCGGGGAAACTTTGCCGTTGTCTCCCAGACATCCCAGATGTCATCCGAAATGCGCCACATCTGTGAGAGGGAAATCACCTCTTCGGCATGCTCCACCGCTGTCGGTCCGGGCGAAAGACTAAGGACGATGGGGCGTCCGCTATGTTGAATGGCGAGCTTGATCTGCTTGATCTCACTTACCTTGTACGGATGATCGGAGATGCAGTCGACCTTCAGGAAATCGACGCCCCATGAGGCGTACTGCTTCAGCAAAGCGTCGTACCAGGCCTGGCCTGCGGGCGTATCTTTCACGCCCCAGTTGGTCGGATCCCATGGGCAGGCATCCGTCTGGTCGGCGGCATCGGTCACGGTAAACTTCGAGCCCTCGATGGGGAGGTTCCGCTTCACACTCTCGCGAGGAATGCCGCGCACAATATGGATTCCGAACTTCAGGCCCTGGCTATGAACCCAGCGGCCCACGGGCGTGAAGCCGACGTTCTTTCCGTTGACGAGAGAGGAGGGAAACCGTGCCGGCACCGGGATATAGCGGCCGTTGGCGTCGAGCTCATACTGCAGCAGCTCAGGATGCGGGCGCGATTCCGGGTTCTTCAGGAACCAGCCCTCGTCGATGACGGCATGGTCGTATCCGGCAGGTTTGAGCTTGCTTACCAGCGAGGAAACGTTTTCTCGAAACTGCTGTTCATTGACTCGCAGGCCATAGGAATCCCAACTGTTCCAACCCATCGGCGGACGCGGTGCTAGCTTTGGCGCTGCTGCCGCCGCATGCTGAGCCTGCAACAACGGCGTCAGTGCGAGGCTAATGCCGAACACAACCATCTTGGTGAGTTTCAAATCAATTCCTCCAGAGAACGTTTACAACTTGTTTCCAACTCAACCAGCTTAGAGCATTTTTCCCTGTTGCTGGGCATTCCGAAAGTGACGTGGAGCGGCATTTTCATTGCGGAAAACGCCCATAGATGCGGGGGCTTACAGTGAAAATGCTCTACGGCAAAGCAAAGGCAATGTACGCCGCACCCTGAGGACCCGACTTGTCACGGGCGCCGCTCGCCGCAATCACGACATACTGTTTGCCGTTCACGGAGTAGGTTGCCGGAGTCGCGGTGCCGGCATACGGCAGCTCCGCAGACCAGAGCAGCTTGCCTGTCCTGGCATCGAAGGCCCGCAACTTCCGGTCGTAGATCGTCGCCCCGATAAAGACAACGCCGCCGGCCGTGACCACCGGGCCGCCATATCCTTCCGATCCTGTATTCGGCATTCCCTGCTTTACCAGCTCGGGATACTCGCCGAGCGGTACCCGCCATAAATACTTCCCCGTGTTCAGATCGATGGCATTCAGCGTTCCCCATGGCGGCTGCACCGCCGGATAGCCGTCCTTGTCCTGGAACTTCCGGTAGCCGGTGAACTGGTAGGGCGCCTCATCCACGCCCTTGCTGGCCAACTCTCGCCCAGCTCCAGGGGACTTCGTATCTTCCGTTCCGGTCAGGTATCCGAGCAGTGCACGAAGCCTCTCTCCCGTAAGCCCTGGAAACGATGGCATACGTCCGGAGCCGCCATGAATCCGCTGCTCGATCTCGCGTTCAGAAAGGCGGCCGCCAATGTCGACCAGCGATGGAAACTCCGGCGGATCTCCCTTCCGTTCTTTGCCGTGACAGAACGCGCACTGGCTTTGATAGACAGTTTCGCCCGGACTCGCGTCGGCTTTGGCCTTGGTCAGGCCTCCCGTCCAGGGAATATCGTTGGCGTTCAGAATGAGCACGCCTGCCGGAGTGACCGCAGAACCGCCCCACTCCGCCCCGCCGTCGAAGCCTGGAAAGACGATCGTCTGCTTGTTCAGGCTCATGGGAACAAAAAGCCCGGCCCCCTTCATGGCACGGAACTCTTTCAACACCTGCTCGTGCACCGCGGGTGTGCGTGTGCTGAGGATCGACTCCGTCAGTTCCTGCCGGGCATACGGCGCGGGCATTGTCGATACCGGCTGCGTCGGCGAGGTGGTCTCCCCTTCAACGTCAGAAGTTGGGAAGCGGCGTTCTTCAATAGGAAAGACGGGCTTTCCGGTCACGCGGTCCAGTACGAACAGAAAGCCCTGCTTCGTCGGCTGAGCGATGGCATCGATCTTCTTTCCCTCATGGACAACGGTCAGCAGGGTGGGTGGCGACGGAAAATCACGGTCCCAGATGTCGTGATGCACACCCTGGAAGTGCCACAGCAATTTGCCCGTCGCCGCATCCAGCGCTAGCAGGGTATTCGCGTACAGGTTCTTACCGGCGCGGTCGGCTCCGTAAAAGTCTGACGCTGCCGACCCGGTAGGCACATAGACGATGCCACGCTTCTCATCGAGAGCCATGCCGCTCCAGTTATTCGCGGCTCCGGCTTTCTGCCATGCTCCCGCAGGCCAGGTCTCGTAGCCGGACTCACCGGGATGAGGAATGGTGTGGAAGCTCCACTGCAGCTTTCCTGTCTTCACGTCATAGGCGCGGATATCGCCGCGCGCTGCAGGCTTTGTCTCGGCGGTACGAAAACCAACGATCAACAGGTTGTGGAAGATCACTCCCGGAGCCGTCGCCACCACCGGCAGCCCCTGGAATTCTTCCACTCCCAGGTCCTTCCGCAGATCGATTCGTCCCTGTTCCCCAAAGGAAGGAATAGGCTTCCCATCTTCCGGATTGAGGGCATACACATAATTCATGATGAAGGCGTAGAGGCGCTTCTTTCGGCCGTCGCTCCACCAGGAAAATCCTCGACTCGGCTGCGGTGCCGTAATGCCCGAGTCGAAACTCCACTGCTTCTCTCCTGTCGCAGCATTCAAAGCAACCACCTGAAGCGCGGTAGTGTAGGCATACAACGTACCGTCTACCACCAAGGGATTCGTCTGCAGCCCGCCGCTGGCACCGGCATCGAAGCGCCACACCTGTTTCAACTGCGAGACGTTCTCCGGCGTGATCTGTGTCAGGGGAGAGTAGTGCGCATTGTCTTTCCCGCCGTTATAGGCGATCCAACCAACCTGTTTTTGCGTCGTCCCGGCTGCTGAAACCGTATGGAGGCCAGGGAGCCCCAATAAGAGGAATCCCGCTAAGAGGAAGCCTACGCTTGCCACAGCGAATAGGATTCCCAGCCGGCTGGTCCGTTGCACGATACTCCACCCTCCGATAGCCAATAGATCGACACAGAGATTGTCTACTGTGCGCGGTCTATTTGGGAATGGAGAAGTAGCCGGTGCCATTTGTGGCCTGGGCGTATCGACAAATTCGCCTTTCACTGAAGGACTATAGAGCGCCCCTTTCCATCCCGGCTTTCAGTGCTTTGATCTGTGGCCGATATTTGGCCGCTCCGCTTATGCTTATCCTGCTGTCTTGATCCCCATCCGACACTCTTGTGGAGCTTTGAATGAATCGCAACGCCTTACTCTCCTTTGCGCTGCTCTCGATCGGCAGTCTCTCCGCGGCTGCGGAGGTTCGCCTCCCCAACGTGCTCTCTGACCATGCTGTATTGCAACGCAGCCGCCCGATCCACATCTGGGGAACAGGCGCCGCACAGGAGTCCATTACCGTCACTCTTCATGGACAGACGGCAACGGCGGCAGCAAACGCTGACGGCAACTGGGAACTGTGGCTACGACCCGAAGAAGCAGGCGGACCTTATGAACTGACCGTCACAGGCTCACAGAGCAGCGCCCCTGTCAAAAGAACAGACCTGCTGATCGGAGATGTATGGTTTGCCTCCGGCCAGTCGAATATGGAGTTCCCCCTCAAGGGCTTCACCGGAGCTCCACTGCTGAATGGCGATAAGGAGATCGCGTCCTCTACGCAGCCGAAGATCCGTCTTCTCCGTGAAAGGCGTCGCATCTCCGCCGTGGTTCAGAGCGATGCGCAAGATACATGGACGTTGTGCACCCCGGAAACAGCGAAGGACTTCTCCGCCGTGGGTTACTTCTTCAGCCGCGAGCTCATGCAGGAAGAGCACGTCCCCATTGGTGTAATCGATTCAACCTGGGGTGGCACACCGGCCCATGCCTGGATGAGCGGCGAGGGTATCGCCTATGCGAACCTTCCATCAGTTGCCGCGGACGCAGCGCGGATCGCAATCGATCAAGGCCGCGCCGACACGCTCAAAGCTCGGTACGCCGCCGAGGATGCAGCGCTGAAGGAAGCCGGTAAGGAAGTCCCGACGCATGCCCGCCTGCCCTACGACCACTCTGGCAGTTGGACTCCGTCGACGCTCTACAACGGCATGGTCGCACCCTTTACCAAGTTCGGGATCAAGGGGGTGATCTGGTACCAGGGTGAAACGGATACAGCACCGGAGCGTGCTCCTTACTATGCGCGCGTCTTCCCGGCCATGATTCAGGACTGGCGACGTCAGTGGGGCCAGGGAATTTTCCCTTTCCTCTATGTGCAGATCTCGAACTTCGGCCATGTCCATGAAGGCTGGGGACAGGTGCGTGATGCGCAGCGTCGAACTCTGGAGCTGGGGCAGACTGGCATGGCCGTTACCCTCGACGTAGGCAATCACGACAATGTACATCCATCCGATAAACAGACCGTAGCCCACCGCCTGGCGTTGGTGGCGCGTGAGTCCGTCTACGGCGAGAAAGTGGAGGGTGAGTCTCCGACGTTTATGCAGGCGACGCAGGAAGGCGGAGCGATGCGGGTGTGGTTTGCCCACGCATCGGGCCTTCGCAGCGAGATGAATCCGCTCACCGAATTCGAGGTTGCGGGAGAAGACCACAAGTTCTCTCCGGCAGAGGCGACGATTGATGGTGAGACCATCGTGGTGAAAGCAGCAGCAGTGGCCACGCCTCGTTATGTTCGGTATGCCTGGAATGGCGGCGTTGACTGTTACGTCTACAACGGGAAGGGACTGCCGTTAGGGACCTTTACGTCGGAACGCTGAACGCTTCATAGTGGGTGGGAGCCGTGGGCTTCAGCCATGGCACCCACCCATTCGAAGTCCTTTAAGAACTAACGGCTCGCGACCGGCCACTGGATGCGATGCAATATCCCTTTCGGCAGGTTGACGTCCATGTCCTCGATAAACGCCTTGCGTTGTGCCTCCGAGGTGAAGGCCTCGCCGCTGGCCATCGGTCCGCAATCGATGCCCATGTGTTTGACGGCCTCACGCACTGCGGGAAAGAACGGATAACGGAAGAGAATATCGAGCACCGCATTCGCGTCGTATTGCAGGGTGCGTGCTGTCTCCCAGTCGCCTTGCTGCACGGCGCGGTAGATATCGAGGTACACCGGGCCCAGCAGGTTATACGTCGTGCCGATACCTCCCTGAGCTCCCATCAACAGACCTGCTGCCAACGCCTCGTCATAGCCGTTGAAGACCAACTTGCCGCGTTTCGCCAGCGAGTTCAGCAGGTACATATTGAAGTCCGTGAACTTGACTCCGAGCACATTCGGAAGATCGCAGATTTCCAACAGCTCCTGCGGCTTCTGAAAGGCTAGCGGAGCAGCTTTGGGGAAGTAATAGACCAGTAGCGGCAACGGCGAGTGCTGTGCAAGCTCCTTATAGAAGGCCATCACCTGCTGCGAGTCCAACGCGGGAGGCAGACTACTGATCGCATGCGCCCCTTTTGCGGCGGCATGTTCGGCGAGCTTGATGGCATCGCGCACATCCGGAGTTCCCACATGCACGAAAATCCGCTTCCCTGCCGGCAGAATCTCCATCACCGTCTCGACCAGCTCTTTGCGGGTCTCCATGGAGAGACGCATGCCCTCGCCCGTAGTTCCCGCGACATAAGCTCCATCCAGTCCCTGGGAAGTCAACTCCAAAAGAAGCTTCTGCGCTGTCGGAGCATTCAGCCGTCCATCGGGGGTCAGTGGTGTAAGCAATGCAGCATAGATGCCGGCGAACGGGTGAGTAGACAAAGGGCCTCCAAGACCGATTAGCGATTATTGATAATGTATCATTACAAGCAATGCCCGAGGAGGAAAGCCCCTCCCTAGTCAGCGACGGAATCGGGAATGGTGATGGAGTTGATGTGCTCATTCACCGCCGCGGTGATGCGCTTCTCATCGCGGGAGAGCAGATCCTCCAGCAGTTTGCGATGCGACTTCACCGCGGACTTCAGCGTCTCTCCTGCCGCCGCGCGCTTCAGACTGACGAAGGCATAGACCGCCACGCAGAGACGTTCCAGGGTCTGTTCCAGCACCTCGTTGCCCGAGGCACGCCACACTGTGCGGTGGAAGGCGAAGTCTTCTTCGGCCACTGCAAAATGATCGCCCTCGGCAACCATCTCCTGTATGCGCCGCAGATGACGTTTCAGCTCCAGAACTACATCATCGGTCAGATGCTGTGCCGCCAGATGAAAGGCCATCAACTCAAGGTGCCGCCGCACCTCCATCATCTGCTGGATCTCGCGACGGGTAAGCTTAGTGACGGTTGTGCCACGATCCTGAACCCGGACCACCAGGCCGAGATGCTCAAGCTGCAGCAGCGCCTCGCGCACCGGAACCTGGCTGACATTGAGCTGTTTGGCGATATGCGCTTCGCGTAGCGGTGTTCCCGGGGCCAGATCACCAGAGCAGATCGCCTGCCGCAACTCCTCAAACACTCCGCGTGATTTGCTGAGTGTCCGGATTGGTTTAAGTTGCTTGGTGGGCACAGCGATGATGCTACTAGATGCCGAGCCGCAATTGGAAGCACCGCTCATTCCGGCGCGCTCCACGGCTTAGGCTGCGGCCCTTGCATCAGCCACGACTTCGCCACGCGGGCCACAGCAACATGGTCGGGTTTTGTCTGCGATCCCTGCAAAGAACCGGACTCATAGATGACATAAAGCTCCTCTTTTCCGGATGCGAGATCGCTGTATCCGGTCACTCCAGGATCAAGCACGCGCTCATGCGACCATGTCTGCCCGTTATCTTCGCTGACCTTTACGGTAAGGTTCTCGCGTACGCGCCACTTACGATCCCTTGCTCCGGGCACATCGCGAGAGTCGGGATTCGAGAAGTACATTCGCTTTTCTGTGGCATCCGCGAGTATGCCCGCATCGCAGGTGGGATCGAAGAGCTGTTGATCGAAGCGTGGTTTCGACCATCCGGAGATGCCATCCTCGCTCGTCGATACAGCGCGCAGATGTTCCGCACCTCCGCTACGAATGTTCACCATCACTTTGCCATCGGGAAGCTGAGCAGCTACCGTTTCATTGGGACTGACGATCTCAGCGGAGTCACGCGCCACCAGGGCGCCCCGCTTCCAAGTGCGGCCATGATCGTCGCTATAGACAGTTCCAACAGCAGCGGGAGCGTGTGCGCGTGTTCCATCAGGATTCAGTTTGCCGTTCGCAATCCAGATCGATGCCAGCAGGCGGCCGTTGTGCAGTTGTATGCCATGGCCGGTTCCCGGCGTCACCACGTTCCAGTCATAGTCGCTCTTGAACTGATCGAAGACATCCGTAATCTCCCGCTCCTGCGAGAAGGTTCGGCCATCGTCGCTGCTGTCTCTGGCGAAGACCTTCGCGTAGTTCTTCTGGTACAGGAGGTGCACCTCGCCGGTCTTGTCGTCGGCAATCATCACCGCATTGTCGGTCAAGTCTTCGCCATTGCCTGCGATCATCCGCGAAGGCTCCCACGTGCGGCCATCATCGGTGCTGCGACGCAGCAGGATATCTGTCGGCGACCAGTCTCCTTTGGAGAGATCTTTCCTGCCACCGCAATAAGCCAGCAACGTTCCTCGCTTTGTCTTCACGATGCCCGGCACACGATAGGTTGCGTAGCCGCCGATACCTGCATTCCACAGGTTGACGCTCTCCACCTGCGCCAGTGCCGCACCTGCGGCAAGAGCGAAGGTCAAAGCGAAGCAAAGCTGAAGTCTTCTCTGCATTCTTCCTCCAAACACACAACGTGAACCAGCACTAGACGCTCACTGTATTCAAGGAGCGCATCCGGATCTGCGAGGTAATACCGGCCGCGACCAGCAGTAGAAGGCCGCAAGCCAGAAAGGTTCCATTCAGACCGATCGTCGCTTTCAGCGCGCCCGCGATCAGCGCTACGGCTCCCCCAAGCATGGTGCCCGCAAAGTTGAGGAAGCCAAACGCCGTGGCCCTCATCTCCGGCGGAATCCCTTCGCAGAGCACCGGCATCGTGTTGCCGTCGTACATTCCCTTCCCTAACCCGAACAGCAGCATCGAGGCACAAAGCAGCGTGACATTCCCAGTAACGCTGCTGAGGATCAGGCATGGAGCTCCTAACCCCAACCCCACCGTCTGTGTCCACACTCGTCCGCGTGCCATCCGGCTGGCCCAGCGGTCTGCAAGCAAACCGCCGCAGAGCAGGCCGATGAGGCCGCCGGCGCGGATCCAGAAGGTAGCCGTAAAGCCCGCACTCGTCAGCGAGAAATGGAAGCGTTCAAACAGGTACAACGGAAACCACGTATAGATCGCCCAGTCACAGATGGATGCAATGCCAAAGACAGTCAACAGCGACCGATACCCCGGCGTGCGCAGAATCACCGAGGCTGATTCCTTGAATCCCTTCCCCCGCGCCGGCGGCTCTTCCGCCTGCGTTTCCGCGGATGGATTTCGAAGCAGGCTCATCAGCACAAACGCGTACAGCACACCCACGCCACCGAAGAGGTTGAAGACGCTGCGCCATCCATGACGTGAACCGATCCAGCCACCCAGCGTTCCACCAAGCACCGTGCCAAGATAGGTTCCGCTGTAATGCAGGCTCACGGCTCTCGATCGTGTCCGCGTGCCGTGATACGCCGCGATCATCGCCAGGCCCGCCGGCAGATAACATGCCTCACTGATGCCCATCAGCGAGCGCATCGCCACCAGTTGTCCGTATCCCCGCACGTGGCCGGTCAGCAACGTGATCAGCGACCACACCAGCAGGCTGAAACAGATCATCCGCTTGCTGCCGAAGCGGTCAGCAAGATGGCCCGCCAGCGGACTGCTGAAGGCATACACCCACAGGAACGAGGTCCCCAGCAGTCCAAGCTGCACCGTGGAGATATGAAGCTCCGCCTGCAATAACGGGAAGATGGAGAAGATGACCTGCCGATCCAGATAGTTGAGCATCCAGACAAACAGCAGCAGCACAACGACGAGCCACGGATATGCGGTCTTCCAAACCTTCACGGGAACCTTTCGCCACGCCAGATTATTGATAATCAATTGCAATCGTCAAGCGGAGAGAAGCGGCGCGGCAAAGGGAATGTGCGAAGGTCCTGCCAGATACCGGCAGGACCTTCGTCTTTTTAATCCTTACGGTACTGCTCGTCCGTGACAGGTTCGAACCAGTCCACGACCTTATCGCCCTGGCGCTCATGAACAGCGATGTGAGTCATGGCTATCGTCGGCGATGCGCCGTGCCAGTGCTTCTCACCGGGTTCAATCCACACCACGTCTCCGGGATGGATCTCCTGCACAGGTCCGCCGTCACGTTGTACCCATCCGCAGCCTGCAGTGATGATCAGCGTCTGGCCCAGCGGATGACTATGCCAGGCGGTGCGCGCTCCGGGCTCGAAGGTGACGCTCGCACCATTCACACGTGCCGGCTCCGGCGCCTGAAAGAGCGGATCGATACGGACGATGCCGGTAAACCAATCTGCGGGTCCCTTCGTCGATGCCTGCGTTCCTACCTTCTTGATCTCCATCTCTTCTTTTGCTCCTTTGATTCACCTACGGTATCGACATCTATCGTTGCCAGTCTACCGGGGAACGACTTTTACAGTCGCCGAGCGCGCCTGATCGCCGATCATCGGTTTCAGGTATGGACTGGAAGCGTATTTCTTCCGATAGGCCTCATCGATCTGGTCTTGAATCGGCCCATCCACCGGCTCGAACGTGACCTCCTTCGTGATCCCTGCCGCTCGAATGCGTCCTGCTTTCTGGAGCACGGCAGCCTGATACCAGCTAGAGGACTGCCCGTGGTATCCGCGAACATACAGGCCGTGATCTACAACCACCGACCAGATCCATGTCGGTGTGCCGTACGTGACTCCATCCTCGCGTAACGGCGAGATATGCAGATCGTCGGTTGCGGCAATGCCGTCCAGTTCGTTCTTCGACCATTGGCTCATGATGCCTAATCTCCTTATTCCATGGTGTAGTCGGGCTTTTTATAGAGCTGATCCCACTTTTGCTCAATCTCCGGCCGATAGACCTTACCCTGCCAGTCGCGCGGCGCAACCTCTTCCACGGCGACCGAGACCGACTCAGCGCCATAGTCAAGGACGGACATCACACTATCGGTGATCTCCATCGCCAACTGCTCTTTCTGTTTTTCTGACTTACCGGGCCATAGCTTCACGACAACATGCGGCATAGAAGTTTCCTTTCCGATGCTTTGGTACGCGAGTTTTAGGTGGACTGAGAGTCGTACGCCGGCAAACAGGCATAGCCGTCGTAGACGAAGGCATCACGCGCAGAGCGTATGCAGCGACCTCACGATCAAGAGTACTCGGGAAGGCATCAACTGCGCTTTCCTATTCCTGCGGACTCTTTGCCTGATCCTGTCTACTTTTCGATTTATGAACCGGATTTCGTCGCTTCGCGTCAGAGAACAGCGCTTACGCCGCCGTCGACATAGAGTACTTGTCCATTGACGAAAGAGGATGCTTCAGAGGCGAGGAACAAAGCGGTTCCAATCAGTTCGTCTGGCCGCCCCCAGCGATGCGATGGTGTTCGGTGTAACAGCCAACTGTTGAACGCTTCGTCCTCTTTCAACGCACGCGTCATCTCGGTAAGAAAGTAGCCAGGTGCGATCCCATTAATCTGAATATCGAATCGTGCCCAATCGGCGCACATGGCCTGTGTAAGCATCTTCAGGCCTCCTTTGGAGGCGGTATAGGGGCCAGTGGTGGGACGTCCAAAGCCACTCATCAGAGAACAGATGTTGATAATCTTTCCGCCACGACCGCGCGACAACATGCGCTGGGCAACCTCGCGGGCAACCAGAAAGGCACTTGTCAGATTGGTGTGGAGGACATCGTTCCACAACTCCAGGGGCGTCTCATGCAAAGCAGCACGGCGCTGAATACCTGCGTTGTTGATCAGTACGTCGATGGGTTGAATCTTGTCGATAGCCGTCTGGACAGCGTTCTCATCCAACACGTCAAACGCTGCAATCTCCGGTTGGAACCCGGAGCTGATAAACTCCTGCCGAATCTCCCGCAGAGCCTCTTTCGAACGGCCATTCAGAATCACGACCGCACCCGCCCGCAGAAATCCCTCCGCTAATGTCTTGCCCAGGCCGCGACTCGAGCCGGTAATCAAAACACGTTTTCCGGCGACATTGAAGAGATCAATCTTGTTCATGGGACCAGGCTCATTCATGGGACCAGGCTCGTTCATGGGACTAGGCTCACCTTAATCGCACGTCTGCGGTCAGACGCCAGCTCAAATGCATCGCGTGAGTGCTCGAGCGGAATTTCAGCGGTAAGAATTGGCGATAGATCGATACGTTGCGATTCAAGCAGGGCGACGGCCATTCGATACTCCTGGTAGAACCGGAAACTTCCCACAAGCTCAATCTCTCGCGTAACAAGGATCGGCAGGCGAAGCGGCTCTGTCGTGGTTGACGGTAACGACCCTAGTTGGACCACTCGCCCACCTGGACGAACATGCAGCAGACATGTCGAGAGAGCCGCAATGGCACCCGCGGCTTCGATCGCGACATCAAACTCATCCTCCATCAACTGCTCCCGGCTGATATTGATAACATTGGAGGCGCCAAACAGTTGCGCCCTTGAAAGAGGCTCATCCAACTGATCGGTAACAGTCACCTCAAACGCCCCGGCAAGCTTTGCACACAGCGTCGCCAACAAACCGATCGGACCGGCCCCCGTAATCAGGACCCGCTTGCCGACCAGATTGCCTGCGCGACGGACAGCGTGAAGTGAAACAGCGAGCGGCTCCGCGCAGGCAGCCACAGAGAATCGGAGTTGGTCACTGATCGGCACGCACTGTGATTCTTCAGCAATGAAGATCTCTGAGAACGCGCCATCTACATGCGGAAAACGGGCAGCACTTCCATAGAACCTGACATCCGTACATAAATTTGCTCGACCGGAAAGACATTCACGACACGCGAGGCAGGGACGTGCAGGGTTCACCGCTACACGCGCGCCCACTTGTAACTCCGTCACAGCATCGCCGACGGCGACGACCGTTCCTGCGACTTCGTGCCCTAGCACCATCGGCTGTCGAACCTCGAAACTGCCGACCCGACCGTCGTGGAAATAGTGAAGATCCGATCCACAGATGCCGCCTGCGCCGAGCCGTACGGCGACCTGCGACTTCTGCACCTCTGGAACGCTTCGCTCCTCAACTCTCAAGTCAAGCGGGCCGTGTATCACGCAAGCACGCATCACTCACCTTCCCTTCACCCTCTCGTTCCCAGATCACTGGTCCACGATCATCAATACCAAACCAATAGGCCGCCGCCCCGATCAAAAGCACTGTGCTGGCACTGAAGAAGGCAGCAGAAAAACTTGCGGTGCGCGACAGGACAACGCCGGTGATCCAGGCTGCCAGTGTCGCCGAGGCGTTCGCAAAAAGATTCTGCAGACTCGTCCACTTTGCCGCTGCGTCTTCCCCAGAGAGAGTCTGCGCTAGAGCCCAATTATTCGACGAGAACAACCCCAGACAAAGGCTGGCTCCGAGAACAAGCAGAAGCTTCGGAACAACTGAATGCATCAGGGCAGCCGACAGTAAGCAGGCAGCGCAACCGATCGAGCCGACACATACGGTCGCTTTTCTTACACGAATCGGGAGCGAACCCGACCGTATAAGACGATGCGAAACAAATCCGCTTCC
>JABFXN010000413.1 GCA_013361705.1 Acidobacteriaceae bacterium
AAAGCCGCCGATAAGGCGGCTTTTCTGTTTTGCGGCTTTAAAGCGCTGAAGGCGCGCCCTATATCAGCCTGGGGCAACGCCCCAGGTTTTGGTGCCCAGGAGATGTTAAAGGGCTGAAGGCCCGTTCCATATAAGGATCTTCCATTCCATTCGCACCGTTCATTGGTTGACGAACCGACTCATCGGACAGGTTGTGGCATTGCGCGATTGGGGATTATAGGTCGGGCCTTCAGCCCTCAAGCCTTTTAACTATCCATATACCTGGGGCGTTGCCCCAGGCTGGTATAGAACGCGCCGTCAGCGCTTTTTCATCGATGGCCGGAACGCATATCCACACCATCGTACCTAGATAAATTCGCTCTCTACGGCACAATCTGACGCCGAGACACTGCGGTAAACCACAATGCGCGGGCGCAGTCGCTGCCGTAGACGATGTGTTTGGAATCCTGTTCCCATGACGGTTGAATCTGGTTGCATGGGAGCTCGGTGATTCGCTGCGTTGCACCGCTCGACAGATTGCGCAGCCACAGATTCCAGAAGCCGTCTTCAAAGCGGCTGTAGGCAAGCCACTTTCCGTCGGGCGAGATTGCAGGATAACGAGCTTCGCCGACAGGCAGCATCGTAAGCGCATTGTCGGAGAACTTCAGATAAAGCTCCGGTGCTCCTCCATGAAGTGCCGCGGAGACGGCATACAGATCGCGCGAGTGGAATGCAGCCTCGTAGATGTTGAGCGATTCCGGCGTAAGTGGCTGCGATGAACCTGCAAGCCACAGTTGTCCACGGCCGAGATGATCGCGCAGATAGGCCGCTCCTGAGGTAGCGGAAAAGGCGGGATCGTGTGCCCCGGTGACCAGCGGACGCACATCGGACTGCCTCACAATCACTGATTGCCGCGCCTGCGCCCGTTCCACCCATACATCGTTTCCATTGACCGCGAAGGAGAGGTCATCGAACCCTGATTCATCCCAGGTGCGCGTCATGCCGTCTTCGGTCACCAGGCGATAGCCCATAGGCATCATCGCAATGTATCGAAGTTTTCCATCCGAACTTTGCGGTGAGGAACGCAGATAGCCCATCGCATGATCGGCTGGTAGACGGTATGCCATCTCAGTGCGGGCGAGTGTTTCCAGCTTGAGAGTACGCGTGACAGTCAATCCGGCACTGAGGAGGAAGAGAGCGGCAAAGAGGCGGTTCTCAAGCGTCCAGAAGCGGGTGGAGCCTTCCCTCTCGCGCCATAGCAGCAATGCCATCGCGGCAGTGGCAGCCATCATCATGGGAAGACGCGGCATGAAGAACAGGATCGAGAGGCCACGCCCCGGTCCGGCTGCGGGGAAAGGGGCTCCGATCACGGCAAAAGCCAGCAGGAGGACGAAGATCCATCTGCAACTTTGCTGCGCAAGAGCGCGCGCTGCCAGGACACAGAGCGGAAGCACGATGAGGACGAAGTTGTACGAAGCTGGGATGGTGGAGACGGTCAACGCCGCCGTCAGCAGGGCGCACCACTCCAGGATGACGACCTCTCTGCTTTCCCTGCGGGATGCCAGCAATAGAACAACCGGCGCCATCAGGAGCATCTGCACCAACGGCAACAGAACTGCGTATGCCGTAACAGATGCGTGCCACGGATGTGGATTCCACTCCGGTTCGGAGAGAAAGAGATAGTGCAGCAGCGACGTGATCGATCCGCTTGCAGTGGCATAGGGCGGCAGTGCCTCGCCGCGAAGCGTTGCCGGCACCACCTCGTGCAGATAGATGTGGTGGATCGGTGTTCCGAAGACCGCGATCGCAAAGGCAAGACACACACCACACGCAAGCAGGCCGGAGATCAGCGGCTTCCAGGCACGCCTTCTCCAGAAGAGGATGAACAGGACAGCGGGAAAGATCTTGCAT
This sequence comes from Acidobacteriaceae bacterium, assembly GCA_013361705.1. Lineage (GTDB taxonomy): Bacteria > Acidobacteriota > Terriglobia > Terriglobales > Acidobacteriaceae > Terriglobus. The sequence continues at coordinate 1,891 of JABFXN010000413.1, forward strand.
GCTGCCGCCAGGCCGACCAGGGCTCCTGCCGCAGCGTCGTGACCTTCGACATAGGACCAGAGCGCAGCCACGATGAGCAGGAGAAGCAGGACATAGAACTGGCCATCGAGCAGATTGTGATGCAGCGGTAGCGACAGCGCGAACGCCAGCGCGATGCGCGTGTACGAAAGCCCGGTCAGGCGTCGCAGAAACCAGGCGATGGGGATGAGCAGCAGCAGATTACAGACGATCCAGACATGCTTCGCCGCAAGCGGCTCGAGGCCGGTGAACGGATACAGGACCAACGTGGAGAAAGGCGTGATGGGGACAAGCGCGATGAGCGGGTTGGGGATGGCGTGAAGGTCTTTCTGACGTTGCAGCCATACCCATTCCTGCGCGCGGGCCATGTCGGTGTGCTCGCCGACTAGTTTTGCGGTGAGGTAGTAGTTCGGGAAGTCGGTGTTGAGCTGTTTCCAGGCGTGCGGCAGCGTGTGGAACGAGAGATACAGCACAGCGAGCAGGAGGATGCTGCGTTCTATCCAGGCGAAGTACGGCGCTGTTCTCGCTACGCGCACGTCCCATGATGGATGACAAAGGCGTGGTGAGTTGTCACGGGTTTGTCAGGAGACGACGTTCGTATCTAGATGGCGAGAACTATGTGGAGTCAAGATACGATCGTGGCGACCCGAATGGGTGGGAGCAGCGGGCTTCAGCCCGCTGACAAAAGCCCCTAAATAAATTGGGCTTTAGCCTTGGGCCTCCTCTGTCGGGCAGAAGAAAAGCCCAGGGCTAAAGCCCGTCGTTTTCTACCTCTCAATCAGCGGGCTGAAGCCCGCTGCTCCCACCCGGTTCGAGCTCTGCTCGAATGTCCCATCCATTGCTCTGCAATGGATGGGACACCCAGGGTCGTGCTTCTTTAGAACGCGTACCTCAACCCGGCTTCGACGCGCCGGCCGTTATCCGCTGCATACGGCACACCAAACAGCGGTGAGCCCAGCACGCCGCCGACAGAGGTGACGTTCTTGTGATTGATCATGTTGGCCGAGCGCACGTTGAGCGTCAGCGTCTGCGGATGCTCTGCCTTCGCGTTATGTGTCAGCTTGAAAGCGCGTTGCAGGTTGGTGTCGAGATACAGCGTCCAGGGCAGGGTGCCTGCATTGCGCTGGAAGGCGCCGGTTCCTCCCGAAGCAACGAGCCAGCCCCATTGCGTGGAGACCGCGCCCGGCGTGCCGGCGGAGGCATACTGCGGGCGGTCGTTGAAGTTGCCGTCGCCGTTGTTATCGAAGCCGGTGGTGATGTTGTAGTGGCTGCCGCCGTGGGCGTTGAAGTTGCTGCTCAGCTCCAGCTTCTCCGGCAGCTTGAGTGTGCCGTTGGCGAAGACATTCCATAGCGGCTGGCCGGTGCGCCGCGCCAGCTCGCCCGCATTGGTGCGCGAGCTCTGCGGGCTGGAGAATTCGTTGTCGTCGGTATCGTCGAGGAGATTGACTCGGACACCGCCGAGGGAGAACTGCACCTTCTTATACGAGTGCTGCTCGACACCGATGAAGACGACATTTGCTCTGCCCTGTCCGCTGGCCTGCATCTCGAAGATGTTCAAGTTGGCAGGACCGGGACGCGGCCCGGTGGGCTGGTCGTTGAGCGGAGAGTTGATGTTGGGCGAACGTGTGTAGTTCCAGATACGCGCGAGGAAGTAGTCGATGGAGAGATTCCATCCATGAGGCAGCGTGCGGGTTCCTCCGATATTCTCCGCCGCCCAGGTCAGGTTCGAGAGATGCGGGTTGTAGGCACGGATACTGTGGATCGGCGTCGCGCCGCTGAAGGGATTGCCATAAACCGGGCTATAGATGGTGCTGGTGATACGGTCGATGCCGTTCATGCGCTGCACCTCAGACTGGTCGCCTTTGTTGAAACGGCCGGCGAACATGCCGAAGTGCCCATGCAGTGTCCAGGTGCCCTTCGCATTCGGAGACCACAGGATGCCGACCCGCGGTGTGATGGAGCTGAAGGTATCGGGATTGTTCTGCAGGTAGTAGCGCACGCCGGATGCAACATGAACTCCGTGGCCAACATTCCAGTCGTCCTGGATAAACAGCGCGTCCTGTACGAGGGTGAAGTTCACCACGGGAGAACCGGCAACGTTGCTGTACGCCGTGGGCGTTCCCCCTGGTAACCCCAATAGCGCACGGCGGTATTGCTCCAACCCGGAGATAGTTGTGGTCTGTCCTGGTACGGCGCTGCCGCCGGCACTCAGCACTGGAGCAAAGCCGCCGCCGAAGGTATAGGTGCCGTTGAAGTTGGTTGTCAGCCGCTGACGCTCGCGATAGATCATCAACTGCGTGCCCATCTTCAGGGTGTGATTCTTCGTCGTGAGGATGGCGTCGTCGAGGATCTCCATATTGAGCTCGCGCCGATGCTGCGGCCCCAGCGTATTGCCTCCACCGGTGAAGGCTCCGGCCACCTGCACGGCGACTGCATTCGAAGCAGGCGTATCGTTCTCGCCGTTCCAACGCAGACTCACACGGGCCTCGTGCATCAGGTGAACAGACGCGGTGGTGATGTTGCTGAAGCGCAGCATGTGTTCAGACTGCTGGCTGTCGTAGCCGGCCTCCGCCAGTGAGGTTCCGCCGGCGCCCTGGTTCTGCAGATGATTGACGTTGGCGTTGTAGCTGGCGATGAAGGTGTTCTTCGGTCCGAGCTGCCAGTCGAGCTTGGCGCTGCCGATCCACAGCCGCTGCGGTGTGGCGACGTTTCCTACCGTCCTGACCGGGCTGCCTGTGCTGTCGAGCGTGACGGCATTCACGACTGCAAAGTTGTCGATGCTGCGATGTTCCAGCGCGAGTACAAAGTCACTTCCCTTCTTGCGGATCGGGCCGGTCAGCTCAAAGCCGTAGCGTTGCTTGCCAAGAGAAGCCTTGCTGGTGGAGAAGGGATCGCGTGCGTTCATCCACGGGCTGCCGTTGGTTGCGAACAGCGCTCCGTGATAGGCGCTCTGGCCGGGCTTGGTATAGACCTCGACACGGCCACCGCCAAAGGGAGGCTCACGATACTCCGCAGAGAAGAGATCGGGGTTCACCTTGATATAGGCAATGGTGCTCTTGGGTGGAAGTTTGCTGCCATCCTGAAAGCCATCGACGGCGATTACGGTGTTCGCGGGGCTTCCACCCGCTGCGGCGGCGAGTTGCTGAAGCTGGCGTGTCAGGTCGTCTGGATCGTCGGCCAGCGCATGCAGCCGGTCTCCGGAGATGGTCTGCGTGGGTCCGCTCGAGGTTGCGCTGGTGGCGGGAGTGTCGTCGTCTCCGCTGACGTCGACATTGGTCTCCACCTCTTCCACCTTCAGCATCAGATCGAGCGAAGCGGGATGCGGAGATCGCAGTGTCACGGTCTGCGTAGCGAAGCCGGGCGCGGCGACGGAAAGATGATGCGAGCCTTCGGGAACGCAGGCAAAGCGGAAGTGTCCATCGGAACTGCTGGTCGCGGCCGGTCCGCTGTCGAGCGTCAGCAATGCTCCGGGAATGATGGCCTGCGTGCTGTCGTGGACGACGCCGGTAAGCGGCGTTCCCGTGCAGGCGGTCTGTGCCGAAACATGGGGGAGCGCAAGCGCAGCAAAGGCTGCGGCAGCCAGAAACTTCATAGGACACCTCGATGGTTGCGGGTTGTATGGGCGCGTCGGTGCAGACTTACGGCCACGCTCACAGCGTGACCGGCAGCGTCCGTCTGAAAAGCAACTACGAGGGTTGTTGGGTAAAAGTTCCGGGAAATTTCAGAACCGGAAACCAGAATGGATCGAAATCGATTTGTATCTTATTAGGGATTTCGTTGCACCTGGCGCAACCGCTTCGCACCGCAAGTGCGAATGCCTTGCTTAAGGGGATGGCTTCAGCCGTCCCGTACAAATGTCACACAGACAGCGGCTTTAGCCGCTGAGGTCAAGAGTTTCTTGGTACCTCAGCGGCTAAAGCCGCATATCTTGCCGACTTGTTACGGCACGGCTGAAGCCGTGCCCTTAAGCAAGACAATGAAGGCAACCTGAACATATCGACATGCTGTATCGCTTCTATTTCTTCTCTAACGTGCGGGCGAACTGCTCCACCCACTTCATCTGTTGGAGTGTCTCGGGTACAGGAAATCCGCGAGCCGTTCCCAGACGCAGGAATGCGTCATGTGGGGTAGTACCCTGCGCACACATCAGGGAAGCCATTAGAACGGACGACCTGCCAATGCAGGCAAAGCAGTGAGCCCCAATATGCTTTCCCGCATCGAGCTTTTTCTGAAGCTGTTCCACCAGGAGAGCAAATTCCTGGTGCGATGTTGGAAGCCCATGATCCGTAATCGGGAAGTTCAGATACTCCATACCGGCCTTTTGGCACAGTTCACCCTCGAGCGAGAGACCGAGCTCCTGCTGCTCCGTCGATGTCAGCAGTGAGACCAGGACATCGATCCCTTCGCGGCGCATGGCAAGCAGTTCGTCTTCCAACGAGCCGTTTCCTCTGGGCCGTGCAACGATGGCCATCGATTTCGGTACGGTGGATTCAACCCAATAGATATTCATTGCCTACTCCGTAATTCGAGGCGTGCAGAGCGTATCGATAGTACAGGTCGGGGGAAATTTTATCGAACGGCCGAAACATGCCCCTCAGCGTCGCTCATCACCTTAAGCTCCGCTTAAGCAAACATTCGTTTATCGTCCGATTGCACGCGGGTGCTATATTTCGCCACAGAATTGGTGTCCGAAGAGTTCGCTGCGGACACGCCCAATCAACCGCACAATTGAACGATCGGGGAGCCAGATGTCTACCAGATTTAAGTCTTCGTCCTTTGCCGCATGTGCATGTCTACTTGCGCTCTCCACAAGCGGCACAGCCTTCAGCCAGACGGCGTCCGTGCACGATCATCCGCTGGGGGAACAGGCGAAGCGGCTGCCGACCAACTTCTCTGATGGTTCCGATCTTCCCAATGGATGGCGCATCACTCCCGCGGGCAAAGCCATCGGCGAGATGGGGGACCTGGTGATGAACCTCACCTCCGCGCCGGACGGCAAGGCGGTGATCTCCATCAACTCTGGTTTTCTGCCGCACGGCCTCGATGTCTTCGACACCAAAGCACAGAAGAAGGTTCAGCACATCGAGCTGCCATCGGCCTGGCTGGGCATGACCTGGTCCTCCGACGGTCATACGCTCTATGTTGCCGGCGGCAATGCATCGGGACCGAAGAACAAGGAGAATCCCATCGCTCCGGTCTACGAGTTCACCTATAAGGATGGCCGGTTGAGCGAGCAGCCCACGGGCAAACTGCTAGAAAGCATCGATCCCAAGCTGGTCTGGTGGTCGGGCGTCGCCTATCTGCCCGGCAAGCATCAGCTGTATGCGGTGAATCGCGGCACCAGTTCCGGACCGGGCAACGTCGTCGTCTTCGACGCGAAGACGCGCGAGATCGTAACCCGTATTCCTGTCGAGACCACTCCCTACCAGGCTGCGCTGACCTCGGATGGCAAGCTGCTCTTTGTCTCCAACTGGTCCAGCGAGTCGGTCAGCGTGATCGACACCGCAACCAACAAGGTCGTTCGCACGTTGCGCGTCGGCATGAACCCGAACGACATGAAGCTCTCTGCCGACGGCCGGCTTTTCGTTGCCTGCTCGAATGACAACACCGTCTACGTGATCGATACGCGCTCGCTGCAGGTACTGGAGCGGCTGTCGACGACACAGACTCCGCTTGCGCCGGAGGGCTCGACGCCTGACGCGCTGGCTATCGACGACGAGCGCAAGCTGCTCTACATCGCCAATGCGGACAACAACTCCATCGCCGTCGCTCACATTGAGAACCGCGAGCACAGCACGGTTGTCGGCTTTGTGCCCACCGGTTGGTATCCTTCGGCGCTGCTGCTCGCCGATAAGAACCAGACGCTTTATATCGGCAATGCCAAAGGTGAGGGCGGCCATCCTGATCCGGACGGCCCGCACTTCGGTAAGGAGAGCGATAAGACGCTGCAGAAGAGCAGCCTTGAGGTGCTGCCGGTCACGAACCTGAAGGACAACCTCGTGAAGTGGACGCGCCAGGTCTCAGAGAACACGCCCTACCGCGATTCGATGCTTTCTGAGGCGCGTACGCCGCAGGAGCCGAGCGTGATTCCGCAGCATGTGGGCGAGGCCAGCCCCATCAAGCACGTGATCTACATCATCAAAGAGAACCGCACCTACGATCAGGAGTTCGGCGATATTCCGAATGCCAACGGCGATCCGAAGCTGGTGCTCTTCGGGGAAAAGGTCACGCCTAACCAGCATGCGCTGGCGAAGCAGTACGTGGTGCTCGACAACCTGTACTGCGATGGAGAGGTCAGCGTCGATGGGCACTCCTGGTCGAACTCCTCCTACGCAACGGACTTCAATGAAAAGCAGTGGCCGGCCGAGTACGGCTCGCACAGCGCCGCCTCATACAGTGTGCGCGCCATGGTTCCTTCGGCCGGACATCTGTGGGACCTGGCACGACGCAAGGGCCTGACCTATCGTTCGTATGGTGAGAACGCCGCGCGCGCCAGCACCGGCACCAGTATGGAGGCAGCTCCCGGAGCCGATGGGCTGGTGGGCCATGTCTCTAAGGAGTACGGTCTTGGGCTCAACGTCCGCGATACGGATAAGGTCGCGGTCTTTCTGAAAGACTTCAAAGAGTTCGAAGCCAACTACGACAGCACTGAGCCTGAAAAGCGCCTGCCCAACTACATCGTGATGAGCATGCCGGAAGACCACACCCGCGGCACCACGCCCGGAGCCTTCACACCGCAGGCCATGGTCGCCAACAACGACTACGCGATCGGTCAGCTTGTCGATACCGTCAGCCACAGCAGCTACTGGTCCAGCACCGCCATCTTCATCATCGAAGACGACGCCCAGGACGGCGCCGACCACGTCGATGGCCGCCGCACCGTGGGCCTGGTGATCAGCCCGTATGTGAAGCGTGGCATCGTCGACAGCACGCTCTACACGACCAGCTCGATGGTGCGGTCGATGGAGCTGCTGCTCGGCCTGCCGCCGATGAGCCAGTACGACGCCGCGGCGATGCCGATGTATGCCGCCTTCGGTGCGACGGCGAAGGATACGCCCTTCGATGTCATCCAGCCGATGATCGATGTGAACGTAAAGAACACGAAGGATTCCTACGGCGCGAAGCGGAGCAGCAGGATGAACTTCAAGGATGTCGATCTCGCCCCGATGTATGCGCTGAACGAGATTCTGTGGAAGAGCATCCGCGGAGCTGATTCGGCGATGCCGGCTCCGGTTCATCGCTTCCGTCCACTGGCGGATGCGAGTGAAGCGCCGAAGCATGGGAAGGATGCTGATGACTAGGGTGTTGCACCTAGAGGTGTTGTTTCGGTAACAGATGTCTTGAGCGCTGAAGGCGCGACCTATATCAGCCTGGGGCAACGCCCCAGGTACGGAGATAGGAAACGGTAAGAGGGCTGAAGGCCCGATCTATAATCGACCATCGTCATAAACGAGACGGTACGAGAAAGCGTTGTATGTCTATGGAAACGATGCGGTCGGTTTGAAGGCTCTTATATAGGGCGGGCCTTCAGCCCTTTAACATCGTGTGGCCACTCATACCTGGGGCGTTGCCCCAGGCTGGTATAGAACGCGCCTTCAGCGCTTGAACGACGCTCGCGAGTTTCTATTCGAATACCAATCCAGCAACTGCACCTTAAGCCATACTTAAGCTGCTTCCCCGTAAAATGAAAGGGACGTGAAGCGCCTCTTCCAGTTCGGAACGATCCTGTTCCTGTGGGTTACAGTCTGTGCCCCGCTGGTGGAGTGCTTTGACCGCTGGGATGCGCCGGGACTCAGCAACGACATTGAGTTCTCTCTGTTCCTGATCGTCCTGCTGGTGACGCTTGTTCTGGTTGTTGCCAATCTGGTCGCCGTCCTGCTTCTATCACGGCAACGCATGGCTAACCTCAGTGCGCTCCTGATCGAGCCCTTCTCTCCGGAACCGTTCCTGTTACGAGAGACAGCGGCCGTTTCCTTGCTCGTACCTCCACTCCGAATCTGATTCTCCAAGGCTGAGCTGCCTTTACGGTGCGCGTGCGTTGTGCGCACCGGCTTGCATATTTGTCTGCGCAGATGCCCGCGCCGACTGGCTTTCCGTGGAGTTCCGACCATGTTTCCCTGGAAGTTCCCGCCGTGGTGCGTGGTATTGTGTCTGATTGTTTTCCCCCACCTGTCCCATGCCCAGAGCAGTAATCGCGGTTCTGTGACAGGCACGGTGGTGGCGCCGGATCAAACTCCTATCGCCAGTGCGGAGATCTCACTCTCGGGTACGGACGGCCAGACGCATCGCAGCATCAGCACCGCAGAAGGACGCTTCACCTTCACCGAGCTGGCCAGCGGAACCTATACCCTACGCGCTACCGCCGGTGGTTTTGCGGCATATGAGAATCCCGCAGTCACCGTAGCCGTTGGCCGCACCACGCATCTGGATCTTGCTCTGACGATCGCCGGAATCCAGCAGAGAGTCGAGGTCTCCGCCGCGCCCATCACCTTCGACCCTTCGCAGACCTCGTCAGTGGTGAACATCGACCGCGACCGCGTGGAGGAGCTTCCGATCCCCAGCCGCAACTATTTGAGCTTCGTTCTGCTGTCTCCCCAGGTCGCCGCGGCCAATCCGGCACAGTTACAGCCAGGGGTCGCGACCAGCGGTGGAGGCTTCAGCTTCGGCGGACTTCGCCCCGGCAGCAATGCGGTGTATCTCGACGAAGTGAACGACAACGATGAGTACAGTGGAGACAGCCGGACGCAGCTCTCACCCGAGGCCATCAGCGACTTCCAGATCGTGAATCATGGCTTTGCCGCGCAGGCCGGCGGAGGCGCCGGTGGCTCGATCGATGTGCAGACACGCACCGGCGTGAACCAGATCCACGGCGATGCATTCACCTTTGTGCAGAACGGCGCGCTCAATGGCACACAGCCGCTTGGCCTGAATCCTTATAAGCCCGATGAGAACCGCGTGCGTGCCGGCGTGGCCCTGGGCGGTCCTATTCAGCGCGACAAGACCTTCTATTACGTTGCCGCCGAACAGGAGATGGCGCGCGGGCAGGACACGAACGACCTTACACCGCGCACCGTGACCACCATCAATAACGCGCTGCGGCGCTATCCACCACTCGCTGCCCTGCAACTGCAGTCAGGGTTCTTTTCGACAGCGGATCAGGAGACTGAGCTCTCCGGCCGCATCGATCGTACCCTTTCCCCTCGATATGCAGTGATGGCGCGCTATGCCTTCACCAACTCGCGCCGTGCAAACGATGGCTTCCGCACCGATGAACAGGCCGATCGCACGGCGCGCGGCTCGTCGTTCCTGGCCGACAACAGCCTGAATGCCACACTTACTTCCACCATCACAGAACACCTGCTGCACAGACTGAGCTTTGAGCTGGCGCAGCGGCGTGCCGTGGAGAGAACGGGACAGGCGTCGGGACCAGGAGTCCAGGTTGCTGGGGTAGCCCTCTTCGGAACTCCACAAACAGGCAACAACCGCCGCTTCGAGACTCATGTGGAGCTCGCGGACTCCGTCTCGTTGCAACGCCGCAATCACCTGCTGCAGTTTGGCGGACGCGGCGACCGGGTTGCGTTACGCACATGCGTTCCGGATGGCAGCCAGGGCTTCTTTGTCTTCGCCGATCTGGCAGCGCTGCAGAACGGCGCACCTGATCTCTTCACCCGCTCCTTCGGCAACTTCAACACCAACCTGAGCGAAGTCCGCTTCGCAGGCTTTGCCCAGGACCACTGGACGGTGACTCGAAGGCTGACGCTCGATTACGGTTTACGCTACGAGTACAACCGCCTTCCGGCAACGCTGCCGCAGGATGGGGTGAACTTCAGTCCGCGTCTTGGGCTGGCCTGGACGCCGTATCGATCGATGGTCGTCCGCAGCGGCTTCGGTATCTTCTATGACCGCTTTTCACTTTCCACCATCAACCGTCTTCTCGAGTTCGACGGCTTGCATGCACTGACGCAGATCATCGAGGACACTGCGGCCGTATCTGTGTATCAAAGCGGCAGCCTCCCCACAGCGCCACTGCCGGGAACGGCGGGCAGCATCTGGAGAGCGCAATCGAATCTGCGCAATCCCTACAGCGAGGTCGCCTCGTTCAGCGTGGAGCAGGCGCTGCCCATGCAGACGACGCTCACAGGCGAGTACCAGTACGTTCGCGGCGTGCATCTGGGACGCACCACCAATATGAATCTTGCACCTCCGGTCGTGGTGACGACGGCGAACGCGGCCAGCCTGGGCATTTCCTCGCCCACGGCACAGCAACTCGGGCGCCCGGCGTTCTCGACGGCCCGGCTGAATCCTGCCTATGACGCCATCAACCAGTTCGCAACTTCAGCCGGCTCTGTCTATCATGGAGCTACCATCACACTGAATCGACAGTTCCAGGAGGACCTGCAGATCCTCGCCGGCTATACGTTTTCCAAGACCATCGACAACGCCTCGTATGACGCAGAGCAGCCGCAGAACCCATACAACCTCGCGGCAGAGCGAGCTCTGTCACTGCAGGACCAGCGGCATCGCTTCACGTTGAGTGGACTGTGGCTTATCGGTCCTGATCTTGATGACCCGGCCGATGCAGCGAAGATCGCGGAACCCGGCCCGCTGATGAAGGCTCTGACCGGTCTGGAGTTTGCTCCTATTATCCGGCTGACCAGCGGCTTCCGCGCGAACCCCATCGCCGGTGTCGACAGCAATCGCGCTCACATCTTTCCGTTTGCGACGCGGCCTGTTGGCTACAGCAGAAACGCGCTGCAGACCGCGGCTAATGTCGATGTCGATCTTCGTGTGTTGAAGATCGTCCCACTCGCCGGACATCGTCTCGACGTGGTGGCAGAGTCGTTCAATCTTCTCAATCACCGCAACGTTGCGTTGCTGAACACAACCTTCGGGTCTGGTCAGACAGAGGTTCCCGGCTTCTCAACCCCTATTGCTGCATCCTCGGCCAGACGGGTGCAGTTCTCTCTTGATTACGAGTTCTAACAAACCTCAACCATTCCCCCTTTTTTGGAGGCCCCTGCTATGTCCATCTCCCTCACGCGAGCATCGTTACTCTCACTCGCCATCGCCGTTGTTACACCGTTCTGCCACGCACAGAATGCGGAAAAGCCGTTGCCCGATGCACCTCAGCCCAGCCAGCGCAAAATCATTCTCGGCATGCCGATGGAGATCCTCAAAGACCAGGCAGGCATATGGACCAGTCCGGCACGGATCCGGTCGCGGGATTTGCTGTGGCTAACACCTCTGGCAGCGGCTACCGGCGCAGCCATTGCCACCGATCATCACACCATGAGCTCGGTGGTCTCGCACGATACCAACTTCAACCAGACGAGTGTGGATGCTTCCAATGCATTGACCGGCACTCTGGTCGCGATTCCGGCGGTGCTCTATGGTGGGGGCCTGCTGCGGAATGATCCGCATCAGCGCGAGACGGGCATTCTGACGGCTGAAGCACTGGCTGACGGCTACATCGTGCAGGAGGGAATGAAGCTGATCTTCTGGCGGGAACGGCCGGCGAAGGACAACAGCCGCGGCCTCTTCTTCCAGAGCTCTGCCGGGGTGGATTCCTCGTTCCCGTCGAACCACAGCGTGCTCGCATGGTCGTCTGCGGCGGTCATTGCCAGCGAGTATAAGTCGCCCTGGGTGCAGGCCGGTGTTTATACCATGGCCACTGGAGTCAGCCTGACGCGCGTGATGGGGCAACAGCACTTTCCGACGGATGTTTTGATTGGCAGCGCGACGGGGTGGTTGATTGGACGGTATGTCGTCCGTCGCCATCATGGAAGGGCTTATTGATGCTGAAGCGCTGAAGGCGCGCTCTATACCAGCCTGGGGCAACGCCCCAGGTTTTGGGATAGGGAAACGGTAAGAGGGCTGAAGGCCCGATCTATAATCCCCAATCGTCACAAAGGAAACGGTCGTGAGGCCGTTGCATGCCCATCGAACGATACGTTCGGATTGAAGGCCGCTCTATAGGTCGGGCCTTCAGCCCTTTAACATCTTGTGGGGTACCCGTACCTGGGGCGTTGCCCCAGGCTGGTATAGAACGCGCCTTCAGCGCTAAACACACATCAGGGTACGAACGCGCTAGCTGGCTTTGCGCCAGATCATGTCGCCTTCCTGTTCGAACTCGTCGTAAGCCTTTCGCAGACCGAGAAGGATCTCAGCGGTTGTTTTCAAAAGAGCCTGAGCCCTGGGGTCGTTGACCTTGCCGACGTCATGCCAGGCATAGTCGGCAACACCAGACAACATTGCTTTCAGCTTCGCGGTGTGGCGGCGTGGATCATCTTCGCCGTAGATGACGCGGTGGCTCATGAAAACCTCCGTGAAACTATCAGATGACACGATCGCCCCAAAACGATGCCCGGTGTGTGCGATTTCATACGCATTACCAAAGCTTGCGCTACGCTGGGTGAGTGCCGAAGACATATCGGGATATCTACTCGGGTCTGGTCCGGCTGCATGTGCTCCATCATGCAAGCCGTGAAGCGATCTATGGTCTGGAGATGATGCGCGAGCTTCGCCGTCATGGCTATCGTCTCGGCCCGGGGACGCTCTATCCCCTGCTGCACAGTATGGAAGCGAGTGGGCTTCTGCGATCGAAGTTGACGACCGGTCCCGGCCGTCCGCGGCGTGTCTACACCGCTACTGCGGCGGGTAGAAGGGCTTTGCAGGAGGGACATGAGAAGGTCCGCGAGTTACTGCGAGAGATGGATGAGGATTAGGAGTATTGAAGTATCCACATCCGGCCAACACATTAAGCCCCCATTAAGATCATCAGAACTGTGCGATGAAGTGCGGCCGAGAGTTGCCTAAGTATCGAAATTCGATATAGCGTCTTCATAGGAAAAGAGAAGGACGTCTTATCGATGAACCTGATTCGGATCTCCTGCTTCGCGTCCCTGGGAATGCTTGTCTCTGTTGCGTCCTCTGGTGCGCGCGCTCAGGAGGCCGCCTCTCCGCTCACCCTGGCTGCCGTCGTTGACGATGCCGCGAAGAACTATCCCGCCATCCATATCTCGCAGGAAGAGCTGAACGCCTCGGTCGCCCGCATTCATCTGGCGCGCACCGCCTATCTTCCGCGTCTCGACGCCACCGCCCAGTTCAATCGCGGAACCCGCAATAACGTCTTTGGAAGCCTGCTGCCGCAGAGCATCATCCCTCCCATGTCCGGGCCGGTGATCGGCACCAACAACGGCGGCTCGGTATGGGGCAGTGCTGCCGGAGTCCTGATCAACTGGCAGCCCTTCGACTTCGGCACACGCAGCGCCAATGTTCACGCCGCAGAAGCCGCGCGCGATCGCGCCGCGGCCGCCAATCTCCGCACCCAGCTCGAAGTCGAGACGGCATCCGCCGATGCCTATCTTTCGGTGCTCGCCTCGATGCAGGCGATGAAGGCCGCGCAGACGGCAGTCGAAAACTGGGAGACGCTGCGGCAGAGTATCCACGCCCTGGCCGCCGCCGAACTTCGTCCCGGAGCCGACGAGTCGCGGGTCAATGCCGAGAAGGCCGCTGCCGCCAATCAGCTTGCACTCGCGCGGCAGGCCGTCGAGATATCTGCTGCAACGCTTCACAAGTTCCAGAGCGCACCTACGTCCGGTGTGGCTCCGCAGACAAAGCTCCTGGGTAGCATGCCCACGGCTACCGGAGCGGAGAATCCAATCGCTGTCTCAGAGAATCCGCTGATGGCCGAACGTAAGGCAGCGACCGCCGAGAATGCGGCACAGCTTCACGCCATCGAACGAAGCTGGGCTCCGCAGTTCAATCTGGAAGGCGCAGCTTATGGCCGCGGCACCGGAGCGGAGACTGACGGACGCCGTTTGACCGGAACCAACGGTCTGGCGCCTAACATCGGCAACTATGTCGCCGGTGTCAACATCACGTTCCCGGTGCTGGACTTTGCCAGCATGCACGCCAAGGCCGCTGCCCAGTCGGCTACGCTGCGAGCAGCGCGTGCGAATGAAGACCTGACTGCACGCAACCTGCAGGAGCAGTTTGCACAGGCGCAGGCCGAGCTTCGCGCCTCGGAGACCATCGCCCAGAACACGCCCACTCAGCTTGAAGCCGCGCGGACAGCACTGAATCAAGCCACCGCCCGTTATAAGGCAGGCCTTGTTCCCGTGGATGATGTGGCGCAGGCGCAGCGGCTGCAGGTGCAGGCAGAGATCGACAACGCCATCGCCCGGCTGAACGTCTGGCGCGCCTTTCTGAAATTGCAGTATCTCCGGGGCGATCTGCAGCCCTTTCTGCAGGAAGCGAACCGCTAAAGGAACCGACTCGACATGCGCCTTGTCCTCGCAGCACTCAGCCGTCCGCTCACCGTGATCGTCGCGCTGCTCGCGATCGTCGCCGGCTTCTTTATGGCCGTCGGACGCATGCGGATGGATATCTTCCCGCAGGTCGGTAACCCGGTTATCTACGTTGCCCAGCCCTACGGCGGCATGAACCCCGCACAGATGGAGGGCTACCTTACCTATTACTACGAGTACCACTTCCTCTACATCACCGGCATTCAGTCGGTCGACAGCAAGAGCGTGCAGGGCGCGGCGCTGATGAAGTTAACCTTCCGCGAAGGCACGAACATGGAGCAAGCGATGGCGGAGACGGTCGGCTACGTCAATCGCGCCCGTGCCTTCATGCCGCCGGGAACGGTGCCGCCCTTCATCACGCGCTTCGATCCGGGCAGTGTCGCCGTTGGTCTGTTGCTCTTCTCCAGCAATACCCACTCGCAGGGCGAGCTGCAGAACTTCGCACTCAATCAGGTGCGTCCGCTCTTTGCCACGCTTCCCGGCGTCTCCGCGCCGCCGCCGTTCGGCGGCAACCAGCGCACCATCGTGGTCACGCTTGATCCGGACAAGCTGAAGCAGTACGGCGTCTCGCCGGAACAGGCCATCTCCGCCGTCAGCGCCGGATCGGTGGTTGCGCCGACAGGCAATCTCTACGACGGCACACTCAATCGCATCGTCCGTACCAACTCCGCCCTGGGGCCCGATCTTGCCGAGCTGATGAGCGCGCCCATCCATCCGCGCTCCGGAGCCAACATCTATCTCCGCGATATCGGCACCGTCGAAAACGGGACCGATATCGTCACGGCCTATGCCCACGTCGACGGCAAGCGCACGGTCTATATCCCGGTCACCAAGCGCTCCGACGCCTCGACACTGGCTGTGATCGCCGCCGTCAAAGCAGCCATCCCCAGCTTCAAGAAGGCCATTCCCGACGATGTCGATGTGCAGCTCGCCTTCGACCAGTCCGGCTATGTCTCCAATGCCATCAACGGACTTGTACGTGAGGCCCTGCTAGGCGCAGTTCTGACCGGCCTTGTGGTCTTGCTCTTCCTGCGTGACTGGCGCGGGGCGCTGATCGTTGTCGCCAACATTCCGTTTGCGCTCTTTACTGCCGTCGTCGCGCTGTGGGCTACAGGGCAGACCATCAACATCATGACGCTGGGCGGCCTGGCGCTGGCGGTCGGTGTGCTGGTCGATGAAGCCACGGTCGAGATCGAGAACATCCACACGCAACTGATGCCTGGGGTCTCCCGCGCAAAGGCAGTGCTGGAAGCCTGCCGCCGCACCATCATCGCGCGGCTGCTTTCGATGCTCTGCGTCCTTGCCGTCTTCGTTCCCTCGTTCTTCATGCAGGGTGTGGGCCGCCAGCTCTTCACGCCGCTCTCGTTAGCGGTGGGCTTTGCGATGATTGCGTCATACCTGCTCTCCAGCACGCTGGTGCCAGTCTTCGCCGTATGGATCATGTCGGAGACACATCGCGGCGAAGAGCATGAAGGACGCTTCGGCCGGCTGCGCACCTGGTACGAAGGCTACCTGCAGCGCATCCTCAAGCGTGGACGGCTGATCTATCTCGGCTACTTCGCTGTCTGCGCATTGTTGCTCTTCCTTTTGGCGCCTACGCTGGGCACAGAGATCTTCCCCGACGCCAATGGCCCGGTGCTGCGCCTGCGCATCAAGGCTCCTGTCGGGACACGCATCGAAGAGACCGAGCCGCAGGTTCTGAAGGCGCTGGATCTCATCCGAAAGACTGCCGGCGAACACAACGTTGCCATCACGTCGGACTACGTCGGCGTGCAGCCCTCCAGCTATCCGGTCAACCTGATCCATCTCTTCACCGCCGGCCCGGAAGAGGCGATCGTGCAGGTGCAGCTCGCGCCCGGCCATCCGCAGGATGAGAAGTTGCGCGAAGAGCTCCGTGCAGCCTTCCAGAAGCAGATGCCGAACCTGAACGTTGCCTTCGAAGGCGGAGACATCGTCTCGCAGGTGATGAGCTTCGGCTCGCCCACGCCGATCCAGATCGATGTGCAAGGAGTCGACCTCGATCAGGACTACGCCTACCTGGCAAAGATCGAAGCCGAGATGAAGAAGCTGAGCTTTCTGCGCGATATCTCCATCCCGCAGGAGCAGCAGTACCCTACGGCCGAGATCAAGATCGACCGCGACTACGCCGGACAGTTCGGCCTCACCATGGCTGACGTCACCACCTCGCTGATACCGGCGACCGGATCGTCGCGCTTCATCGCGCCGAACTACTGGCGCGATCCGCGGACCGGCAATGCCTTCCAGATCCAGGTGCAGCTCCCCTCCAACCGCGTGCAGGGACTCGGAGCGTTGTCGACGCTTCCGCTGATGCGTGACGGTCAGGCACAGCCGCAGCTCGATCAGGTGGCAAGCCTGAAGTACGGCACCATGCCGGAGATGATTGAGCGCTTCAGCGGACAGCGCATCGTCAGCGTCACCGCCAACCTTCACGGCATTGCTCTCGGGGATGCCCGCGGCAAGATCAACAACGTTTTACAGCATCTCGCTGCACCGCCAAAGGGAGTGACTGTCGTCGTTCGCGGCCAGGTGCCGGCGCTCGAAGAAACCATCTCCGGTCTGCGCATCGGTCTGCTGATCGCCATTGCAGCCATCTTCCTGCTGTTGATGGCTAACTTCCAGTCGCTTCGTCTGCCGCTGGCGGTACTCTCGACCATCCCTGGCGTGCTGGTGGGCGTGGTGTTGATGCTGCTGATCACGCGCACCACGCTGAACATTCAGTCCTTTATGGGCGCCATCATGGCGGTCGGCATTTCGGTGGCCAACTCCATCCTGCTGATCAGCTTTGCCGAACACGCCAGACGCGAGAATAAGGATGTCGAAGCCGCTGCCTTCGAAGGCGCTACCGGCCGGATGCGGGCCATCCTGATGACGGCGACCGCGATGATCTGCGGCATGATTCCCATGGCCATCGGTCTGGGCGAGAGTGGAGCGCAGACTGCTCCGCTGGGACGCGCCGTGGTCGGCGGACTGATCTTCTCCACGCTGACGACGCTGACCGTTCTGCCCACCATCTATGCCGCGCTGCAGCGCAAGGCCAAACACGAGTCCAACTCACTTAATCCGGAAGATCCTACGAGCCGCTACTATGAACACGTTTAGACACGCCGTCGTCCTTCTGCCGTTCGTCAGCATCTCTCTTGCCGTGGCGCAAGGCGCGCCGAAGACCGCGTTGGTGAAGGTGGAAAGCCGCAGCCTATCCCGCACGGTGCCGCTGACGGCAGAGCTGACGCCGTATCTGCAGACCGACATCGAGGCCCGCGTTCCGGGCTATGTGGAGAAGGTTCTCGTCGATCGCGGAAGCAAGGTGCGCCGCGGCCAGTTGCTCGTCGTTCTCTCTGCGCCAGAGATGGGCTCGCAGACCTCTGCCTCCGAGGCCGGTCTGCATCAGGCCGAAGCCGAAGCGGCGCAGGCTAAAGCATCAGCAGCAGCGGCAACCAGTACCTATGAGCGCTTGCTGGAGGCATCGAAGACTCCTGGCGCTGTCGCCGGCAATGAGTTGATCCAGGCACAGAAGCAGAAAGAAGCCGCCGAGGCCATCGTGCAGGCCCGCGAAGCCTCAGTAAAGTCGGCGTCCAGCCAGTTGACCTCGACGAAAGAGATGCAGGGATATCTTCGTGTGACCGCTCCCTTTGACGGCATCGTCACCGAGAGGCTGGTTCACCCGGGCATGATGGTCGCCGCAGGCAGTCATCAGGCGCTGCTGCGATTGCAGCAGGTCTCGCACCTTCGCCTGGTGGTGCCCGTGCCGGAGAACTACTCCGGCAACATTGCTCAGGGCAAGCAGGTCACCTTTCATGTGCCGGCGCATCCGGGCAAAAACTATACCGGCAAAGTCGCTCGCATTCCTAACTCGCTCGATCCGCAGAGCCGCGCCATGATGGTGGAGCTTGATGTCACTAATGCCGACGCATCGCTCTCGCCCGGCATGTATCCCACGGTCGACTGGCCAGTGGCTGCCGGTGACAACCTGTTGTTTGTTCCCGCGACCAGTGTCGTGACCACGACCGAGCGCACCTTCGTCATCGCTGCACGCGGCGGACATGCCCACTGGGTGGATGTGCGCAAAGGCCCGGTCTCAGGCGAGCAGGTCTCCGTCCGCGGAGAGTTGAAGCCGGGGGATGTCGTCGTAAAGCAAGCTACGGACGAGATCCGTGAAGGCGCTCCTCTGCCCTAGGCTATCGCAGTTGCGCAACGGGGATATAGGTTGCGATATGCAATAACCGATACCGATACTAGGCGCAGCCAGTTCGCGCCGCAGGCGCGAATGCCTTGCTTAAGGGGACGGCTTTCAGCCGTCCCGTACGGAGCTCCGAACATATGCGGCTTTAGCCGCTGAGGTACCAAACCATGACCTCAGCGGCTAAAGCCGCGTTTCTTTCCAACTTTATACGGCACGGCTGAAGCCGTGCCCTTAAGCAAAACAGGAGCGGACTTCGGTACAGTTCATGGACCGCACCGTGGCACCGCAGTAAAGATTTTTGGTGGCTTCCAAAATAAGCTGGCATTTTTCGCACTCCGACTCTACGATTACGTCGGCTGCATTACTTTCGTTATCTTCTTTTTTGCGGTACTTTCCTGCCGGAGGAATCATGCGCGTTCGTCGATACGAGCGTGGGCATTCCCACGTGTTTTACACACTTTTTTTGAGCACGATCGCCCTCACCTCAACCGCCTTTCTTCCCGCCTTCCGCACAGCAGATGCACAAAGCACCGCCGGCAACCGCGTCTCCCCTGAATTCCGCGAACCGGTTACTCTCGCTACCAAAGAAGGTGTGCTCGAGGTCCGCCTGACCGCGCGCCAGGGCGCGGCAACGCTCGATACCTCCGCCAAACCGGTGGAGAACTTTCTTCTCTTTGACTACGAGCTCCTCCGCGGTACTGCCTCTGACGGCAAGACAAACGGACGCGGCCTGTATCCCGCGCCGACGCTGCAGGTCTATCCCGGTGAGAAGCTAATCGTCCATCTCGACAACGCTCTGACCGGCCTCACGATCGATGACTACTTCAGCCCCCAGTACACCAAGGTCGGGGGAGAAATCCCTCTCTATCCCATTCAGATGAAGTCGTCGCCCCTGAACCTGCATGTCCATGGCGTACACGTCAGCCCAAAGGGCAATGCAGACAATGTCATGGTCCATATCCCCGCCGGCATGTCGAACACCTATACCTACGAGATTCCCAGGAACATGCCGCAGGGAGCGTACTGGTATCACTCGCATCTGCACACGCTAACCGGGCCGCAGACCTACGCCGGGTTGGCCGGACTGCTCTCCATCGGGCGCACCGATGGGGGCCTGCAACTGGTGACCGAGAAGAAGATCCCGGTTCGCAACATGCTGCTGCAGTACAACGGTGTCTTTGATCGCGCCAATGGAGGCGCCGTTCTGAACAACGTGAACTGGGCGCAGTATGTCAACACGGCTACACCGCCGAAGGGCGACGAGCTTGCCAAGGGCACGTATCGTCCCTTGCTCGCACCGACCAACTTCACCAGGTCGAAACCGGGAACTACCTATTTCACCGTCTGGTATGCAGGCCCGCTCTCGGTCCGCAACGACCGCGGCCTGCTGCAAACCATCCCAAGCAACCTGCAGACATTCATCCCAGCCGATCCGAAAACCGCTAAAACGATACCGGCTGAACCATCGCTACCCGATGACAAGCGCGATGTACAGTTCACCGTAAACGGCCAGTTTGAACCCACCCTCAAGAGCAAGGCAGGACAGACAGAGATCTGGGTGCTGGCCAATATCAGTGACTTCGCCTACATCAACCTTCAGCTGACTGAGACCGTGACCGGACGCCACCCGAAGATCGCCATCGTCGGTGAAGACGGCAACCCCTTTCCCGCCGTGCATTACCCGGTCACCGACGACGGCACACGCCTGCTTCTTCCACCTGCCAGCCGTGCCGCCATCGCCGTCACCATGCCGGAGAAGGGCGACCTCATCCTCGAAATGCC
>JABFXN010000328.1 GCA_013361705.1 Acidobacteriaceae bacterium
GCATCAAGACAGACGTCGAGATAGGGTGCCAGCGTTTCGGTGGACCAGGACTTCCAGTCGCCTTCCGTAACCAGGCCGGAGACCTTACAGACAACGTTGGGCCGCTTTGCCAGTTCGCGAAGATTGGCCGCCCAGGGCTCAATCTCTCTTGCGGCGATACGTGGCTTGGCGGCATGGTCGACAACAAATTGCTGATTGGGATGACGATCGACGAAGCGGATCGCCTCCTCGAGCTGATGCTGAAAGATCAGGATGTCGTAGATCAGACCGCAGGTCTGTAGGCGCTGGATACCGCGATTGAAGGCCGGCGCATCCAGAAAGCCGGCGGGCTCGGCCTGAACGACGTGGCGCAGACCCACGAGCTTCGGCTCCTGACCGAGCTGCTCCAGAAGCGCAGGGAAGCTATTCTCCGCAATGGGAGCCCAGCCTACCACCCCGTAGAGAAAAGAATGCTGCCTCGCAAGTTTCAGCAGCCACTCCGTCTCCCCAATCGTTTGTCTCGCCTGCACTGTGATGGCCCCATCGACGCCGGTCTCTTCCATCCTAAGCTTCAGTTCCGATGGAAGAAAATCCTGCCGCAGCTCCGCCATCTCCGCGGAGATCCAGTCATACTGGCTCTCGTCATACTCCCAGAAATGGTGGTGTGCATCCACGCAGACTTGTCTGGAGTTGCTGTCATGAGGCTTGGTGGAATCCGAAGGCATCGCGTCAGGCAGACTCCAAAATTACATTTGCATACTGGATCGTTTCGGCCGTCCGGATCAGGCCGATGGCATGCGGAACCCGCTTCTTGAAATCGATGTGTGGTTCCCAGTCGATGGGAGGAAGAAGCGACGTGAACCGCGCCACGGTTGCCGCGTCGTTCATCTCCTGGAACTCCCGCGCCATCCAGCATTTCCCGGCAATAAAGTTCGGACGCAGCGCCTGGAGTACATCGGTCACACTGGGAATGTTGTCCACCAGGGAGATGTCGACCGTCTCAATCATCGGCCAGTAGGGAAAGCCACGGTCGGCGATGACCAGGGTATTGGTGTGTCTGACTCTGCTCAGCAGCGAATTGATATGAGGATTGAGGATTCCGGTTCGCAGCATACGTTCAACATTTCCTGGTCATACCGATAGCGGTTAACGGTGCGGGCAGTGACATCTCGTCCTTCGGTAGGGAGAGATGATGCGGTAACGCAACCGTCAGGCTGCCCAAACAGATGGCAGTGAGCATGGTATCGCACTCCAATGTCACGCTTGCTCCAACATGGGCGCGTTCAGGCTGCCCCTCGGTAAATTGCTGGCAGTTTATGTTTTCCTGTTGTATTTCGTCAATAAAAATATTTTTTTGCATACGGTAATCTGGCTCACTTTTTCTCAGCCTGCGAAACGCCGCATTCTTATTTGGCAAGCGGTCTTTTGCGATGCTATAACTCCGGGAATGACAACTGGAATGCCATCCACTCCATTTCGCCTTGAAGGAAAATCTGCGGTCGTTACGGGCGGTGCAAGCGGCATCGGCAATGCGATTGCCAGTGCCTTTGCCGAGGCCGGAGCACGCATCACTCTTCTCGATATCAATCCCGCGCAGTTAGAAGCTGCGGCTGCAGCGATTCCGGGTGCAAGCGGTATTCCGTGCGACGTAAGTGACCCGGAGCAGGTGCAGCAGGCATTTGCTGCGATAGGCGCGGCGGGTGGAACTGACATCCTGGTAAATAGTGCCGGTGTTTCGCATATCGGAACGCTGCTTTCGACCGACGTCGCCTCGTTTGACCGTCTGTTCCGGATTAATGTCAAAGGCTCGTATCTGGTGATGCAGGCAGCGGTCGCGCAGATGGTGGAGAAGAAGAGCGGCGTGATTCTGAATATGGCGTCGATTGCCGCCACTGCCGGGCTGTCAGACAGATTCGCCTATTCCATGAGTAAGGGGGCCGTATTGTCGATGACGCTCTCTGTTGCAAAGGACTACCTGCAGCACGGTATCCGGTGCAACTGCATTTCGCCTGCACGAGTGCATACGCCGTTCGTAGACGATTTCCTGTCACGTAACTACGCCGGCAAAGAGGCCGAGCAGATGGCGCGTCTGGCAGCCGCCCAGCCGGTCGGCCGCATGGGAACTCCCCAAGAAATTGCGCTTCTGGCTCTATACCTCTGTTCGGACGCTTCGTCGTTTGTGACTGGCGCCGATTATCCCATCGACGGTGGCTTTTTCAATCTTCGCTAAAGGCGCATCTTTGGCCTGGTCAATAACGCAGGGGCGAATGATGGAATCGGTCTTGAAAATGGCACGCCGGAGCGGTTTATGGAGAGCCTGCAGCAGAACCTGCTGCACTATTACGCTCTGGCCCAGTTCGCATTGCCTCTTTTAAAAGTGTCGGTAGGCGCAATCGTGAATATCAGCTCGAAGGTCGCGATGACGGGACAGGGCGGCACCTCAGCCTATGCGGCCGCAAAGGGCGCGCAGCTTGCCCTGACCCGGGAGTGGGCGGCGGAGCTGCTGCCATACGGTATCCGGGTGAACGCCGTAGTGCCGGCGGAGGTGATGACCCCTCTTTATCAGACCTGGCTGAATACCGTAGGCGATCCCGAGAAGGAGCTGTCACGCATCAAATCCCGCATTCCCCTTGGTCATCGGATGACGACCGTCGAAGAGATCGGGGCGCTTGCCGCCTTTCTGCTATCTCCCACGATGTCTGGCCATACGACCGGGCAACATCTCAGTGCTGATGGCGGCTATGTACATCTGGACAGAGCCCTTACCTAGCAGGCAGGGCGGATGTGCGCTAGAGCATTTTCCCTGTAGGGGCCGTGTAAGGCTTCCGCATCTATGGGCGTTTTCCGCAAAGAAAACGCCGCTGTACCTCTCTTCCGGGATACCCAGCAACAGGGAAATGCTCTAAAGTATCCAGATAACTCGCCATGAGCCTCAAACAGACCGCCAAGCAGACCACCCCGCGCACCAAGCGCAACCTTAAGAACGATTACGCCGCTCCCGCTCTCGACAAGGGGCTCGACGTGATCGAGCTTCTGGCTCATCAGACCGTCGGTCTGAGCATGAGTCAGATCGCGCGAGAGCTGAACCGCAGCGTCTCAGAGATCTTTCGCATGTTGCTATGCCTGGAGCATCGGGGATACATCGCACAGGCTGGCGCGGAGAAATACTCCCTGACGCTGAAGCTCTTCAAGCTGGTGCAGGAGCATCCGCCCACCGAGCGCCTGATCAGCGAAGCTCTACCCGTCATGCACCGGCTGGCGTCGCAGACCATGCAGTCCTGCCACCTGGGTGTGGTCGAGAGCGGTCGTGTCGTGATTCTGGCGCAGGTCAATGCGCCTACTTCCGTCGGCTTTTACGTAAAGCTTGGATCGACCGTGGACATCATGGAGGCCTCGTCCGGATACGTCATTCTGGCTCATCAGAATAAGGCGGAGCAGGAGCGGACCCTGACGGAGTGGCAGCGTGAGACCGGCCGCAAGCCGCCGAAGAACCTCGAAGCCCATCTTGCGCTCATCCAGAAGAAGGGCTTCGAAAAGCGCGAGAGCTACCAGGTACGCGGCGTCGTCAACTTCAGTTTCCCTGTGCTGGATCACACCGGCTCAGCGATTGCGGCGATCACCATTCCGTACATCGACCACATGGACGCTCATATCTCGCCGGCAAGCATTACAGAGATGTTGCGTGCGGGAACGCAAGAGGTGTCGAAAGCCATCGGACTGCACGTCTAGGAGCATTTTCCCTGTTACTGGGTATCCCGGAAGAGGAGTACAGCGGCGTTTTCATTGCGGAAAACGCCCTAGCTGCGGAAGCCCTACTCTACACCCACAGGGAAAATGCTCTGATCGCTTTCGACGTCTCGTCACACAGTGCGCATGTGTTCGTTCATGATTAGGAAGGCTCCCAGGCCATGGAAGTCGTCCGTGCGGCGCGGGCGGTTGTAGTAGTACGCCAGATCTCCCACATTGGTGCCTTCGCAGATATTGGCGATATGGCCAAAGCCATCGTCGTCCTTTGAAAGCTGTGTGAGCACACCCTTGTAGCCCTTGGCCGCGACCTCGGCATAGTGTTTTGCAATATAGCCGCGTTTGACCGCCATCGACAGGGTGTAGGTGTACATGCAGGAGCTTGAGGTCTCGCGCCAGTTGTTCGGATCGTCGCCCTTGTCCAGAATCTGGAACCAGAGACCCGTCTCCTTGTCCTGGTAGCGGGTATAGGCCTCGCAGAGCTGGCGAAGTTGGGCGATCAGCTTTTCCCGTTGCGGATGGGAGTGAGGCATCAGTTCGAGAACCTCGATCAAGGCCATGCCGAACCAGCCAATTGCTCGGCACCAGAAATAAGCCGAGTGATGTGTGGTGGGATCTGCCCAGGGCTGTACTCCGGACTCATCGTAGGCATGGAACATCAGGCCCGACTTCGGATCATTGAGATGGCTGGCGTAGATCTCGAACTGTTTCGCCGCCTCGTCGAAGGTATATTTGCTCTCTCCATAGGCTGCGCCGTAACGCACGAGGAAGGGCATTCCCATGAAGATGCCGTCGAGCCATAGCTGGTGCTGGCGGGAGAGCGCATGCCAGAAGCCGCCGTCCTCGGTGCGCGGATAGTTGTCGAAGGTGTGGCGAATGGTGTCTGCGGCCGTCTTGTACTTCTTCTGTCCGGTCTCCTTATGCAGGATAAGCAGAAGATTGCCGGGCAGTACGTAGTCAAGCGCGGTGATCGGACGATCGATCACGCCTTCGTCATTGACGTGCTTATCGACCCAGCCCTGGATGTAGTCCAGGTACTTCCGTTCCTTGGTCCGCTTGTAGAAGAGATATTGCCCGTACAGAAAGAGGGAAACAGCATAGCCCCAGCCGCTCAGGTTGCGAGGGTCCGGCGTGCGATGCAGCATGCCATCGATCACCAGGCGGGACCAGTCGGGCTGAGCTGAGGGCTTTTCCGCCTTCATCGCCCATGCGGAGTGATGAAGGCTTGTGGTGAGCAGAGGCGCGGCTGCGAGCAGTTTGAACGACTCTCTTCGGGTGAAATCTTTCATGTTTGTCTTCCTTTTTGGGCGGGTGGCGATACTTTTCGGGTTCCGGAGGTGTTCAAAAAAGGTAGGGCGCCGCGCTACAAAGCCGCCGCTGGGAGCTTTGCGGATTTCGCGCGACTCCCAGCGGCAGTTGAAGGCGCCATGCTGGCTAGACGCCGGCGCGCGGTTTTTCTCTGCGGACTCGGATGTTGTCCTGGGTCGGCTCGCCATCGCACTCGATAGCAATGGTGGTTACCGGCGAATCCGGCGCCTTCTCAGGAAGACCGGTAAAGTTTACGTGCCACTCATTCTGGGTGAAGGTTACGGGCTTGCCGGTCTTGAGAAACTTCGCGCTCTTCACCTTCACGCTAAGTCCTCCGATCGAGACGTACTCGCCCGGCCAGAAGTGAACGTGCATGTAGAGAGTGTTTCCTTTCCGCGTGAAGCTGGCGTAGTTGGAGCGGCGCGGCTGGCAGAGATCGCTGCCGTAGATGCTCTCTCCATTGGCGGCCATCCAGTCACCGACTTCGGTGAGAATGCGTACCGACTCCTCCGGAATGGAGCCATCCGGTTTGGGGCCGATATTCAACAGGTAGTTTCCACCATCGCGGGCGCAAGTGATCAGGTTGCGGATGACAGTCTTGGAGGTCTTCCAGGCGTCGTCGGCCCGTTGATAGCCCCAGCTATCGTTCAAGGTCATGCACGACTCCCAGGCACGGCCACCTGTCTCTGCGACGATCTTCTGCTCTGGGGTAGAGAAGTCTCCATCGAGTTTGTTCCGGTTGTTGACGACGATCTCCGGTTGCAGCTTGAAGACCATCTCATTCATCCGCTTGGACTCCCATCCATCAGCTTCCAGCGGCCAGGGAACGTCGTACCACAGGACGTCGATCTTCCCGTAGTTGGAGAGGATGTCGTGGATGAGGCCGTGGGTATACTCCACGAACCGCTTACGGGCAGCCTCGTCGGTGGCGCAGTGGGCGCCGTCCGGATGGTGCCAGTCCATCAGCGAGTAATAGAAGCCGACGCGGAGTCCCTCGGCTCGGGCAGCATCCACGTATTCCTTTACGATGTCGAAGCCAGGCCCCTGCTTAACTGCGTTGTACTGCGTGAGCTTGGTGTCGAAGTTGCAGAAGCCCTCGTGGTGCTTTGTTGTCAGAACCATGTACTTCATGCCGGCGCGTTTTGCCAGCTTGGCCCAGGCGCGAGGCTCCGTGCGGGACGGCTTGAATGACTTCGCGTGCGCCATGTACTCCTCGATCGGAGGAGCTTCATTCTCCATGTTCCACTCGTGCCGCATGATGCTGCTGTACACGCCGAAGTGGATGAACATGCCGAATTTTGCTTCATGCCACCACTGCAGGCGCTGCGTGCGGGTCTCGTCGCCGGGCTGCGCCTTTCCGGTGTAAGCCTGATTGGAGACGGTTTGCTGGGCGAAGCCGAATTTTGGCGCCGCGAGACCGGCGATCGAAGCCGCGGTCCCGAGCAGCGCCTGCCGGCGATCGAAAAGTTTCTTACTGAGCACGAAGGTCCCCTCCTGAAGCAATGTAAGACGGTTAGCTGTGGGCGATTGGCGATTGTCAAATATGAAAAGCATTTTTCATGAACCACCGATCGATGGTCAACGAAATCCTTGTGCGGGCCAGATTTTTTCTCAGGGGGAAGGAGGAAAAGTCCCAAAAATGTATAC
>JABFXN010000393.1 GCA_013361705.1 Acidobacteriaceae bacterium
GCGGAGATGTGGTGCGCATGGTGCTGCACAATGCCTTTTTACAGATCGCAGTGGGATTAGCACTCGGGATTCCAGCGGCCATTGGATCAGGGAAGCTGATGACCGACCAGCTCTTCGGTGTAAAGCCCTGGGATCCGGTGATGATTACGGCAGCGGTTGTCCTTCTCGCCCTGGCCGCCCTGTTGGCATCACTGATCCCAGCACGTCGTGCAGCCGGAGTGGATCCAATGGTGGCCCTCAGAAGTGAGTGAGAGCAAGAGCGGCCTGGGGCAGCGGAATTTCGTTGGACTGTATCCGTGAACGTGATACAGTCGCCATCGCAGTTCCAAATCTGATGTGGACGTACGCTCTACGTCCATTAACAGCAAACAGTCACAATGCTTCCGACGCTGAGGAGATATTCAGGATGCGAGTTCTGTTCACTGCTTTTTTCACGCTCATTTCTGCTGGTTGGATGGGCAGCCTACCCCACGCTCAAGTTAACGCAGCAACACAGACGCCGGCAGCTCAGACAGGATGGACGTGGCCGGCAATTCCGGGATGCCTCTCGGATCCTTCCATCTCGACTCCGGGATCAACCGACTTCAGTTCGCCCGTCTGTCCTCTCTACGATCAATTGCTGACCAGCGGCGTCACCAGGATCGAGCTCGTTTCGGCACGGCGACTTAATGGAGAGATGGACGGTGTTTTGTATCCGGCATTTTTGCCGGGGACAGAGGTCGTGACCTTCCTGACCGAGGACAAGTTCAATCAGTCTTTCCACGGCGCCACAGGACTCGTGCGCGTCTCCGGAAAGGCTGTGTCGGCACGGAATGGATCCTGGTGGACGACCCTGTCGACAGTTACCAGCAATGGAAAACTGCTCGATGCCGCAGCGATCCGGCAGAAGCTTGCACTTCCGAATGAGCCTTCCTGTCTCGCATATGCCGACAACGTGCGAAGCGGAATCATCGCGTATATGGGAGTCGTCGCTCCGGCCTTCGACCAACCAGGCGGAGGCGTAGAGTTCTGGCTTCCTCCAGGAGCAGTCGTCGCGAAGAAGACCGCCGATCTCCCCGGAAGCCCGGGCTGCGGCACAAATTAGTGCAGTAAGGCAAAGAGGGGCAAGGCTAGCCTTGCCCCTCTTATGTATTGACCATTGCAACTGGAACGATGGCCGGTATCGGGATTATGCGCGCGGCAAGATACCTACAGGCGATCAACTGCGGCGACGATTCTGAATGCTGTCGCCTGGGCGGTTGTGCCCGCGAAGCGTTGCGCCCTGCGAATTAAGCCGGTGGAGATGGTACGAGCGGAGGGGATTTCCAGGACCGAGAGGCATCGCGCCGGATTCCAGATTCGCTGAAATTGAGAGGATTCGGCCGGAATGACGAATTCCTGAAACCTGTCTTCTGTATCATTCATTCGGCGATGATCCTCGACCTCCGTACCCTAAACGACCTCTTCCTCCGCGCCGCCTCCAAGGGCGACACCACGGTTGTTCTTACCCAGGCAGCCGATCATTCGTGGCACCCTATCCGCTCCGCCCAGCTCTATTCCCGCGTACGCGCCTTTGCGAAGGCGCTCCAATCATGGGGCATCAAGAAGGGCGACCGCGTGGCTCTCATCAGTGAAAACCGCTGGGAGTGGGCGGTGACGGACTTTGCCGCGCTCGCCATTGGAGCAGTTGGCGTTCCGTTATTCCCGACGCTGACCGCTGAGCAGACCACTTACATGCTCAACGATTCCGGAGCGCGGATCGCGGTCGTCTCCACGAAGGATCAGTATGAGAAATTGGCGTCGATTCACGAGAAGACACCTGGCATTGAGAGGGTCATCGTCATGGACGCCGGGGAGTTTCCAGGCGCCGAAAGCTTTAGCCGCCTGCTGGCCGATGCTGACAAAGATCTGGCTCGTGATCCTGCTTTCGACGCCAAACTGGCCGAAGCAAAGCCTGAGGACCTCGCCACCATCGTCTACACCTCAGGTACGACAGGTGAGCCGAAAGGTGTGATGCTGACGCACAACAACATCGCCCAGAACATCAACTACACGGTCGAATTCATCGACTTCAATCCGTCCGACTCCTGTATCAGCTTCCTTCCTCTCTCGCACATCACTGCCCGTATTCTCGATTACGAGATGTACGCCAATGGTTGCGTACTGGCCTATGTTTCGCGTCTGGACCGCCTGCCACCTGCGATGCAGACGGTTAAGCCGACGATCCTGGTGGCTGTACCGCGCGTCTTTGAGCGCATTCGGCACTCGGCGGAGACGAAGTCGCTGGCCTCCCCTATCAAGGCGAAAATCTTTGCCTGGGCGATTGGCCAGGGGAAGAAGCATCGGGAGACGGTGCTGGCAGGGAAAACACCGGCCAGCCCTCTCTGGAAGCTCGCCAACAAGCTGGTTTTTTCGAAGATCAAGGAGGCCTTCGGCGGTCGTGTACGCCTGTATATCGCAGGTGGCGCTCCGCTTGGCCTGGACAATGCCAACTGGTTTGCCGCAGCGAATATCAGGATTTTGGAAGGGTATGGTCTGACGGAGACATCTCCGGTGATTGGACTGAACCACCCCACCTACAATCGTGTTGGCTCTATCGGCAAGGCACTTACCAATATTGTGGTGCGATTCGCTGACGATGGTGAACTGGAAGTGAAGGGGCCGTCAGTCTTCCAGGGCTACTGGAATAAGCCGGAGGCAACCAAAGAGGTTTTTACCGAGGACGGCTTCTTCAAGACCGGGGATATCGGCCACTGCGATGATGACGGTTTCATCTTTATCACCGATCGCAAGAAGGAGTTGATCAAGCTGTCGGCCGGAAAGTTCATCGCCCCGTCGTTTGTTGAAGGCAAGCTGAAGGCATCGAATCTCGTAGGCAATGTAGCGCTGTTGGGAGATAAACGGAAGTTCGTATCGGCGCTCATCTCGCCGAACTTTGCCAATCTGGCACTGGCGGCCAAGCAGCAGGGAACGGAGCTGCCAAGCGATCGCAAAGCAGCCCTGGAGAGCCCGACGGCCCAGTCGCTCTACAAGGCCGTAATTGCTGATGTGAACAGCACGCTGGCGCCATTCGAGAAGATCAAGAAGTACCGCGTGGTTGTCGATGAGTGGACACCCGAGTCGGGCGAACTGACGCCGAGCATGAAGCTCAAGCGGCGAGTGATCAACGATAAGTACAAGGATGTCATCAACGATATCTACTCCATCGATGCAGAGTAGGGAGTTACGCATTCGACTGATCCCGGATGCGAGGCTTTTGTTTGTCATCCCGAGCATCGCGAAGGACCTGCTTCACTGATGCCACGAGATCGTCCGAGAGCCCTATTCTTCGCCTTTCTATAGCGAAGAATAGGCTCAACCTATGTCAGCGAAAAAATGGATGCCCATCAAGAATTAGAATCCCTGCATGCGATTCCGCACCGTTCTGCCTTTTCTTTTCGCTGCCTCGCTGCTGGCACAGCGTCCTACACAATCTGATCCACTGAAGCCTCCTACCTGCCCGGGACGTAGTCCGTTTACCCATCCGACAGCGCAGCAGCTTATCGAGACGCAGCAACAGGCAGCGCACGATCCGCACTATCTTCTCTCCACGGAGCCGGTGCCGAACTTTGCGCAGGAGCGCTACAAGCTTTCGGACTATTACGACTGTGTGCCCGGAGCGGGCTGCTACTGGGCCGATATTGATGCGCAGTACGACCGTGCGATTGCGGTGGTCGAGCATGCTACTGCGACACGCAAGCAGGGCGAAAAGCTCGCGATCGTATTGGATATTGATGAGACAACGCTTTCCGCCTACTGCGAAGAAAAGCGTGAGGACTTCGGCTATATCGGAAGTATGTTCAACCAGTGGGTGATTTCTCCGGAGGCTTCGCTGCCGATTCCGGGAACGCTGCGCCTGGTAACAAAGGCGCAGGCTGCCGGTGTGGAGGTCTTCTTCATTACCGGCCGTCCGGAAGAACAACGCGAGGCGACGGTCCGCAATCTGCAGACGGCGGGTTTCCATGGCTGGAAAGAGCTTTATCTGCGGGAGCCGGGGAAGTATCCTTCGACGATTGCCTACAAATCAGCGCAGAGGGCGAAGATTGTGGCAGCCGGATATCGGCTGATCCTCAATATCGGAGATCAGTACAGCGATCTGTTCGGGGAGCCGCAGGCCGAGACGAGTGTAAAGCTGCCAAACCCGTTCTATTACCTGCCTTAGAGCATTTTCCCTGTAGGTGTGGTGTAGGGCTTCCGCATCTATGGGCGTTTTCCGCAATGAAAACGCCGCTGCACGCTTCTTTCGGGATACCCAGTAACAGGGAAAAATGCTCAAAACGTCATATCCCGCCATCACAGGTGAGGGCGGGATATGCGGTATCGTCTTTCTCAGTAGCCGCCGGTGGGCACTCCGGCGGCGTCCGTAGGATTGGCCAGCTCGTTCACGATGCGCACTGACGCGGAGGCCCCGATTCGGGTGGCTCCAGCAAAAAGCATTGCTTGGGCATCAGCCAGGCTGCGAATGCCGCCGGAGGCCTTGACGCCACAGCGGATTCCAGCGACGCCCCGCATGAGTTGGATATCGTCGACCGTCGCCCCACCTGTCGAGAAGCCGGTCTCCAGAATCTCCTTCAGAATGCCGCCGTGGGCGTGGACAACCTCGGCGACGATGTGGATGTCGTGCTTGACTGCGTCAAATTCGCCGGACTTAAGAAGACCAATATTCAGCACCATATCGACGTCATGCGCGCCCAGGGCGAGGACGCGCCCCGCCTCTTCCTTTTTGCTGGCGGTCAGAGTGGCGCCCAGGGGGAACCCGATGACGACGCCGACTGGAACTCCCGTGCCCTTCAACGCCGCCGCGGCTGTTCCTGTCCAGAAGGGATTCACCATGGCGCATGCGAACTTGTACTTCGCAGCCTCCTCGCAGATAGCCAGTACCTGGGTGCGCGTGGCGTCCGGCTTCAGCAGGGTGTGATCCAGTACCGCAGCCAGGGCTGCGGGAGAAGAGAGTGCCTGCGCAGCGAAGCTGGCGGCGTCGAAGGTAGTCGGGTCAGGGACCGAGATACTCATATTGCTCCTGCGTAAGGCCCATGTTGGGCCCAAGAGCATATTCTATGCCCGAAAAATACGAGCAGAGACAAAAGTGGATGGACCAATCGATGATTTTCGCTGGCTTACAATCACCCTTGTTGGTTTGTTAACACGAAGAGGTTGGGATGGAGCTTACAACAACGCAGTCGATCTCGGGTGGGCCAGAGACGACAAATATGAAGGCCCTTTCGACAGCGACCGTGCTGTTCTTTATGTGGGGTTTTCTAACTTGTCTGAATGACATTCTGATTCCTCACCTGAAGATGGTCTTCGAACTGAGCTATGCGCAGGCGATGCTGATTCAGTTTGCCTTCTTCTCCTCCTACTTCGTCTTCGCAATTCCGTCCGGCAAGCTGGTTGACCTCATCGGATACAAGCGCACCATGATTGCCGGCCTGCTGACGATGGCCGTAGGTGCATTGTTGTTTCTTCCCGCGGCTTCGCTGGCGACTTTTCCGCTCTTTCTCGCTGCCCTGGTCGTACTTGCCGCCGGTATTACGGCCTTGCAGGTTGCAGCGAATCCGTATGTCGCCAACCTTGGACCGCAGCGTACAGCCAGCAGCCGCTTGAACCTGGCACAGGCCTTCAACTCGCTGGGAACGACGGTGGCTCCGTACGTGGGTAGCGCTCTGATTCTGGGAGCCGCAGTCGAAGCGCCAAAACTTGGCAGCCTGACCCAGGCGGCGTTGCAGCAGTTCCGTGCGCAGCAGGCTTCCACCGTGCGTTTGCCATATCTCGGGATAGCCGGGTTGCTGATCCTGCTTGCGGTAGCGCTGGCAGTGATTAAGCTGCCGCCGATGGGCGGGTTGACGCAGGACTTTCGTCCTGATGAGCGCGGTTCCTCATGGGGAGCCCTTCTTGGCCATCCGCAGCTTCTGCTGGGAGCGGTTGGCATCTTCCTCTATGTCGGCGCAGAGGTGACGATAGGAAGCTTTTTGGTGAACTATATGCACCTGCCGGAGATCAGCGGATTTACCGAAACGGTGGCGGCGAGGTATGTATCGATCTACTGGTTCGGCGCGATGATCGGGCGGTTCGTCGGTTCAGCGGTGCTGCAGAAGGTGAAGACCTCCAAGCTGCTTGCGTTGGCGGCGACGGCAGCATGCCTTTTGGTACTGCTGAGCATGTTGAGTTCGGGTCATACGGCGATGTGGTCGATTCTGGCCGTAGGCCTCTTCAACTCCATCATGTTCCCAAGCATCTTCACACTCGGTATTGCCAACCTGGGCGAGTTGACGAGCAAGGGATCAAGCCTCATGGTCTGCGCAATCGTCGGTGGAGCTGTAATACCACTCTTCTCAGGCTTCGTGGCCGATAAGATCGGTGTGCAGCATGCGCTGATGGTGGCGGCTGCCTGCTATGTGTACATCGTGGCCTTCGGATTGCGCGGCGATCGCAGCGCTACGGAGCACCGCGCAGCTTAGAGTATTTCTCCTGTAGGTGTAGTGCAGGGCTTATGCATCTATGGGCGTTTTTCCGCAATGAAAACGCCGCTGCACGCTCCTCCCGGGATACCCAGCAACAGGAGAACGCTCTAGCTATGGCAATACGCAAGTCGCTGCTGGCCCTGGCTGTCTCGGCCTTCGGGATCGGGACGACCGAGTACGTCATCATG
>JABFXN010000136.1 GCA_013361705.1 Acidobacteriaceae bacterium
GGTATCCCGGGAGGAGCGTGCAGCGGCGTTTTCATTGAGGAAAACGCCCATAGCTGCACAAGCCCCGCACTACACCTACAGGAAAAATGCTCTAACGCAGCCAGGAGGAGGAATGGCGCTCTTTGGGGGTTTCGCTCCCACGGCTGAATCTGCGACACTGGTATTATGACCACCGCAACAGCAACGCAGAAGAAGGTTCTGACCGACCGCATCAACCGCATCGAAGTTTCAGCGACCATGGCGATTACCGCTGAGGCTCTGAAGATGAAGTCGCAGGGAATTGACCTGGCAGACTTCGGCGCAGGTGAGCCGCATTTCGCGACTCCGCGTCACATCAAAGATGCGGCGATCAAAGCGATCGAAGATAACCACACGCGTTATACCGCTGTTGCCGGTATCCCCGAAGTGCGCAAGGCGATCGTCGAGCGCCACAAGGCAGACTTCGGCACCAACTATGCCGTAGAGGAGTGCGTCTTCTCCGTTGGCGGCAAGCATGCACTCTTCAACGCCATCCAGGTGCTGGTCGACCATGGCGATGAGGTTGTGCTGCCGGTACCCTACTGGGTGAGCTTCAAGGACATCATTCAATATGCGGGCGGCGTTCCTGTGTACGTCGAGAGCAGCGAGGCGGAGAACTTCCGCATCACCGCAAAGATGATCGAGGCAGTCGTTACGCCGAAGACCAAGGTCATCATCCTGAACACGCCGTCGAATCCATCGGGTGCGATCATCGCTCCGTCCGATCTGGAATCGATCGTCCGCCTGGCGCATGCCAAGGGTATCTACGTCCTGCTGGATGAGTGCTACGCGTATCTCAATTTCACCGGCGCCTGCATCAGCGGCGGATCGTTTACCGAGTGCAAGGAGCACGTTCTGGTGCTTGGTTCGCTGTCGAAGACCTATGCCATGACCGGCTGGCGCGCAGGCTATGCGCTTGGACCGAAGGCCCTGATCTCCGCGATGAGCAAGCTGCAGAGCCAGAGCACCTCGAACGTCTCCACGCCTGTGCAGTACGCTTCGATTGCAGCGCTGACAGCGAGCCAGGAGTGCATTGCGGAGATGCGCGCGGACTATATCCGCCTGCGTGACCGTGTGCTGGAAGGCTTCAAGGGAATCCCGGGCCTGACCTGCACTGTGCCTGAGGGCGCCTTCTACGTATATCCCAATATCAAGGCATTTCTCGGCAAGGGCGGACTCAACTCGGCGGCAGATGTTGCATCTAAGTTGTTAAGCGAAGCGCATGTGGTTACGGTACCTGGTGAGCCGTTTGGTACCACCGAGCATGTACGTCTCTCCTACGCTGTGTCGGAGGATGTCATTGACAAGGGTGTTGCCCGCATGAAGGAATTCTTCGCGAAATTGTCGTAGCCGTAGGCAAAAACACCAGCGGAGACTGATGGAACAGACATCTTCGAAAGCCCCCAATTTTGTGCCTGTCATTCTGGCAGGCGGCAGTGGTACGCGCTTTTGGCCTCGCAGCCGGAAGGCCACAGCAAAACAGATCCTCGCGCTTGACGGCGAACGGACGATGATTCAGCAGACTGTGGATCGCCTGGCGCTGACCACAGAACGCAAGAACATCTGGGTGATTACAAACTCAGTCCTCGCGGAGAAGATCGGTGCGCAGTTGCCGGATGTACCGGTGGGGCACATTCTGTGTGAGCCGGCAGCCCGTAATACGGCGCCGGCTTGCGGGCTTGCTGCATTTCTGATGGAGCGTGATGAGCCGGACACGGTCATCGGTATCTTTCCTTCCGATCATGTCGTGAAGGATGCCGGCCGTTTCGCTGCCGCGTTGCGCGCAGGCATTGCTGTTGCCGCGGCTGGAGACAACATCGTTGTGATGGGCGTTCCGCCGACCCGGCCCGAGACTGGCTATGGCTATATCGAGCAGGGTGATGTCGCCATGCCGGCGCCGGGCCTGCTGTTACCTGTACGTCATGTTCATCGCTTCACGGAGAAGCCGGACAAGCCCACGGCGATTGAGTTCGTCGCGACCGGGCGCTATTCGTGGAACAGCGGTATCTTCCTATGGACGGCGCGCACGCTGGCTAATGCCTTGCGCGAACATGTACCGCAGGTCGCGGTGAAGTTGGAAGAGATTGCGCAGGCCTATGGCACGCCGGAGTTCGATGAGGTTTTTGCACGCCTCTACCCGGAGTGCGAGAACATCTCCATCGACTATGCCGTGCTAGAGCCGCGATCGGGTAAGGGCGAGCAGAGCTCGGGTATCTATTGCATCCCCGCGGAGTTCGGATGGAACGATCTCGGTTCCTGGGCGGCTCTGCATGAGCATCAGCGTTCGATTGCCGCGCCCGGATGCGACCAACACGGGAACGTCGTCGATGGTCAGGGCGTGATCGCTCTGAACGCCAAGGGCAATTACGTCTATGCCAAGGAGCGCACGGTGGCGCTGGTAGGTGTCAACGACCTTGTGGTGGTTGAGACAGATGACGCTCTGCTGGTTACCACTCGCGAGCACTCCCAGGATGTAGGCAAGGTAGTCAAGGCGCTGCAGGAACTCGGCAGAAAAGAGCTGATCTAGATGAGCGAAGCGAAGACCGTTGTTAAATTTGGGACGGATGGATGGCGCGGCGTCATTGCTGACGATTTCACCTATGCCAATGTCCGCGTTGCTGTTAGTGCAATTGCGCTTTACGTGCTGAAGCATGAAAATCCGGCAGCCGGCGTTTGCATTGGATATGACACCCGTTTCGGTTCGAAGAGCTTTGCCAAAGTAGCAGCCGAGGTATTGGCCTCCGCCGGGATCCCAGTCTTTCTGGCAAACGGCATTACTCCTACGCCTGCGCTCTCTTACGCCGTGCGTGGCCGCAAGGCGGCGGGTGGTGTGATGATCACCTCCAGCCATAATCCGCCGGAGTGGAATGGCGTGAAGTACAAGGCCAGCTATGGCGGCAGCGGCAAGCCCTCCATCATGACGGCGATTGAGAGCTATCTGCTGGCTCCGCTCCCGGTTGCGGAGAAGCCGGCTGCGATTGAAGAGGTCGATTTCAATCCGGAGTACATTGCTGCGATCAGGAAGTTCGTCGATCTGAGTGCGATCAAGGCCTCCGGTTACCGCTTCCTGATTGACACGATGTTCGGCGCGGGCCGCGGTGTGATCAAGGGCATCTTTGACGAAGCAGGTATTCCGAATGTCGAGATGCGCAGCGAGATCAATCCAAGCTTCCCGGGTATCAACCCCGAGCCGATTCTTCCGCATATCGCGCTGACGCAGAAGGTGGTCGTTGCAGAGAAGTGCGATGCCGGTCTGGTCACTGACGGCGACGCGGACCGCATTGGCTCCGTTGATGAGCATGGCAACGTGGTGGATGCGCACAAGATCTTCTGCGTCCTGCTGAAGTGGTTGATAGAACGTAAGCAGTGGCCAGGAGAAGTGACGCGCGCCTTCAACACCACCAAGATGATTGATCGCATCTGTGCCAAGCACGGCAGAAAGCTGAATGAGCACGGCATCGGCTTCAAGTACGTCTGCGACCTGATGCTGGAGAAAGAGATCCTGATCGGCGGAGAAGAGTCCGGTGGTATGGGTATCTCGAAGCATCTGCCGGAGCGCGATGGCCTTTTGAACAGCCTGCTGCTGGCCAACATCATGGCCGACGAGAAGAAGACGCTGGGTGAGCTCGTGGCTTCACTGCAGGCCGAGTATGGCGAGCATCAGTATGGCCGCATCGATATGCATATCGATGACAGCTTGAAGCAGAGCGCTATCAACCGCGCCAAGGCAGGCGTGGATGCCTTCGCCGGGATGAAGGTGTTGCGCGTGGAGACGATGGACGGTATCAAGTTCTTCCTGGACAATCCGGAGGCCGCGACCAAGCCGAATGCAGCCGAGACCTGGCTGCTGCTGCGCGCCAGCGGAACGGAGCCGTTGCTGCGTGTGTACTGTGAGTCGTGCTCGGTCGAGTCGGTGAACAAAGTGCTCGGGGCTGCGCGGGAGTTTGTGTTGCATGGCTGAGCGCATCACCGTTTTTGCTAAGGGCCTGTTGTTCGACAATGACGGAGTTCTGATCAGTTCCATCGGCAGCGTGAACCGCTGTTGGCGCCAGTGGGCAAAGATGTACGGCGTTCCTGACGCCGAGAACTACAACGTTCCCCACGGTGCGCGCGCCATCGATACGGTGAAGAATCTGCGTCCGGACATCGATCCGGAAGAGGGCCTGCGGGTGATTGAAGACCTGGAGATGGCCGACACCGACGACATCGAAGTGCTGCCCGGTGTAAGACGTTTGTTGACGACACTTCCGCCGGAGCGCTGGGCGATTGTCACTTCGTGCACCAGTCGCCTGCTGGAGGTTCGTCTGGAAGCGGCCGGCCTGCCCTGGCCGGAGAAGCTGGTTGCCGGCGACATGGTGACCAACGGTAAGCCGCATCCGGAACCGTATCAGCGCGGTGCTGCGCTTCTGGGTGTCGCTCCGGAGGAGTGCATCGTAATCGAGGACGCTCCTGCCGGCGTGGGTGCCGGCAAGGCTGCCGGAGCGCGTGTTCTGGCGGTGCTGGGAACACATACCGAGGAAGAGCTGGCGCAGGCGGATTGGATTGTGCCGTCATTGGACGAGGTGCAGTTCACGGCGTCCGAAGATGGTTTGACGTTGACGTTTCCGTCGGTGAAGTAGCGACTGCCGATACTCTGGGTGCCCCATCCATCGCGATGGGTGGGATTTTTAGCAGGAAAATATGCTGGTGGAGAAGCAGATTTCTCCGCTCCCGTTGGTCACTACGAAATGACAAACAAAAAAAGCGGATCGAGCTTACCCTCGATACTCCCACATAAGCTTCGCGTATGTGGGGCACCCGGTGTCTAGGCTCTCTTGGATTCTGTGATGGCTCCCGGGGAAAACTAGCAACCAGGAACCAGCAACTAGGAACTAGACGTAACAGCGGCAGCCGGCGCGGTGTTGCGGCGGCATGGAACCGTCGAGTGCGGGGATGCAGTGTCCGTGCGGGTCTTGTGTCGGATTCCCGAGGCGTGAGGCGACGCGCTCCTCGAAGCGCTCTGAGATGAAGTGTTCCAGGCGCTCAGCTTCGTCGTGAAGCTCTTCGATCGGGTAGCCGAGCACTTCAAAGAGAAAGGTCTCAAGCAGGCGGTGGTGGCGCACGATCTCCAGCGCTCGCTTCCGTCCCACGGCGGTGAGTTTTACGCCGCGATGGCGCTCATAGCGCACCATCGGGCGTGCTTGTCCGGCGAGGCGTTGCAGCATGTTGGTCACGGAGGCGGGAGCGATGCCCAGACGATCGGCGATCTGCTTCGAGCCCACCAGATGGTCATCTCCGCCGCCCAGGGAGAAGATGGCCTTCAGATAGTTATCGATCGACTCGCTACGACGGCTTGGCGGCTTCTTCTCCACGTTCTGACATTATTTCAGACGAGGGAAACAGATCGCCGGTCGCATGAACTTGGGGCGACAGAATTTAGGTAACCTCCAGCCGCTTCGACCGTATGATGGTGCGCATGGACGCGCGCGTCGATGCCTACATTGCAAAGGCACAGCCCTTTGCCCAGCCGATTCTGAACCATATCCGCGAGACCATGCACCGGGCCCTTCCTGACGTGCAGGAGACCATCAAGTGGAGCATGCCGTTCTTCACGACGCCAGGCGGCAAGATCGTCGCCAACATGGCGGCGTTCAAGGCGCATTGCAGCTTCGGTCTTTGGGCTTCGAGCGTCCGTGAGCAGTTGAAGGTGGCCGGTTTCGAATCCGATGGATCGATGGGGACGTTGGGACGTATCGCCTCGGTGAAGGACCTTCCCGCCGACAGGATGCTGGTCAAGCTGATCAAAGAGGCGGCTGCGGCGGTTGAGGGCGGCGAAAGCCTGATGAAGCGAAAGAAGACCGTGCCGAAGGCTCTGCCGGAGATCCATCCGGAGTTCGCTGCGGCTCTGAAGAAGAACAAAGCCGCGACCAAGGTCTACGAGGCGTTCAGCCCCTCTTGCAAACGCGAATACCTGGAATGGATCAACGAGGCCAAACGCGATGCTACCCGCACTACGCGCATCGAGCAGGCTGTGACCTGGATCGCCGAAGGCAAGCAGCGAAACTGGAAGTACCAGAACTGCTAGCAAAGCAGTTGCCAGTTAGCAGTTGCCAGTTTCCAGTTGGAACCGCCTTTGCCTGTCATCCGCTGAGCAAAGCGAAGGACCTGCTTTCCTACATCGATGGACTCTAAAGACTGGTCTGTTTTGCAGATTGGTTGGGGTGAATCGTTAGATTCTTTGTCGCTCCTCTGAGCTCGTAACTAACCTTTCCAGGCCTCTCTCCAATACCGACGGTCCGTACGGGCTGTCCATCCAGCGTTGTTACCAGGCGAAATGTTCCTGTTGCTGTGCCGAGCTCTTTCCCGTCGAGCATGAGTGTGGCTTTGCTGCCTGCGTATCTTAGTTCTGCGCGGTGGGTCTTATTGAACTTCAGGGAGAAGCGTGCATCCCTGGAAGCAGCGTAGTTTGGGCGGATGTTCCACTCGAGTGTCTCGCCTGCAATACGCACACCTGCGAGCCGCCAAGTGTAGTCCAGCATCACCAGAGCGCACGGGGAGTAGCCGGGCTTGTCGGCCTGGGTGAACTCGGCTGTCAACGGATCGAGTTGCTGGCGGAAGGTGCCGTCTCGCATGATGGCTTCGCACCAGCGATCCATCATGTAGCTCATCTCGGCCGTGTGCCCATAGAACTCCATCCAGCGCGGTGTGCGGAGTGCAAGCAGCGCCTGCGCCGGTCCGCTCCAGGTGTTGCGCGGGAAGGGACGTTTCTCAAACCCTGGATCGTCCATCGCGACGGACGGCAAAGGGAAGGGCGCCCAGAAGGCTTTGGGGTTATGGATCTGGCGCTCCCACAAGGTATCGAAGAGTTTCTGGTCGGGTACATGCTCGCCGCAGACGCGGATCATCGCATCGCCGCGGACCTTCACGAACTTGTTGTTGCTATCGAGGTCGAAGAAGCAGGCATCTTCTGCGGAGAAGAGCTTCTCGAGGATAAGTCTGCGGATGTGAGCAGCCTGTTCGAGCCACCTGGCCGCGTCGGCAGGTTTGCCGAGTGCCTTCGCCATTGCAGCCAGGGCTATGCGACCGCCATACGCAGTGGCCGAGAGATCGGGGCATAACCGCGGCAGCCCTGGGATTCCTTCCGGCCATTTTGTAGCATCAGCATCCTTGCGGCGGTTCGGAACGCCATGCCAGCGGAAGGAGTTGTCGTGACCGGTGTCGTAGGTGCAATAGCCTTCTACCAGGCCGGTGCCGCGTGAGTTGTGATACTTCATCAGCCACGCATCCCAGCGAGCGCAGGCGGTGTAGGCCTTCTCCAGCAACTCCTGATCGCCGGTAGCCTGCGAGAGCTCCCAGGCTGTGGCAGCGATGGGCACCACCATCTGGATTTGACCGTATCCAGCTTCTGAAACCTTAATGCTTGCCGGGAGCTGACCGTCTTCGCGTTGCAACCGGAAGAAGCCGAGATGGTTGTTGCGCGCCGCATCGGGACGAATATGGCGATACACCAGGCCCTCGTGCGGAGCGCACTCCTGCCAGATGCCGGGATAGTCTGCGCCTTCAATCAGAACCGGTCGATCGTATCGCGGCAGAGTGCGGACGTTACCAGCCAGGACGGCCAGAGCTTTGTCGTACGTCGTCTGCCAACGGGTGTCGGCGGTATGAAACTCAATCTCTGGCGGTTCAGCGTATGCCGGCGCCGGTTGCTGGGCGATGCTTTGCCGGGGAAGGAGGGCAAGGTATCCGGCGGCAAGGGAAGAGGTCGCGAGGAAATCGCGTCGTTTCATATAGGAAACAATATCTTGTTCGGTAAAAGCTTCCATCGGGATAGAAGCCTTAAAATCAGTCGTAATGCCAAATATGGATTTACCTTCCGAGCAGGCTGCTGACTTCCGGCGGACGCTCGCCAGGTGGTACAAGCAGCATGCCCGCTCACTTCCATGGCGCGAGACCCGCGATCCATACCGCATATGGGACAGTGAAGTGATGCTGCAGCAGACGCGGGTCAACGCCGTGCTGGAGCACTATGCACGTTTCCTGAGAAAGTTCCCCACGATTGTCTCTCTGGCGCTTGCGCCGGAGGCGGATGTCCTGGCGGTGTGGAGCGGCCTGGGCTACTACCGGCGCGCTCGCATGCTGCACAAGGCGGCGCAGTTCATCACCGCGGAGCTGGACGGAGTGTTGCCGTCAACCTCGGCTGAGCTGCGCAAGTTGCCCGGCATTGGAGAGTACACCTCGGCGGCCATCGCCAGCATTGCCTTTGGCGAAAGCATCGCCGTGGTGGATGGCAATGTCGAGCGTGTCCTGCTTCGCCTGACCGGGAGGCCGGAGCAGACGACCTCGGAGAGCAAGCGGTTTGTCGCCGATCAAGCTGCCGCCCTGGTGCCGCAGCGGAGATCGGGAACCAATGCTCCTGGAGACCACAACCAGGCCAGGATGGAGCTTGGTGCCACGATCTGCATGCCCAAAGGGCCGCTATGTCTGCAGTGCCCGGTCTACGATTTCTGCCGCACCAGGGGAGAGCATAAGACCGAGGCTCGCGAGAAGATGCGCAGCCGGCGGGTGGCGTATCTGCTGCATCAGCGCAAGCGCGGTTCAGTCATCGAGGTTATGCTGCATCACCGTCCCGCGGATGCTTCCCTGATGCCGGGAATGTATGAGCTGCCGGAGCTCCCTATGGATGGAGTTGAGGCATATACGCCGACGCTGCGTGTGCGGCACTCGATTACGAACACGAACTACTACGTTGAGGTCTTCACCGCAGACAAGACGCTGCTCAGGGCGCTGCCATTGTCGATCCGCGAGTATGAGTGGTGCCGTCTGGGCCAACTCGCCGACCTTCCGTTGACTGGGCTGGCGCGCAAGGTGCTGCGGCGGCTGCATCTGATTGCGTCGCCCGGTGTGCGCATGCCGCAACCGGAAACCATGATGCGACAATAGAAAGGCATGCAGCTGCAGAAGACATCCATTGTTTTGACGGCCGCTGTTGTCGCGACCGTGTTACTGGGGTGCCGTCACCTTGGCCCGCCGACTCCGTTGCAGAAGCTGAATGACCAGCAGACCCGCGGGTACTGGGTTTTTCAGACAAGCTGCCGTCAATGTCATAACGATCGCGAAGACAAACCTCTGCAGGGCCCGGCTCTCATGGGCATCTACCAGAAGAAATATCTGCCCAGCGGAGCGGCGGCGACCGACGAGCGCGTGCAGTCCACAGTCCTGCGTGGCCGCAACATGATGCCCGCAATGGGCGGAAGCATAAATGAGAAGGACATGGCGGATCTGCTGGCCTATCTGCATACCCTATGAGTGACGTTCCTCGGAAACCTGCTCCTCGCGCCTCGGGCATGCTGCCTGGTATGGCTATGATCTGCGTCTTCATGCTGGTGGTGGCGCTGTTCGGCGTCTTTGGCGCGATCAACGGCGCGTGGAACCAGCAGGGCAGGTACGTTGTGCTGCCGATCGCCAGTCTGCTGGTGGTCGGTGTCTTTGGCCTGTTGCGCCTGCGCCGTTGGGGATGGGCGATTGTAACCGCTGGCTCGTTGTTGCTGTCGCTCGGTTACTTGTTCGGTTTCACGACCACCCGCGACTTTCGCCTGATCGTGATGGCTGGGTTCGGTATGGTGTTTTTCCTGTACCTGATCCGGACAGAGGTCCGCGACCGGGTCCACTAGGGGACGGGGTACTACAATAGAGGGTGATGGCTCCTGTTGCCGCATCCGACCTGGTTCAGATTGATCTCACTCCGCGTAAGCCTGCTCCCAAGCCGGAGTGGCTGAAAGCGCGGGCGCCCATGGGCGAGACCTTTCATGCGTTGAAGAAGCTTACGCGCGAGCTTGGGCTGCACACCGTGTGTGAAAGCGCGCACTGCCCGAATATCGGCGAGTGCTGGAACCATAAGACTGCCACCTTCATGATGCTGGGCAATAGCTGCACCCGCCGCTGCGGATTCTGCGCGGTGCCGAGCGGCAAGCCCGAGCCCATCGACCATGAGGAGCCGCGCCGCGTGGCGGAGGCTGTGGCTACGCTCGGCCTGAAGCATGCCGTCATCACCAGCGTGAATCGCGACGATGACAACGTGGGCGCTGCTCAGGCGTTCGTCGAGGTCATCCGCCAGATCCGCGCACTGGCGCCGGAGTGCCAGGTTGAGGTGCTGACGCCTGATTTCCAGGGCACCGAAGAGGCTATCCGCATGGTGGTCGCCGAAGGGCCTGAAGTGCTGAATCACAACATCGAGACCGTTCCGCGGCTCTATCGGGTTGCCAAGTCGGGCGGGCGTTACGAGCGCTCTATCGGGTATCTGCGGCTGGCGAAGGAACTGAATCCGAACCAGGTGACCAAGACCGGCATCATTGTTGGCATGGGCGAGGAGACGCATGAGCTGCTCGCGGTCTTCCGCGATCTGGCGGCGATCAAGGTGGACATTCTGACCATCGGACAGTATCTCCGGCCCAGCAAAGACCATATCCCGATGAAGCGTTACTACACGCCACAGGAGTTTGCTTTCCTGAAGGAAGAGGCGCTGCGGATGGGCTTCCGGCATGTGGAGAGCGGTCCGCTGGTACGCTCCAGCTACCACGCGCATGAGCAGGCGCAGTCGACCGGTCTGGCATAAGGGTTACCTGTCGGGAGGCTTTCTGCGTGCGTTTCCCAGGCTAAGTGGTTTGCTGCTGTCGGCCGGCAGATATTCAGCAAGCATCAGCAGATCCCGATAGTCCCTCTTGGCGACGTCGACCAGGCGGCGCATCCGTTCCAGGCTGCCCTGGCAGATTCGTAGAACCCCGATCCTGACGCGTTCCACCTCGCCATGCCACGGCTCGGTCGGATACTCCAGCAACATACTGCGCGCCGACTCGCGAGCTACTTCACTTGAGAACGTGGCCTGAATTCTGTTCTCGACCTCCTCCGAGAGGGGGACAGACGTCATATCGATCTCCATCAGGGGGATGCTCTGCTCCACAGATCTTCGTCGTATGGACACCGGGCGTGCCATCAAGTTCCTGTTGTCGGCGTGCAAATTTGTTCAGACGAGGCCGACACGCCCTTGACCCAACAAAAATACCCGGAATCGATTGACGCCCCCACAAAATCAGGGCAATCCTCTAGAATCAACATTTGCGCATCCGCGCATTGAGGAAGACTGTATGGCATCGGTAATGGCAAATATTCCCGCGCTCAAGGATCTGCATCAGGATCTCAAGCGACGCATGGAGAAGTCGGTGGAGGAATTCCGCGCCCATCTCCTTGGCGTTCGCACCGGAAGGGCCAGTGTGCACATGCTGGACAACATCCGCGTG
This sequence comes from Acidobacteriaceae bacterium, assembly GCA_013361705.1. Lineage (GTDB taxonomy): Bacteria > Acidobacteriota > Terriglobia > Terriglobales > Acidobacteriaceae > Terriglobus. The sequence goes on from JABFXN010000136.1 coordinate 11,292, forward strand.
GACTACTACGGCAGCGAGATGCCCATCAATCAGCTTGCGCAGATCAACACGCCGGAGCCGCAGCTCATTGTGGTGCAGCCATTCGATCTCGGTGTTGTTGCTCTGATCGAGAAGGCCATCCGTATGGGCGGCCAGGGATTCAACCCGATGCACGACGGCAAGATCATCCGTGTGCCGATTCCTCCGATGACCGAAGATCGCCGCAAAGAGGCGGTCAAGCAGCTCTCCTCCACGGTTGAGGACCACAAGACCGCGATCCGCAACATCCGCCGCGACGGCAATGATCAGATCAAGAAGGCGGCCAAGGACAAGGCCATCTCGGCTGACGATGAGAAGCGCGCCACCGAAGAGGTACAGCAGTTGACGGATGCGGAGATCAAGCGCATCGACGAGCTCTTCAAAGCGAAGGAAAAAGAGATTCTCACCATCTGATCGGGTGCGAACCTGTCATGGAAGAGCGGGGACCCTGTGAGGTCCCCGCTTGCATTTAAGCGTCACGCTTTAACAGGACAGCCTCGGCGGCCTTCAGATCGGTCTCCGTGTCGACTCCGATGGTGTCGAAGTGAACAGGTTCTACGTAGAGTGCGAAGCCGTTTTCGAGCAGGCGGAGCTGTTCCAGCCGCTCGGTCTGTTCCAGCGCGGAGGGGCCGAGCTCGGTGAAACGCTCCAGGGTCTGCCGCCGGTAGGCATAGAGTCCGATGTGCTTCCAGTACGGCACGTCGCCGATACGGTCGCGATGATAGGGAATGGTGGCCCGTGAGAAATAGAGCGCGCGGCCATCGAGGGCGGTGACCACCTTTACGGCATTGGGGTTGTGGATATTCTCCGGCGTGCAGAGTGTCTTGATGGTGGTGACGTCGACGTCGGGCTTGCTGAAGGGCGCCAGCAGAGCATCGATGTGTTCCGGCTTGAGCAGCGGCTCATCCCCCTGGATGTTGACGTAGATATCAGCGGAGTGATGCCGGGCGACCTCTCGAACGCGGTCGGTACCGCTGGGCAGGTCGGAGGCGGTCATGGCGACAGGCCATCCGTTCTCGCGGCACAGGGCGGCGACCTCTTCGGCATCGGTGGCGACGATCAGGTCGTCGAGACCGGGGCAGGCCTTTGCGGCCTCATAGACCCATGCCAGCATAGGCCTGCCGGCGATAGGGAGCAGAACTTTGCGTGGGAGCCGCGTGGATGCAAGGCGCGCAGGAATGACGCCAAGGACGTGTGGTTTGAAGGCCATCGGGATGCAGGTTTCCGTTCGCGGCGTTTTGCCGTAAAATGAAGTTTAGCTGGTTGCGCCACCTTGGTGCGTCAGTTCCTTCCAAGCGCCGGCGGTGTAGCTCAGATGGTTAGAGCGACGGACTCATAACCCGTAGGTCGACAGTTCGATTCTGTCCACCGCCACCAATCACCAAAATTTATGCGTATGGTCCGAGGATCAGGGTGATCCACGTCTATTCATCCCTGAACGACTGGGTGCCCCATATCTCGGCTACGCCGAGATGTGGGTTTGCAGGCGCTTTTTCCGGACCCACCCAAATCTGGCGATAAAGCCGCTAGATATGGGGCACCCGTTTCTACAGGAACCTATTCCATGCAAAAAAGGACCCTCTTCGTAACGGGGCGCGAAGAGGGTGGAGTAAGTGACGTGCAACTTCTTAGAAGTGGATCTCGGCAGCGAACTGCAGGATGCGTGCCGGAGCCGTTGAAGCTGAGCGGCTGGCCGCTGGTGACCGGTAGGTTCGCTGGATCTGGAAGCCGCTGACACCCAGAGTATGGGTTATCTCGAATTTGCTGATATGCCTTACTTGCAGTGCGTGTGGATACGTAGCACGTACGCGATATCGCCGAGGCCTTCAGTGGAAGATGGCATGGTGACGTGCATTCCATCCGGCCGCTGTTGGAAGTTCAGGTTCGATTTGCCTCCCACCAGATCTGCAGCGCACACTGCACCAGGAAGGTATGGATTTCCAGCGAAGAGAGTGTGGATAACGGTTTCAGATTGCGAAGGCCATCCCAGAAGTGTCGCGTAGAGCAGCGGTTCCTTAGTGCCGTGTGAAGCCGTGAACCGGATGTCCTGAGCCGTATAGCTTTGGATGTCGTTGTTCTTCTCGGTTGCATTCTTTGCCGCTTTGGTGGGGCCTTCGCCGAAGACGGTAAAGGGTCGCGTGCCGTAGATACTTTCGCCGTTCACTCGCAGCCAGTCCCCAATCTGCAGCAGAACCGTTCTGGCCTCTTCGGGAATTGTGCCATCAGCCTTCGGTCCAACGTTCAGCAGCAGATTGCCATTCTTGGAGACAGTGTCGACCAGTTGATGTACGAGTGACTTCGCCGTGCGGTACTCATCGTGCTCCGCGTATCCCCAGGAGTGAATCGAAACCGATGTATCTGTCTGCCAGGGAAGCAGGCGGAGCGTATCGAGCTTGCCGCGTTCAATGTCCAGGGTGGCGACGTTGGCGGGCATCGACTCCTGCTTGTAGGTAAGCACCGGTTGTTCGTGCCGTTCGGCGCCGCGGTCGTAGTAGTAGGCGGCGAACTGCTGCAGCATGGGTTTGAAGGCCGGCTGACCGATCCACCAGTCGAAGTACATGAAGTCAGGGTGGTACTTATCGACGACCTCGGTTGATTTTGCCAGCCACTCGTTCAGGAAATCCTGACTGGGAGGCACCCACCGTTCGAGATGATCTGGATCGGGCTCTTTGCGATCATCCGCAGTCCCGTCCGCCGCGGGTAGATTCCGAGGGGATGCTGGACCGTACAGTAGCGATGTGGGCGGCAGTCCGTTCGTCGGAGTGGAATTCATGGCACGCACGTCGGAGTCGAAGGTGCGGCCAAGGCCGTACCACCACCAGTGCTCAGCCGTGTGCGAAGAGACACCGAAGCGCAGACCATGTGCCCGTGTTGCGGTCGCGAGTTCGCCGACGATATCGCGATGCGGTCCCATGGCTTTGGCATTCCACGGCGTTACATCGGAGGCATACATGGCGAAGCCGTCACAGTGTTCGCCTACAGGGACAACATAGCGTGCTCCGGCCTTCTGGAAGAGATCGACCCAGGCATTGGCATCGAAGTGCTCCGCGCGGAACATTGGAATGAAGTCTTTGTAGCCGAACTTGCTTTGCAGGCCGTAGGTGGCGATGTGATGTTCGTAGGCCTTATTGCCCGCGACGTACATGTTCCGCGAATACCATTCGTTGGCAAATGCTGGAACAGAGTACACGCCCCAATGAATGAAGATGCCGAACTTCGCATCCTGAAACCATGCGGGTGTGCGATAGCCCGCCAGCGAGTCCCAGTTGGCAGCGAATGGTTTGGCCGTTGTTGTGGAACGCTGCACCCGGCTGACCTGCGCTGCAACGGCGCTTTCGTGTGACGCCTGTGTCTGAGCACCGGCAGAGGCGGTGATGAATGACCAGCCTGCGAAACCTGCGAGGGCCGCGATCTTCAAAAGAGGGAATCTCACCATGGCTTGGACCGTGCGACGGCGACGCCACGAATCTCATTGGGATATTTGCCCGAGACGGCGCAATAGAAGTGGTAGAGAGAACCTTCGTTATAGATCAGCGATGGCTTATGGGCGAAGGTCTCGTCGATAGACCCAGGTGCTCCGGTATCGATCAACACCTCGGGCACCTTTTCGAAGTGAAAGGGATCGCGGCCTAAAGCGAGCAGCTCGCGCGCGCGGCCCGGGCGTTCGTAGTTGAAACCGAAGTAGTACATCGCATAGCTCGAACCCCACTTCATGACGTAGGGGTTTGAGGCAAAGCGGCTGTCACGCGCGTCGCTCGATGGCGCGTTCGCGGCGAGTGGGCTGCCCTTGGAATAAGTCGCCGCACCGCGAAGACCATTCTGTAGCAGGGGATTGAGCGGCGAGCGTGTCCAGTGCACAAGATCGGTGCTGGTAGCGACTCCGCTGCGCTCATGCCAGCCTCCGCCCTCATCCTTTGGCAGTGTCTCTGTCTTTGCGTTGTAGTACAGAAAGTAGGTCCGCTTCCCCTGGTACTCCTCCACAAAGAGATCCGGGCGGTATAGGCCGCCGCGTTCCCACGCCTCCCCTTCTTCAGGGCGGAGGATCGGTTCCGTAAGTGTCCAGTGGCGAAGGTCACGAGAGCGTGCCAGGCCAATGACTGCGGCGCCGGACTCATATCCGGCTGCAGGATAGGCATGCCAGGCAGCGAGATACTGACCATCGACCTTAATTGCGTCGCCGCGTCCATGAAGGTTCTTGTCGCGCAGGATAGTGCTGATCGCCAGGTTGAACCGTGTGTACTTCGAGTTTGGGTCGCGCGGTCCGACGTTCCCTTCGCGTTTCCAGGTCACCAGATCGTGGCTGCTGGCGAGGCCGGTCTGATATCCGATTCCGTCGAAGCCGATGTACAGCATGTGGAAGATACCGTCGGCGCGAAAGACGATTGGGTCATCTACTCCGCGTGAGTCGAAGACCTCAGTGCCGGCCGCAGCGTTACTCGGAATGGACGGATTGGCTGGAGCGAGGACAAGCTTTGGGTATTTGTAAGGTGTCCGAAACGGGGCGACCGGATCATCCTGTGCCATTGCCGCCGGAGCAAGTGCGGCGGTGGTGGCCAGGGCGAGAAACTCGCGGCGGTTGGTGCGAATCATTGCGTCTCCACAGTTCACAGTAGAAGTACACGTGGGTTGCTCCAAGTGGCAAGTGCGACGATGATCCCCTCGTAAAGCGATAGAGCTTTTGACTGTTCCTGGGCAGGTCGTTCCGCGAAACGGAATTTCGGAGTGAATCATAGCGGAACGATTGTGAGATTTCTGCAACCCATGCTTTACATCCGAGGATGGGCAAGATAGAACCAGACCAACCTTCTGCAAGGAGTCTTCCGGTGCCCCAGACGCTCGCTCTGATTCATACCAGCCCTACGCTTACGCCCATCTTTGGCGCGCTGTGCTCCCAGCATCTGAGCGGGGTGAACGTCTTTCATATGGTGGACGAGAGCCTGATCAAAGACACCATCCGCCACGGCGCGCTGCGCCGGGTGACGATCCGGCGGCTATTGGCCATGTTGCAGTCGGCACAGGATGCCGGCGCGGATGCTGTGATGGTGACCTGTTCTTCCATTGGGGCGGGTGTCCGCATTGGGCAGCAGGTGATGGATATTCCGGTGATCCGCGTGGATGACGCCATGGCTGAAGAAGCTGTACGGCGGGGAAGCCGTATCGGCGTGATGGCGACATTGCGCACGACGTTGGAACCGACCCTGGCTTTGTTGCGCGATAAGGCTAATGCGGCCGGGAAGAATGTGGAGCTGGTGTCGTCGCTCTGCGTTGGAGCGTTCGATGCCGTGCTCGCCGGCGATACCGCAACCCATGATCGTATTCTGTCGAAGGCGTTGCTGGAGGAGATGAAGGACGTGGACGTTGTGGTGTTGGCGCAGGCCAGCATGGCGCGGGTCGTGCAGGCCATAGGACCGGATGCTTTGCCGATGCCTGTATTGAGCTCGCCTGAGCTTGCCGTATTGCGTGCTCGCGATGTGCTGCACGCTTGCGACGTGTTGCTGGGCAAGCCGGTGGAGGCTGCCGTTTGAAGAAGCGCCACACGGTGCTGATGCTGTTGTGCGCCCTCAGCATCATTACGTTTCTGGACCGGCTGGCTCTTCCGGTTGCAGAGAGCGGTATCCGCAGCGATCTTCATCTGTCGGAAGAGCAGTGGGGATGGGTGCTCGGAGCCTACATCCTGGCGAATGCCATCTTTGAGATTCCTTCCGGAGCCCTCGGTGATCGGCATGGACGGCGCAAAGAGCTCGCACGCATCGTCACATGGTGGAGCTTCTTTACAGCAATGACAGGATGGTGCCGCAGCTTTCTGCAGATCGCGGCATCACGCTTCCTCTTCGGCATGGGAGCCGCCGGAGCATATCCGAATGCGGCCGGTGTCATCAGCCGCTGGTTTCCTAAAAAAGAACATGCGCGCGCACAGGGTTTCGTGTGGGGAGCCAGCAGGCTTGGTGGAGCGCTGGCTCCGCTGCTGCTTGTACCGCTGGGCCGGTTCATGGGCTGGCGGGGAATCTTCTGGTGCATGGGCGCGATCGGATTCGTTTGGGTTGCCCTATGGCTGCTTCTGTTTCGTGAAAGCCCTGAGGCTACGCCCGGCATCGGCATCGAGGAGTTGATTGAGATCGGCTCCCCAACAGTGACTTCTGCCGGCTATCAAGGATCAGAGCTGCAGGAGAAGGTGCCGTGGTCGCGGCTCTTCCGTCTGCCGGATCTATGGCTGCTGTCGCTGGCTTACTTCTGCTATGCGTGGGGCAGCTGGTTCTTCTTCGGATGGTTTACCACCTGGCTGGTGCGCAGCGCTCACTTTACCGTGGCGGAGATGGGGATCTGGGCATCGCTGCCTTTCCTGATGGGACTTGCCGGGAACCTCGCAGGTGGAGTGCTGTCGGAGTGGCTGGTCATACGCTTTGGACGACGCAGAGCCTACCGCTCGGTGACAGCAATCTGCCTCGGCGTTTCGGCCTGCTTGTTGTATGGCATGACCGCAGTCCAGACCCACACAGGCATCATCGTTTTGGCGACAGCGGGCTTCGGTGTGATGGACCTTATGTTGCCCTCGGCCTGGGCCATGGCGATGGGGCTTGGCGGCAACTTCGGCGGCACCGCATCGGGCGTGATGAATACTGCGGGAAACCTTGGTGGCTGGGTATGCACCATCGTCTTCGGTTACGTTGTGAAGTTTGCCGGGAACTACGATCTTCCGGTGCGAATGATTGCGGTCATGATCCTGCTGGCTGCGGTGATCTTCGCCCGTGTGGACTGCACACGCGGTCTGGAAACGGCCGACAACCTGGTATAGAAACGATGTTCCGCATTCCGGAATCCTGTTCTGAATACCGGCACGCGCGGCAAATCACCTCCAGCGTGTTCTATCCTTCCGTTGCACAGCAGGAAACGAGAGAGACCGTGAGCTTTAGAGCATTTTCCCCTTTGTTGGGTAGTCCGAAAGAGGAGTGCAGCGGCGTTTTCATTAGGGAAAACGCCCATAGATGCGGATGCCCTACTTCACACCTACAGGGAAAAAGTTTTACCCGTCGAGAATTTCTGAAGACCTCCGCCATGACCGTCGCTGCAACGGCGATGGGCGCTAAAGGTTCGGTGGGTCAGAGCGCGGATCGTGCTCCGCTGCGCCAGTTGCAGTACAGCGAAGTGCAGTTGACGGGCGGTCCTTTTGCCGAGCAATACTTCGCTCTCAAGGCACACTATCTTTCCCTCTCGAACGACCGTTTGCTTAAGGTCTATCGGCAACGCGCAGGACTGCCTGCTCCCGGTGACGATATGGGCGGATGGTACGACCGTGATGGCTTCGTTCCGGGACACGGCCTCGGGCAGTACATCTCCGGCATGGCCCGCATGGGTGCGGCAACAGGAGATGACGCGTGCCACGCCAAAGCTCATGATCTGGTTGAGGGCTTTGCGGCGACACTTGGACCGCAGAACGTCAGTATCCTTCGGCCGGAGACGAATCTTTGGACCTGTTACACCGTCGATAAGCACCTGGTGGGCCTGCTGGATGCGGGAGCTTTGTCCAAGGTTCCTGGTACGAACGACCTGTTGAATCGCGTGTTCGACGGAGCGAAATCTCTACTGCCGGCACAGGGACGCGATCGTATCGGCAAGAAAGATCCGCCATACGACGAGACGTACATCATGCCGGAGAACCTGTTCGCCGCGGCAGAGGCCACGGGGAATCCGGCGTTCCGCGAGTATGCCGTGCGGTATCTTCTGGACCGAGAGTTCTTTGATCGGCTTTCCCGCAAGGAAGATCCATTCCCCGGTCAGCATGCGTACTCGCACGCGATTGCGCTCTCGTCCGGAGGTAAGGCGTATCTCTCGCTCGGAGATGTTAAGTATCGCGATGCCATGCGCCATGCCTTTCTGCTGCTGACCACGACGCAGCAGTTCTCCAGCGGCGGCTGGGGACCAAACGAGACCTTCATCACGCCCCATCGTGGTGAGCTGTATGCATCACTCAGCACCACGGTCGATCACTTTGAGACTCCCTGTGGCGCCTATGCCGCAACCAAGCTGGCGCGCTATCTGCTGCGGACCGGCGTTCCACAGGACACGGCGTATGCCGACAACCTGGAGCGCGTGCTCTTCAACACCATCCTTGGTGTCAAGCGGCCGGACTCAGAGGGCCGCTATCCGTATTACTCCACCTATTCGCCGTATGCGGATAAGGTCTACTACAAGCAGAAGTGGCCCTGCTGCTCCGGCACACTGGTGCAGACCGTGGCGGATTACCCGCTCAATCTCTACTTCGGTGCAGACGACGGTTTGTATGTCACGCTGTACACGCCGTCGCGCGTGCAGACCCAGGTGAGGGATGTTGCTGTTGTCCTGACTCAGGAGACACAGTATCCGGTCGACGATCACGTGATGCTCACCGTGAATCCTGAGCGGGAGTCAACCTTTGCATTGCACCTTCGCATTCCTGGCTGGCTGCAGCGGCCCGCAACCATCCGCGTGAACGGAAAGGTGGAGACGGCCAATGCTTCCGCCGGAACGTTCTATGCGCTACGTCGCCGGTGGAAGGGAGGGGATCGTGTGGAGCTGATGCTTCCGCAGGAGTTCCGCACGGAGAGCATCGATGACCGGAACCCGGATGTGGTCGCTTTGATGCGGGGACCAGTGCAGTATGTCGCGCTGAATATTCCCGCAGTCGAGGCACACGCAAAGCTGCCGCTGCCATCCAATCTGAAGGCGGCGGGTCCGCAGGCCTATACCGAACGGTATGCGGGGCGGGACGCTGTCTTTGTGCCGCTATACCGTATCGACAATGAACGCTATACGAGCTATTTTTATCGCGGCTGAGGAGACATCAGGGTGAGTACTCATCCGCGCATCTGTGCGCGCTACTTCATCGAAACAGCTTTTCCGCTGGAGCAGGCAGCGGAGACGATGGCCGGCGAGCAGTCTACGGGAACGTTTCTTCGTGTTCCTGGAGAGACGGAGGCCTTGCGCGAGCGCTTTGCCGCACAGGTCGAGCTCATCGAAGAGGGAGAACCGGTTGCTGCTCCGTCATTGCCAGGCGCCGGAACCCCAAAGAACTGGGACGGGGTTCGGCGCACGGGCGAGGTTACGCTCTCGTGGCCGCTTGAGAATATTGGCCCATCACTCCCCAATCTTCTATCTACTGTTGCGGGCAATCTCTCGGAGCTGAAGGCGTTCTCTGGGTTGAAGCTGCTGGACGTCGAACTGCCGCCCGAATTTCTTTCGCGGTATCGGGGGCCGCAGTTTGGTGTCAGCGGCACGCGGGCTATGACAGGCGTGAATGAGCGGCCGCTGATCGGCACCATCATCAAGCCCAGCATCGGAATGGAGCCCGAAACGACTGCGGCACAGGTGCGCGTGCTGGCGGAAGCGGGTATCGATTTCATCAAGGACGATGAACTGCAGACCGATGGTGCGCACTGTTCGTTTACGGCTCGCGTCTCGGCCGTAATGCGCGTCTTGCGGGAATTCGCGGAGCGGACAGGGAAGAACGTGATGTACGCGCCGAATCTGACCGGTGAGATCGACGAGATGCTGCGGCGTCACGACCATGTCGTCGCTGAAGGTGGACTATGTGTCATGGTGAGCATGAACTCTATCGGCCTGCCGGCGATGAAGGTTCTGCGTGCGCACGCGCAGGTGCCGATCCACGGTCATCGCAATGGCTGGGGAATGCTCGCCCGGTCGCCTGCCCTGGGGATGAGCTTCGTCGCCTTCAGTAAGCTGTGGCGGCTTGCCGGCATCGATCACACGCATGTGAATGGGCTTCGCAATAAGTTCTGCGAGAGCGACGAGTCGGTGATCGCATCCGCTCGCTCCTGCCTTACGCCGATGTTTTCCGCACCTTTGCCCGGCTGCGAGGTCATGCCCGTTTTCTCTTCGGGACAGAGCGCGCGTCAGGCGCCCGATGCCTACAAGGCGCTTGGATGTACTGATCTGATCTATGCCTGTGGCGGAGGTATTATGGGGCATCCCGGAGGTCCGGCGGCAGGTGTGCGCAGTCTGCAGCAGGCCTGGCAGGCTGCCGTTGAAGATGTCCCTCTGGCCGAATTCGCGAGCCGTCATCAGGAGTTGGCACAGGCGCTTGAGCTCTTCGGAGCCTGAGGCGTATTTCGGAGCCTAAGCTGAATGCGCGCCCCACTGCTTTATACCTATTACGGCGACGACTTCACCGGCTCAACCGATGTGCTGGAGCAGCTTGCCCGCGGCGGCATTCCATCTGCGTTGTTTTTGTCTCCGCCGACGGTCGAGGATCTTGCATTAGTGCCAGGGCTCCGCGCTTACGGAATCGCCGGAGAGAGCCGCTCTCAATCACCGGAGTGGATGAAACAAAACCTTCCCTCGGTCTTCCGCTCATTGCAGGCCGCGGGAGCTCCCATCACGCACTATAAGATTTGTTCCACCTTCGATTCGTCGCCGCGGATGGGGAGTATCGGCTGTGCTATGGAGATCGGCCAGGAGATCTTTGAGGGACACACGGTTCCCATCGTGGTGGGAGCTCCTCATCTTCGCCGTTATGTGTGGCGGGGACGCTTGTATGCTGCCGGGCCCGACGGAAGGGTCTTGCGCATCGATCGGCACCCAATGAGCCGGCATCCTGTGACTCCAATGTGTGAAGCGGACTTGCGGAGACATCTCTGTGCACAGACGATGCTGCGGATAGGTTATGTGGACTACCGAAACATTCGCAGAGGAGATGGACTCGCCGCCTTTGCGAAAGTCGAAGCCTCAGGTGCGAAT
>JABFXN010000260.1 GCA_013361705.1 Acidobacteriaceae bacterium
ATGCACCGGGTGCCCCATGTCCCTCTGGGACATGGGCCCGCCTTTCATATCCCGGCATCGATCTTTGATTCTCGGCAAACTGCTTTCTTGGCACACACGAATAAAAACGCTCGCGCAGAGCGCGATGCCCCACCCTTTGCTTCGCAAAGAATGGGGCAACGAGAGTGTCGGCCCGCCGAATGTGTCGATGAGTCCGAGAAACATCGGTATCGGAAAGCGAAGGCCGGGCCCATGTCCCCGAGGGACATGGGGCACCCGGTGCATGGGCGATCTCGAATACGTCGATATTTTTAATTGTCAGCCTCAATCGTCATCAGATCAGGCTCAATCCATACGCGTCGAGCCTCGGTCGATTTCGCAACGTTGAAGCTGTAATAGCGCGTCAGAATATCGCGCTGCGGTCCGAACTCTTCGACCGCCTCGGTAACAAAGACCGCGCGTGCTGTCTCAGGACGACGGACGAGCTCTGCCGCCAGCACTCTGATCCAAAAGACCGTGATGGTCTCGTGATATCCGCTGGTATCGGTGTTTTGTGTGCCCACAGCTTCGTTATAGGAACGGATACGCTTCCTCATCTCGGTGAGCGCCTTCTCAGGGCCGAGGGCATGGACATACCACGCACCGCTGAGAATGTGAGCGCCATGCGTCCAGCGTTCTTTGGGTAGCGTTCCGGCTTCAAATGCCGACACGAAGGCCGCAATCTCCTCGGGAGTGGATGGAAGCGGATGCATGTTTTTATCCTCTCACCTCACCCTTGTAGAGCATTTTTCCCTGTTGCTGGGTATCCCGAAAGGGGCGTGCAGCGGCGTTTTCATTGCGGAAAACGCCCATAGATGCGAAAGCCCTACTCTATACCTACAGGGAAAATGCTCTAGTCTGGTGCAATGGAGCCAGTCACTCATTTCATGACGGGTGCGGTGTTGAGCCGTGCCGGTTTCAATCGCAAAGCCGCTTATGCCACGCTGGCTATGACCCTGGCTGCGGAGCTTCCGGATATCGATTATGTCTATCGCCTCGGTGGGCCGCTGGCCTACTTTCAGCACCATCGCGGATGGACTCACAGCCTGTGGGCACTGCCGCTGGAAGCTGCGTTTGTTGTCGGGATCGCGAGGCTGGTGCATTGGTGGCGTTCGGCGAAGGAAAGTGCTCCGGCGGCGCCGGTCCGTTGGGGCTGGCTCTTTATCTTTTCCTGGATTGCGCTTTTGAGCCATCTGTTGCTGGACTACACCAACAACTACGGCGTGCGGCCGTTCGCTCCCTGGAACCCTCGCTGGTATGAGGCGTCGTTGGTGTTTATCGCAGAACCCCTGCAGTGGCTGTTCCTGTTGGGAGCGTTGCTATTGCCTTCGATCTTTGGCCTGGTAGCGAACGAGGTTGGCTCACGGCGTTCGGCGTTTCGTGGGCAAGGTTTGGCGATTGCAGCTCTGGTCTTCTCGGCCGTGCTGTGGGTGGTGCGCGACTTTGAGCACAATAAGGCAGTACGTCTGGCAGAGGCCAATGAGATCTCCGGCGAGCCCGTGCTGCGGGTAGCGGCCAACCCGTATCCCGTGAATCCCTTCAAATGGCAGGTTGTGATCGAGACTCCGAAGTACTTTCGGTTGGGCGTCGTGGATACCCTGCGGGACGAGATGACTAGCGACCCCAGCAACGACCTGATCCGCAAGCCGCCCACAACGCTGGCGACGTTGGCTGCGAAGCGGTCGTGGCTCGGTGAGATCTATCTGGACTGGTCGCGCTGGCCGGTGGTGAGAGAGCAGGCGCGTGATGCTGCCTCGGCGGCTCCAGGCGACGATGAGACTGAGGTGACGTTTGACGATCTGCGCTTCCGCTACAGCTCCAGTTTTCTGGACGGACGAATGCGGAACCCGCTACGGGGCATTGTGACCGTGAATTCGGATCACAGAGTCGTCGAGATGCAGATCGACGGCAGCGTACAGAAGCAGGGGGATTGAGGGCGTTGTATGAGTGAGTTGATCCGGGCGGAGCGTGCCCTAGGGGACTTTCGCCTGACTGTCTGTACCGATGGCACGGCATTGTTCGACGGCGGCGCCATGTTTGGCGTGATTCCGAAGACACTATGGTCGAAGAAGGTGCCGGCTGACGAGCAGAATCGAATCGCGGTCGGGCTTAATTGCCTGCTGGTCCGGACCGGCCGGCACAATGTATTGATCGAGACGGGCTTCGGTAACAAGCTGTCACCGAAGCAGCGCGAGATCTACGGCACGCAGCAGAAGCTGCCGGAGTCTCTGGCGGCGGCCGGTATCTCGCCGGAAGAGATCGATATCGTCATCAACACCCACCTGCATTGGGATCACTGCAGTTGGAATACGACGTTGCATCCCGACGGTAGCGTGACTCCCACATTTCCGAATGCGCGATACTTCGCACACCGTGGTGAGGTGGTACACGGTCATCACCAGCATGAGCGCGACGCCATCAGCTATGCCTCAGCGAACTACGACCCTCTGATCAAAGCCGGCCAGATGACGCTGATTGACGAAGAACGCATGACCGCACCGGAGATCTGTGATGGCATCTGGGTCGAGCTCTATCCCGGACACACAGAGCAGTTGATGGCTGTCCACATCGAGAGCGGGGGAGAGCACGCCGTCTTCGTCAGTGACCTGATCCCGACGCGACACCATCTGGACTTGAGCTGGGCTATGGGCTTCGACCTGGACCCAATCCGCACCATCGACGAGCGCAAGCGCTACTTCGCACAGGCATTGCCAAAGCGGTGGCTGACGATCTTCCCGCATGACCATGAGCTGCCGATGACGTATCTCAAGCGGGACGAACGAGGACGAGTCGTTCCGGAGTAGAGAAGACAAAGCAGCAAACAAAAGGGGGGGGCGCCGAAGCGCTCCCCCTTTTCAGCCTGATCCTCAGGCCATGGGTTAGAAGGTGTAAGCAACCTTGATACGGATCTGCCGCGCACCCTGGAAGATGTTCGGTTTGCCGTACTGGTTGGAGAAGTTGCGCGCGAGCGAGTTGGAGAGGCCGATGTAATCCCAGCCCGTTTCGTACTTCGCGTAGTCGTATCCCGTTGGGTTTGTGCTGTTCGGGACGGTCAGGTTGGCAGCGGCGGTTGTCAGGCCTTCGACATATGCCATCACTGCGTGCTGGTTGAGAAGGTTCTGGAAGTTGATTTCAGCACCCAGCTTGCGGTTTTCGTGCTCGCTGCTGATGTGGACGTAATGCGAGATGCTCGCATCGGTCTGGGTAAATGCAGGAGTTCTGTAGCCCTTGGTGACGCCATCGCTGATCAGATTACCTGCGCTATCCAGATGGACCTTGACGAAGTTCCCTTGTCCTTCCACAAACTGAACAGCAGAAGTGGAACCGATCGTACCGATAGCGGTTGAGACAGGCGTACCCTGATAGGCCGCTTGCGAGAAGCCGATCTGGGAGTCACCGAGGATCCACCTCTGGCGATACGAGCCGTATGCTTGGAAGGTATTTGGACGGTCAGTCGGTAGCGGGCCACCGAGCGGCTGTCCGGTCGCAGTGAACTGCATGGTCGGGATGTCGAAGGAACGGTTGTTGCTGGGTGAGTGACGGCCACCAGAACCATCTGTAACGAAGGTGCTGGTTTCGCCCGGATAGTTGCCATAGAGGCGGCTATAGGTATAGCTGCCTTTGACAAACCACTTGCTTCCCACCGTCTTCTGTACGCTGACCTCGAGGCCGTCGTAATTACGAACAGCCTTGGGCTGTGCGGGGCAGGTCGGACAAATACCGTTGGTATTGAGGAAAGCAGACGCATTAGAGACGTTGTTGGAGATAGCCTTTGCGTAGATGTTCGGCACTGCCCGGTGGACAAAGTCTGTATATGTCGTGCCGGGGTTACCAATGTAGAAGCCGTAGTTGTCGTTTAGACCCATGTCTTCGATGGTCCAATCCAGACGCTTGCGGGCATAACGAGCTGCAAACGTCAGGGTCGGGGTCATCGCGAATTCGGTTCCTACGACCCACTCATGCTGCTGCATCGGCTTGAGATTGGGATCGACGCCAGGATCAGCAGCAGAGTTGTTGAAGGCGCGGAAGTCTGTGTTTTCAACGAAGCGGCCAGGTGCACCGCCGGTACCGTTGACATCGTTTACAGCATTCGAACCAACACCCGGAGCCAGTCCTGAGACTCCGCAGCCGTGCCGAACGCCGTCGGAACCCAGGGGCGCCGTCGGTACGATGATTCCATAGTTCGGGTTGTCCAGCGTATAGGTGCAGGTATGCCAGTAGTTGCCGCCAAAAGAACCCTGCGGCAGGCCGAACTTCATCAGGTCGAAGAACTTGCCATAGCTTCCATAGACCTTCAGCTTGCCATTGTGGAGTACGTCGTATGCTGCACCAATACGGGGAGCGATCTTCTGCGAGTAGTCGAAGCTGATGCTAGGAGCAGACGGAATGTAGGGAGGAATGTACTCTTTCTCAAAACGGACGCCGCCATTGATGGTCAAGCCGGAATGTCCAACCTGCCATCCATCCTGGATGTAGAACGCCTGGTTGTCGCCGGAGGCTTTACCAAGAACGCTGTTGCCGTCGACTACTGAGAAATAGCCATACTTACCACGGCAGGTGCCATAGGTGGAAGTATAGGCGGTACCCGTCGGAGTTGTGCCTACACCCGCCGGATATGCGGACTGGTTGGCGGCGATGATGGAATCGCAAACGTTAGCACCGGTATTGGTGGTATAGGGCTGTCCATAGAAGATCTGGACGTAGGCATAATCGAACTTCTGCTGTGTATCAGTTCCTTGACGCATCCAGGAGTAGCCCACCTTGAAGGTATGGGTACCGGCCCAGCCGTTCTGGATGTGCTGGATATCGCCTGTAAGCTGCTTGCGCTTATAAGCGTCGTATGCCGTCGGTTGATTTGCGCCAATGTTGTTGAACCCATTCGTGTTGCGATAGGCCGTTGGAACGGTTTCGCCCGTCGAGGTCTGTACTGTGCTGGTGGCGCTTGCTGTTCCGCTGTTCTGATAGCGAAGCCCCAGAGCGGTTCCGCGCGACTCATTGTTCTGGAACGAATAGCCGTAACGAACAGTAGCCAGCGTGCTGGAGTTGATGGTGTAGTCGGCGCCAAAGCTGTATACCGCACTCGGTGCAACCCAACCGCCATCAGAGCGGAAAGTTGTCGGATCGGTAGAGGCGCTCGAGTTGGTCTGGCCGATCTTGCTTTCGGGATTCGGCAACTGGCCTACGGAACGCGTGATTGCATTCGTCCAGCTGGCAAAGACGTGCAGTTTGCTGGTCGCTGAATAATCGGCGCGGGCGAGCGCAAAGTGCGTGTCAGTGTTCTGATAAAAGGTTCTCGGTCCAGGGTTTGTACCGGTGAAGTTTGCATCACGGCGAATGCGGATGAAGTCCGGGACGTAGCTAACGAAAAGTCCAAGTCTGTCCTTAAGCAGCGGACCGCCAAGTGTGAAGCCCGGATCCACGACTCTGTAATGATCCTGCTTTGCAATGAAGTACTCATATGGCGCATCAATACGCCCAGCTGCAGCCTGGCCAGGCACAGCGCGCAAACCGCACGTCGTGCTGTAGAGAGTGTAGTAGTTCGTACCCTGGAAACCGCACTGATCGTTGGCGTTCAATGCACTGGAACGGTAGTAACCGAAGACGGATCCATGCCAGTTGTTGCTACCACGCGGCTGAATGATGTTGACGACACCGCCTAGAGCACCGCCGTATTCCGCTTCGAAGCTCGAGCTCTTGACCTGTACATCCTGCACTAATTCCATCGGAATGCTGACGCCCACGCCACCGCTCTTTACGGAGCTGATGTTGATACCGTCCGAGGAATAGACATTTTCCGAGTCAGAGGCGCCGTCAATCTGGAAGCCGCCGCCACGGTTTGAACTGGTGCTCTGGAGAGGCTCCTGGCGGGCGCCGGGAGCAAAGGGAATGACGGAAGCAAACGAACGTCCCTTGGGAATGTTCTGAAGAATTTCGTTCGAAACAGTGGTTTCGACCTTCGATTGCGTAACATCGACAATTGCGAGGCTGTCCGTAACGTCGATGACGGTCTCAGCTCCCACAGCCATTTTGAGATTCAGGTTGGGCAGATCGCCTGCATTCAATTGCAGGTTTGTTGCCTTGGCCTTCATACCGGAGCCTTCTACGTTGACTGAATAGGTGCCTGGCGGAAGAGCGTTGAGCCGGTAAAAACCATGGGAATCGGTTTTGACGGTAGCGGGTTGCAGCAGTTTGTCGCCTGTAGCTGTCACGACTGCATCAGCTACGACTGCTCCTGACGGGTCAGTCACAACACCCTGAATCGCTGCTGTGGTTTCCTGCGCGGAAACCGCAGGAACCGCCAGAAGAGCGAGCAGGCACAAGCAGAAACCCACCGCCAGACGGCGGAGGGTTGAGGCTGTATTTCGCATCAAATGGACCTCTCGAAACAAAAAAAGTCGGCGGAGTCTCATGGCTCGCGCCGTACGTGTTTATGTATGCCGCAGCGTTCGATGGATTCGTTTCTTCATCAAGCGTCTGGCAGCCGTCATTGCGTTTCGGACATTCCCGAGAAATGTATACATATTGGTGTACAAAAATTGAACTCAATCACATGCACCAAGGTTGAATTTGTCTGGAAAGCCGGTACCAGATTGCGAGGCCCCCGGCGATCTGTCAAGAACTTT
>JABFXN010000390.1 GCA_013361705.1 Acidobacteriaceae bacterium
GAAGATCACAGCATGTTCTTCCGCGATACCGACATCGAAGTAACGCTTCGGGTGATGCGGCCGGAAGAGATCGAGCGCGGTTCCATTCGGCATCGCCGCGGTAATCGCAACGACCTTGTCATTCATATCTGCAAGCTTTGTCAGCGACTCGGCAAAGATCTCAGAATAGGTCTTCTGTCCCGTCGGCTTGGTCTCGCCGGTCTCAGGATCGTACGGCCCCAGGCCGTGAAATTTCTTCTGCTTCTCGAGTGCAGGCTGGAAGCCGCGGCCTTTCTGCGTAATCGCATGCAGCAGTACGGGCTTGTTCTGCTGCTTGAGGAACTTGAAGGTCTCAATCAACAGTGGCAGATCGTGGCCATCGATTGGACCAAAGTAATTGAGCCCGAACTCTTCAAAGAGCATGCCCGGACCGATAAGACCTTTCGCCGCACCCTCGGCCTTCTGTGCCACATGCTTTGCCGCTTTACCGCCGATGCGCTCAATCAGATCGACGGCACGATCGTGCCATGTGACGAAGGTCGGGTTGGTGACAATCTTGTGGAAATAGGAAGCAATCGCGCCCACATTGCGATCGATCGACCAGGCGTTATCATTCAGCACCACGATCAGCCGCTTGGTGGATGAGGCGATATTGTTCAGCGCCTCCATGGTGATGCCGTTGGTGAAGGCGGCATCGCCGGCCAGAGCGATGATGTGCTCGTCGCCACCATTCATATCGCGGGCCACAGCCATACCCAGCGCAGCCGACAGCGCCGTGCCTGCGTGCCCCGCGCCGAAGCTGTCATGCTCGCTCTCCGTGCGCAACATGAAACCGTTCAGGCCGTCCGGCTGGCGGATGGTTTCGAAGCGATCGGCGCGGCCGGTCAACAACTTATGGACATAGGCCTGGTGCGATACGTCGAAGACAAAGCTGTCGCGTGGCGTGTCAAAGACATAGTGCATGGCGATGGTGAGTTCCACCACACCAAGATTCGGACCGATATGACCGCCGGTCCTGGAAACACCAACGATAAGCCGTTCGCGGATCTCCTCTGCCAGAAGAGAGAGTTCGGGGATAGAAAGTTTTTTGACGTCCGCAGGCGAATGTATCTGTTGAAGCAGGCTCATTATTATGGTTCGACGGCACCAGGCCGCCGGGGTTACTCTTCAGTATACGCTGGTAGCTCCCCCTCCCAGCGTGCGATTACGGCACACGCCAGGCAGTTCCCTATAACGTTCAGGGAAGTGCGGCCCATATCCATCACCGCATCTACCCCCAGCAGCACCAGCATCGGCTCCAGAGGCAGATTGAACGTGGTGGCAGTTGCCATCAGCACCACCAGGACGGCACGCGGCACACCGGCTATGCCTTTGCTGGTGAGAACCAGCATGGCCAGCATCATCGCCTGTTCGCCCCAGCCCATGTGGATATTCGCCGACTGCGCCACAAACAACGAAGCCATCGCCAGGTAGAGGGCAGATCCATCAAGGTTGAAGCTGTATCCCGCTGGAATCACAAAGGCAACTACACGGCGAGGAATGCCGAACTGCTCCATGTTTTCCATGGCCGTCGGCAGGGCCGCCTCCGAAGTTGCGGTCGCAAAAGCGATGGTCGCTGGTTCTGCAACAAACTCCACAAACCGGCGCAACGGAATCTTTGCCCACAAGGCAATCGGCACCAGGATGAGCAAAATAAACGCCACCAGCGAGAGGTACAGCGTAAGCAGCAGCTTGCCCAGCGGCAGAAGAACACTGGCTCCCATATGTCCAACCGTGTATGCCATCGCGGCGCCCACAGCCACCGGAGCCAGATACATCACAATACCGGTGAAGCGGAACATCACTTCAGCAAACGACTCCATGAGGCGGACCAGGGGTGTACGTTTTTCCTCAGGCAGCAGTGCCAGGGCA
Source organism: Acidobacteriaceae bacterium (assembly GCA_013361705.1). Taxonomy (GTDB): domain Bacteria; phylum Acidobacteriota; class Terriglobia; order Terriglobales; family Acidobacteriaceae; genus Terriglobus. The sequence goes on from JABFXN010000390.1 coordinate 1,891, forward strand.
ATCCCGAAGATCGTGGCAAAGACTGCGACCTGCAGGATCTGACCCTCGGCAATCGATTTGGCGATGTTCTCCGGAAAGACGTGCACCAGAAAGTCCTGCCAGTGCATCGGAGCCGCCGCCGGCAACGTTCCGCTGGCAGCGGGCAGCGTCAATCCCACGCCGGCTTTGCTGATATTGATCGCAGCCATCCCGATGGCGAGTGCAAAGGTCGTTACCACCTCGAAGTAGATCAGCGCCTTCACACCCATGCGACCCACCTGCTTCAACTCGCCATGACCGGCGATACCGTTGATGAGGGAGGCAAGAATCAGGGGCGCGACGATCGTCTTAATGAGACGTAAAAAAATATCTGAAAGAAACTTCAGGTTCGACGAAAAAACCGGAGCATCATGGCCCAGCTCGCCGCCGGCGAGCATCGCGAAAAAGATCCATGGCGTCAGTGAACGGCTTTTCCAGGCGAAGATGGCGAAAAGGCCGAGTCCAAGCAGACGGCACGCCTCTTCCAGCGTTAAAAGAGAAGAAGAGACAGTTGCAAGACTGGCCGCCGCCGCGGCAGCAAAAAGAGTCACACCGCCCACGGCCAGTGCTTGTTGCGTTTTTGGAAGAGCCATCGTGCGGAGCATATCATCTGTCTCGAAGAGAGGTTTCTGGAGATGCGTCGATCATTCCTTCTGCTTTGGGTGGCCGCCACCGCCGTGGCGACCCACACTGCCACCGCGCAACTAGGCTTCGGGCAGAGCAATCAGCCGAACCAGCAGACGCAAAGCCCCTTGACAGTGCCGACCCTGTCACCAGGAGTGGTCTTCCTGATGGAGCTGGAAGGCCGCTTCAATCAGGCCGTCGAGAAGGGCGGCGGCAAAGCCTTCGCGAGCTGGTTCGCCGATGATGCCGTGGTATTGAACAACGGACGTGCCGCTACCTTCGGCAAGCTTGCAATCGGCGAGCAGGCCAAATGGGATCCCAAGGACTACCAGTTAACGTGGCAGCCGCAGGGCGCGCAGATGGGCCCGAGCGGCGACATGGGCTTCACCTGGGGACATTACGAAGGGCATTCCAAAGATAAGAACGGTCAGCCTGTTGTTGTGGAAGGCCGCTACATCACTATCTGGAAAAAGATCAACGGCGAATGGAAGGTCGCGATGGATGCAAGCGCAAACGATGCGCCACTCGCCGGCGAGTGCTGCGCGTTGCCCAAGCCTGGCAATGCAAAATAGTTTTGTTGGGCATGTCGATAAGCCCTAGAGCATTTTTCCTGTTGCTGGGTAGTCTGGGGAGGAGCGTGCAGCGTCGTTTTCATTGAGGAAAACGCGCCCATAGACGCACAAGCCTTGCACTACACCTACAGGAAAAATGCTCTATCGCAGATTGCTGCTGGGGCGGCTCGGTAGCGTGAAATAGAACGTCGATCCCCGTCCCAGCTCGCTCTCCACCCAGATCTCACCGCCATGCTGTTGCACGATGGATTTGCAGATCGCCAACCCCAGGCCGGTTCCTCCCTTGGCCCGGGAGTCTGAAGCGTCCACCTGCTGAAAACGTTCGAAGATCAACTCCAGTTTGTCCGCCGGAATACCGCGCCCCTGATCGTGAACAGCGACACAGACCTCACCGTCCCCGTCATATCTGGCCGCAAGAAATATCTCGCTTCCAGCAGGCGAGAACTTGATGGCATTGGAGATCAGGTTCGTCAGCATCTGCAGAATGCGATCCGAATCAGCCCACGCAAAGATGCCCTCGCCCTGAAAGCGGAATCCTATCCCTGCCTTTGCGGCCGACGTCTGCTGCAGGTCAGCGGCACGATGGCACAGCTCGTCGACTGACACGTTGGACTGATGCAGTTCTGCTTTGCCGCTGCCAATACGTTCCAGTTCCAGAATGTCATTGACGAGATTGATCAGCCGGTCTGTGTTGCCAACAGCAATATCCAACATCTGCTGTCCCTTTTCCGGGCGCGACTGCAGCACTCCGCTGGCGACCATCCCCAATGCCGCTCGCAGAGAAGTAAGCGGCGTACGTAATTCGTGCGAGACTGTCGAGACAAACTCATCCTTCATCCGGTCTAGCTCGCGCCGCGCCGTAGTATCAGTGAACGCAACCACGACACCCACCGCCTCTCCTTCATCCAGCAACGGCGTTGCAACGTAATCCACGGGAACATGCGTGCCATCTTTCCGCCAGAAGATCTCGTCACTGACGCGAACCGGCTCAGAGAGATGAACCGCCTCCTGGATCTTCGACCCCTCTGCCGGTTCAGGCGATCCATCCGTACGCGTATGGTGGATGGTTTCGTGTAGATTCCTTCCAAGCAAATCCTGCGGTTTATAGCCAAGAATCTGTGCGCCGGCCGGGTTGACTACTGTAATGGTGCCTGCCAGATCAATACCCAGAATGCCATCGCCAACGCTGGCAAGGATCGAGTCGCTCTGGCGGCGTAGTGCGCGCAGACGCTCTTCCGCGCGCATCTTCTCCGTAACATCCACGCCGAACCCGAGGACATAAGGGGGCCGGCCTTCTACCTCAATCAGCCGATTACGGTAAGCCAAAACACGTATCTCGTCATTTCGCTGGCACAGGCGCAACTCTCCCTGAGCCTCGCCGGTCGCGCAAACCGTGTCCAGGTAAGCTTCTACGGCATCCACCTCATCCTCCGGAACAAAGTCCGCCAGCGGCTTGCCTACCATCTCATCGATGCTGTATCCGAGGCTCTCCGCGCCATAACGGTTCAGACTGATCAGCGTTCCGTCTTCGGCGTGAGTAAACACCATACCGAGCGAACCCTCAATCAACTGACGGTATCTTGCTTCACTCTCGCGCAGTGTCGCTTCGGCTTCACGTTGCAGTGTGACATCGATGCCGGTCGCGATAATAAAAGCGACTTCATTCTGCTCATCGAGCAGGGCCGTCGCGCTCCAGGCGATATGCCGCAGGCCGCCATCCCGCGTCTGCCAAAAGTTTTCGAAGGTTGCCGGAAAGTTGCCGCGGGCGATGCTCTCGAAGGTCGCAATCGAGTCCTCAATATCTTCCTCAGGAATCAGCTTCTCCCACAGATGCTGGCCTATAAGGTCCGAGACCTGGTATCCGGAGATAACCTCGCAGGCGCGATTGAAACGGACGACACGGCCGGCCGTATCCAGGACTGCAACCAGAGCGCCCACGGTATCGAGGACGGCAGAGACGAAGTTGCGTTCTACGGTAAGAGCCGTCTCCACACGCTGCCGCGTGCGGGATGCACGATCCATCGAACGCATTCGGGTACTGAGTTCCAGCCGAGTGACAATCTGGCGAGCAAGAACCTCCAACGCCTCAACCTGCTGCTCGTTCAACGTGCGCGCCACGGTATCAAGCACACACAGCAGACCGATACGGGCGCCATCCGGAGTCGTTAGAGGCGCACCTGCATAAAAGCGATAGGTCGTCTCTCCAAGGGCAATACCGTTCGCTCCAAAGCGCTTGTTCCGCGACAGATCGGGAATTTCATAGACGTTCGCGTCCTGCAGGGTCTCATCGCCGGGAAAAGCATTACGTGCAAGTTCCGGCGTCTCCCAGTTTGGGTGAGACTTGAACCAGACCCGATTCGTGTCCAGAACGCCAATCGCGGCTGCCGGTGTATTGCAGATTTGCGCGGCCAGACGCGAGATGTCGTCCAGCGCCGAATCTGCCGGAGTATCGAGAATCTCGTATTGTTCGAGCGCACGAAGCCTTAACTGCTCGTCCCGGATCAGGCTGCTCTTCATCGTTATCTAACGTTATGCATCCTAGAGCATTTCCCTGTTGCTGGGTATCCCGAAAGAGAAATGCGCTAGTGCCAGGGAAGTTCAAGGCGGAAGACCGTGACCGGTCGAATCGACATCGCCTGGCCGAAGGCGCTGCTCTCTCCCCGCTCCACAGAGATACGGCCGAACCGGGTGCTCAGACCTAAAGCAGCAACCACTCCGTTGGCACGATCCAGAACGCCCATCCCCATGGAGACCAGGGTTCGAGAACTTAGTCCCAGATTGAAGTCACGGATCCGCATGGAGGAGTTCTCCGGGGCCTGAGGAAAACGCCGCAGCATCCCGTCAGCATAAAGCGGCAGCGCTCCTATCTGCGCAAAGCCCGGATGGGCCGCGGAGATCGAGGTCGGCGGTGAAAGGGGGAAGTAAGTCCGGCTTCCGAATCTGCGCGCCATGGCAGACCAGCGGCTTTCGGCCGCTGCGTTCGCCTTGCCGTTATAGGAGAAATCTTCCCGCACGTACGGCAAAACCAAAGAGTGAGTGATGTGGAGCGATGGCTGCATCTGGTGCAGCACGGGCTCGATCGAAAGATCGAACCCATTCCCAGTCTCGGTACCCCTCGCCGCAGCATGCGCCATAGGAGCGGCGCAGAGCAGGGCCAGGCACACAGCGCGAATTGCAGCCAGTTTGATCACCAGGGGAGGTCTCTCCTTGACTATCGGCACTCTCAAGCAAATCTTGAGTGCCGATATCTGGCGTACGTCCCCTGTGATGCAGGCGGGCAGAAGAAGTCTGCCCGCCGTCCTGGAAGATTACTCGTCCTGTTCGCGCAGTTTTGCGATGACAGTGAAATCCTCAAGCGTCGTGGTGTCGCCCTTTACCTCTCCTGTCGTCGCCAGTTCACGTAGCAAACGACGCATGATCTTACCCGAGCGAGTCTTCGGCAGAGTCTGCGTAAAGCGCAGATCGTCCGGACGCGCCAGGGCGCCGATCTCCTTGGCAACCCACTTGCGCAGCT
>JABFXN010000124.1 GCA_013361705.1 Acidobacteriaceae bacterium
CATGCAGCACGTTCTCGATCTGAATACGGATCAAGCCAGGCTGCAGGTCGCCGGCTACTTCCGCAACGCCCTCGGCCCGCTGCGCAAGGCCACCCTGGAGGCTCCCGGCTGGTACTTCGCCGACGGCGACCTGGCGATGCCGGTGGAAGACCTGCTCACCTGGGATATCAGCGTGATGAACCAGACCCTGCTCAAGCCTGAGAGCTACCGCGAGCTAACCACCAGCTTCAAACTGAAGGACGGCGCCGACACCCATTACGGCCTTGGCATCAGTGTCGGCGACCGCAACGGACATCATGTCGTCTCGCACACCGGCGAGGTCGGCGGCTTTGTCGCCTCCAACAGCGTCTTCCCGGATGAGAAGGTCGCCATTGCCGTCCTCACGAACCAGGAGGCCAGCTCTGCAGCCGGTGCAATTGCGCGCGGTATCGCCGGCGCCATGCTGCCGCCGGGACCCAACGCCGCCGCCAGCCCCGAAACCCAGGTGAAGACCATCCTCACCGGCCTGCAGCAGGGCAAGATCGACCGCTCGCTCTTTACCGGCAACGCCAACTTCTACTTCAACCAGGAGGCACTGGATGACTTCTCCTCCAGCCTGCAGCCCCTGGGTGAGGTGAAGTCCGTCGTCAAGCAGGATGAAAGTCTGCGCGGAGGCATGACCCTGCGCAGCTTCGCCGTGACCTTTGCCGGGGGCAAAGAGGTCAGGCTCTCTACCTTCACGACCACCGACGGTAAGCTCGAACAATTCCTGATTGTTCCCTGATGCTGCCATCGATCTTTTACTGGATGGGAAGCACCAGGCAGGGAACGCCGGCCTGTGATCTTGAATCAAACGTTTTAGAAGGAGCGGCGTGAAGGTACTCGGAGTTCTGATTCTTATTCTGTTGTTGGTCGCGGCCGCGGGAGCATATCTCCTGCTGACGCCCTTCGGTCCTTCCACCGAAACCTTCGTCGATATCCCCGCCGGTACCGGCGTTCGCGGCATCGCCGGCTCCCTGGAACGTGCAGGTGTGGTTCGCAGCCGTTACGCCTTCGAGGCCTGGCACACCTATCAGCACGGTACGCTGAAGGCCGGCGAGTACCGGTTCGACCATCCGGCAACCGTCCGCGAGATCTACGACCGCATGGCCCGCGGCGATGTCTACACCATCTCCGTCACCGTTCCGGAGGGCTACAACCTCTTCGATATCGCGACCGCGGTGCAGCACGCCGGGCTGGGAACTGCCGATGCCTTCCTCACCGCCGCGCGCGCGAACACCGCCCTGATCAGCGACCTCTCGCCCGATGCCAAGTCGCTGGAGGGCTACCTCTTCCCCGAAACCTACAAATTCTCCCGCCATGCAACGCCGGAGCAGATGCAGGCCGCGATGGTGAAACGCTTCCGGCGCGAGGCTACCTCCCTGGGGCTGACCACCGACGTCGCGCGCACCGTCACCATGGCTTCGTTGGTCGAAAAAGAGGTGCGCGTCGACACCGAACGTCCCCTGGTTGCCGGGGTCTTCGTCAACCGGCTGGCGAAAGGTATCCCGTTGGCCACCGACCCGACGGTGATCTACGCCGCTCTACTCGACAACCGGTGGCGGGGAACCATCTACCGGTCTGACCTGGACTATGACTCGCCCTACAACACCTACCGGCACACCGGCCTGCCACCGGGGCCGATCGCCAGCCCAGGGGTAGCTGCGTTGAAGGCCGCGATGCATCCAGCCGAGACAGATTACCTTTATTTTGTTGCAGATGCGGCAGGCCACAGCGTCTTCTCCAACGACCTGAAGGAGCACGCCGAGCAGGTGCAAGCCTATCGTCGTGCCAGCGGTGAGGCTCCGGCTGCGCCTGCTCCGTCCGAGACTACAAGCAAATCGCCAAAACACGAGCGCCCTGCTGGCAGGAAACGACAGAAATAACGAATCTGCGCACCCTTGGCCGTGAATGGAACATCCAAGAGAAGTCTGCGTAAATTCAAGAACATGCGTTCGGGCGCCAAACTGCGACCCGATATACTGGGCAGGTTGGGCAGGATGACAAGAGTACGATGGCGAGCTGGAGTATTGCTGGCGGCAGTGTTGCTCACCAGCGGATGTTTCCGGCATACCTACCGTGTCCAGAAGGCCCCGGCGGTCGCCAACGTTAAGACCGCAACGCTGGATGAGCTGATCAAGCAGATCCAGGGCCGCTTCGACGCCATCAAGACGATGAACGCGTCCGTGGACATCGTCGCCAGCACCGGTGGCAGTAAACAGGGCAAGGTGACGGTCTATACGACCTTCAGTGGCTATATCCTGCTGCGCAAGCCGGAAGACCTGCGGGTGCTTCTGTTGCTACCTCTGGTCCATACCCGCGCCGTCGACATGGTGACGGACGGCAGCACCTTCAAGATGCTGATCCCTCCGCAAAACCGCGCCATTACCGGCACCAATGAAGTGGCATCGACGCCGTCTAAAAACCCGTTGGAGAATCTTCGTCCGTCGGTGTTCTATGACTCGCTGCTGATCAAAGGTGTGCAGCCGGGAGAGCTGGTCGCCATCACCTCAGACGAGCGCGTGATTCAGGTCGACGCCAAGAAGAAAGAGATGGTCTCGGAGCCGGACTACGACGTCAGCCTCTATGCCCAGAAGAACGGCGGAGTAGAGCTCGCGACCCACCGCGTGATCCACATCGGCCGCAGCACGCTGCTGCCCTACGCGCAGGACATCTACGACAGCGAAGGCCGGGTCGCCACCCGCGCTACCTACGAGGGCTACCAGAAGTTTGGGGACATCGATTTTCCGACCCGCATTACGATCGAACGCCCGCTTGACGAGCTCAAGATCGCAATGAGCATCACCAAGCTTTCCCCGAACCAGGAGATGGAGAACGACCAGTTCGAGCTGACCATCCCGCAAGGAACGCAGGTCCGGCAACTGCCCTGACCTACCTCTAATCTGGGTGCCCCATCCATCGCTACTCACCCCAACGAACGAAGTTCGTCGGGGACCCCAATACGCGATGGGTGGGATATTGGAGTTCCGCTCGAACCGAAGTTACAGCAATCCGGCCCGCATGGCATGCTGGGCGATCATCTGATTAATCTCCAGGGCCAGCTCCAGCGCGGCGCGTCCTTGCTTTCCGGTCACACGCGGCTGCTGCCGTGTCTGCACCGATGTCAGGAACGATTCGATCTCCAGCTTCAGCGGCTCGCCATTCTCGACCGGCAGCTTACGCAGCGAAAGTCCTGCGGAGGGATGCTGCAGCCCGGCGCCCTGCGTAAACGCGGCAATAGCGGCTGCGGGGTCAGCGACATCGATCACCAGCAGGTCCTGCCGGGCGAAATCGAGTGAGACATACTGGCGCGGCTGGAAGTAGCGCAACTTACGCACGCGCTCCGTTGAGACGCGGCTGGCGGTAAAGTTCGCGACGCATCCGGTAGCAAATTCCAGGCGGACATTTGCGATGTCGACCTTCGGCGACAACACAGGCAGGCCGACGGCGCGCACCTCCGTCACTGGCGAGTTCACCATCGTCAGAACAATGTCGAGATCGTGGATCATCAGGTCCAACACCACATCCACGTCCAGCGACCGCGGCGTAAAGATGCTCAGACGGTGCGACTCAAAGAACATGGGCTTAGTCAGGATCGGCATCGTCGCCGTGACCGCCGGATTGAACCGCTCCAGATGTCCGATCTGCACGATGCGGCCATGCTGCTCGGCGAGCGCCAGCACCTGGTCCGCCTCAACCAGGGATGCGGCAAAAGGTTTTTCAATCAGGCAGTCGATGCCTGCGCGCAGAAGCTGCGATGCCACCCGCGCATGCGCCACCGTAGGGACACAGACCGACGCACAGTCGATGGGAATGCCGCTGGCCAGCAGTTCATCCACGCTGGCGAAGACAGAAGTGTCTTCCAGGATGACGGCCGGGTCAACCACAGCGGCGAGGTGAACCCCGGGCAGCTCGCGGTTGATACGGATGTGGTTCTTGCCGAAGACTCCGGCGCCTATGACTGCGACCTGAAGCACGTACCTTAGCCTTCCACAGCCTTCTTGCAGCGAGCGTACAGATCCAGAATCTGGGTGATCTGCTCTTCAGTCTTGTGCGGCGCTCCAGGGGCGCCGAAGCCGGTGGAGGCGGCAGCGGGCTTGGCGATTTGCACGGTGTTCGCGATGAACTTCATGAGGTCCAGTGCGATGTCTTCGTTACGGCGGGCTCCAAGACTCTGATCCATAGAAATCAAGTGTAGAACTCCAAAAAGGAAATGCAAACCCGCTGACCCCATTCATTTATGCTGGCGGAACACCTACGACGGAGAGCGGATCGGGTTGGCGGTTCTGGCAGTGCAGGCGATACGGCGGATGCGCGGAGGCGCCCAGAGCCAGCTCATGCTCGGCGCGGACGGTCAGCTCTGGGTGGTCAAGTTCCGTAATAACGCCCAGCACCTCCGCGTCCTGGTCAACGAGTTCCTCGCTACAAGGCTGGCCGCCCACGCCGGGCTCAGTGTTCCTACGTGCGAGGTCATCGAGGTCACGCCCTGGCTGGTCGAAAATTCGCCGCAGATGTGGGTCGAACTCGGCAGGAACAGGCAGGAACGCTGCTGCGCCGGCCTGAACTTCGGCTCACAGTTCGTCGGCGGCCTTCTGCCCGGACAGGTCGTTGACTATCTGCCCGAGGAGCAGCTCCGCGAGGTCCGGAACCTCGACGAGTTTGCCGGCATGCTCACCATCGACAAGTGGACCGGCAACATCAACGGACGCCAGGCCGTCTTCCATCGCAAGCCACGCGAACGCAAGTACCGCGCCACCTTCATCGATCAGGGCTTCTGCTTCGGCGCCGGCGACTGGGTCTATCGCGATCCGCCGCTGCGGGGCGTCTATCTGCGCAACACCGTCTACGAAGGCGTAACCGGATGGCAGAGCTTCGAGCCCTGGCTGCATCGCATCGAAACCATGGACCCCAACACGGCCTGGAAGATCGCCGAAGAGATTCCGCCGGAATGGTATGAGGGTGATACGGACGCGTTGGAAGAGTTGATCGCCGGCTTGCTGGCACGGCGTGGACGGGTGCGAGAGTTGATCGTGCAGTTTCGGGAATCAGATCGGAAACCCTTCCCGAACTGGATCGAAGGCGTGAAGGTTCCCGTACCCCGCCAGTTCTCGGAGTCCGGCTATGTCATGTGAGTTTTGTTCAGGAATGATGCGGGGATTCCGAATGGCGCAAACAGACAGACGCCTCCGCGAAGATGATTTGGTCCTGCGAGTGCAAAAGATTCTGAAGAGGTCTGGAAAGGTCTGAAGTAATGGAGCGGGTTCCCTGCGAGTTCTTTCTGCTGCGCTATGTTCCGGATGCGGTAAAGGACGAGTTCGTGAACATCGGTGTCTTGCTGCGTGAGGCCGCCCGGCCGGACGAAGCCGTGGTGCGTTTCACGCGCGACTGGAGCCGCGTGCGCTGCATCGATCCCGATGCCGACACCGCGATGCTGGAGGCGATGGAGGCTGAGATCGCACTTCGCCTCCGCACCAGCGCCACCGATCCCAAGCCGGTCATGACCGTGCTGGAGGATACCTTCTCCAACAGCATCCGCATCACCGAAGCCCGGGCGACGCTGGCCGAGAGTGTGCCCGCGGAGCTGGAGCAGTTGATGCAGCTCTACGTTGAGTCCCGCAAGCTGCCGGCAGCCCGCCGCCGCACCGGCCGGGCCGCCATTGCTGCAGCGATGCGCAGTGAGTTCGAACGCACCGGCGTCTGGAATCTAATGCGCAAACGCATCGCCGCCTCCGCCTACACCCGCCCCGGCGATCCCCTGAAGCTCGACTGCGGCTACCGCCCGAACGGCATCATTCGCATCTTCCACGCCGTCTCTCTCGAAGGCGACCTCGAAGCCGCCAAGGTACTGGCCTTCTCCTCAGCCTCTCTGCGCGAAGGTGTGCAACGCGTGGAAAACGCCGGTCTGGAGCTGACCGCCGTCATCGAGCCGCTGCGCCAGGTAGACGAAACCACCGAAGGCGAAGCCGCGGAACGCTACCGCTTCGGCGTCGAAACCATGGAACGCGAGGCGATCCGTGTGCTGACCACGAATGACCTGCCGCGTCTGGCCGAGACGGCCAGACGAGAGTTGAATGGTTGAGAGAAATTGAATGATTGGTTTATTGAATGATTGAATGATCTCTGGCGCAGGCTTGAATTCCGCGGCCATCATTCAATCATTCCATTATTCAATCCTTCAATTTGCCACCCTGTGGAACCGTAACCCACACGATCCACACTGATATCATCAGGCCCATGAGCACCTCGCCGCTGGTTGGAGTGGTGATGGGCAGCCGCAGTGACTACAAGGTCATGAAGGCTGCCGTTACTGTGTTGCAGGAGTTTGGCGTTCCCTGTGAGGCACGCGTCGTCTCCGCCCATCGAACACCGGATCTCCTGATGGAGTACGCCGCTACCGCCGAAACGCGGGGCCTGCGCGTCATCGTCGCCGGCGCCGGCGGCGCCGCGCACCTGCCCGGCATGCTGGCGGCCAAGACCGTCGTTCCCGTGCTCGGAGTTCCCGTGCCCGCCACCATGCTGCAGGGCACCGATTCGCTGCTCTCCATCGTCCAGATGCCCAAAGGCGTCCCCGTCGGCACACTCGCCATCGGCGAAGCC
>JABFXN010000186.1 GCA_013361705.1 Acidobacteriaceae bacterium
ACACGCCACGGCTCCACCAGCGGGACCAACGTCTATGCCGAGACGGCGAACTCCGATGTCGTTGTCCTTACGGCGGGCAGTCCCCGCAAGCCGGGCATGAGCCGTGATGACCTGTTGCAGACCAACTTCAAGATCATGAGCGACGTTGTGGCGAAGGTTGTTGCCGGCTCGCCCAACTGCATCCTGGTCGTCGTCTCAAATCCCCTCGACGCCATGGCGCAGACCGCTTTCAAGCAGAGCGGTTTTCCCCGCGAACGCGTGATCGGCATGGCGGGCGTTCTCGACTCGGCCCGCTTCCGGACCTTCATTGCGGAAGAACTGCATGTCTCCGTTGAGAACGTGACGGCCTTCGTTCTTGGTGGCCATGGCGACACCATGGTGCCGCTGCCGCGTTACTCCACCGTCGCAGGCATCCCGATCACAGAACTCATTGCTCCAGACCGTCTGGAGGCGCTGGTGCAGCGGACGCGAGATGGTGGTGCGGAGATCGTCAAGCATCTCAAGACCGGCTCGGCGTACTACGCCCCTTCCGCCGCCGCGGTGGAGATGGTGGAAGCCATCCTGAAAGACAAGAAGAAGATCCTGCCCTGTGCGGTCTATCTGCAGGGCGAATATGGCATCAACGGTCTGTACGTCGGTGTCCCGGTCAAGCTCGGCGAAAAGGGCGTGGAGCAGGTTATCGAGATCAAACTCACACCCGAAGAGCAGGCTGCGCTGAACCGCAGTGCGGATGCCGTGAAAGAGCTGTGTGATGTGATCGGCATGGCCTAGCTGACAAAGACAAATAAGAGGCCCGCCGGCGACGGCGGGCCTTCGTGTCTTGTGTTGCGTTTAGGCTACGCGCTCGATGACCACGGACTCGATCGTGACATCCTTCTTCGGGCGATCCATAGCGGCCGTGGAGACCTTGCTGATCTTCTCCACGACGTCGTAGCCCTCGACAACCTCACCGAAGATGGTGTGGCGGCCGTTCAGCCAGGTGGTGGGAGCAACGGTAACGAAGAACTGGCTGCCGTTGGTGTTCGGGCCGGCATTGGCCATGGCCAGCTTGCCCTTCTCCTGGAAGCCGTGAGGGCTGCCCTTGGTCTCATCTGCGAAGCGGTAGCCGGGGCCGCCCATACCGGTGCCCTCGGGATCGCCGCCCTGAATCATGAAGTCAGGGATCACGCGATGGAAAACGGTGCCGTCATACAGCTTGGCGCCCTTCTTCGAGGGGGAGTTCCAGTCTTTGGTGCCTTCGGCCAGGCCGATGAAGTTGGCGACGGTCTGCGGAGCGTCCTTCTCGAAAAGGCTGCAGACGAAGGTTCCCTCAGAGGTATTGAAAACGGCATACGTGCCGGGGGTGCGAGTCGACATGAGTAATTCTCTCCTTGCGGTTGTCAGGATACAGGAACCGAGGGCAGCTAGAGCATTTTCACTGCAGGTGTCGCCAGAGCATCGCATCTTTGGGCGTTTTCCGCAATGAAAACGCCACTGCACTTCTCTTTCGGGATACCCGGCAACAGGGAAAATGCTCTATTTCGTCTGCGGTGTGGATGGAGCTGCGGCAGGCTGCGCCATGGGATCCGGCGGCAGCGGCTGTCCTTCGGGAACGATAGTGACCTTGTTGATGGTCACCGGTGTCAGAGGTTTGTCGTTGGGATTGGTAGGAACCCTGGCGATGGACTGCACCGTAACGACCGAGTGCTCATCGCACTGGCCGAAGATGGTGTGCTTCCCATTCAGCTCCATAACCGGGGCCTCGGTGATAAAGAATTGGCTCCCATTGGTGCTGGGGCCGGAATTGGCCATGGCCAGGCGTCCCGGCTGGTTGAAGGTGAGGGTCGGCGTGATCTCGTCGGCGAAGAAGTAGCCCGGGTCTCCGGTGCCGTTGCCGGCACGGTCGCCGCCCTGGATCATGAACCGGGGAATCACGCGATGGAAGGTTGTGCCGTCGTAGAAACGCGTGTTGTGCATGCGCTTCTGACTTACCGGGTCGAGCCAGTCTTTGGTGCCTTCGGCCAGACCGATGAAATTCGCGACGGTGGCGGGCGCTTCCTTCTGGAAGAAACGGCAGGTCAGCCGCCCCATGGAGGTATCGATGACGGCCGTGGGGCCGTTCGGTATAGCGTCACGGACAATCTGAGCGGTAGTGCTCGGCGTGTCCGGCAGCTCGTCGGCCGGCTTGGGCGGGGTCGGCGTCTGCTGCTGGGCAAACGCGGTGGCAGCGAGCGACACACTAAGGACGAAAGCACGAACCATCACCCTATAAGGGTACTAGGTGAGGCGTACTTTCGTCCCCTGGGGGTGTTTGATGACACGCCTAAGTGTCAGAGAGCTCCGACAGACTCGATGACGGCGGCCGCCGGCGTTGCGGATGGTGAAGTGGGAGGGTCAGGGGCTACCAGAAAGCGCCGAGACAGCGCCGAAGCGAAGACGCCAGTCTCGTCGTGATGCGAGGTCCGGCGATGGATGTGCAGATATTCATGCTGGAAGACACGCGAGATCGCCCTGGCCATGGCGTCGACACGTTGTTCCGGCTTCATCGGAGCAATCGCGTCATTGATCGTCAAAGCGATCTCTTCGCAATCAATCAGGATGTAGTTGATCGGCTCGCCTTTCACAAAGGGAACCGAACCAAGCGCCCGGGGAGCATGCGGTGCAGGCATTTGGGGAAGCACATCGCACGAGCCCGTGAAGCGCAGGAATAGGATCTCAGGAAAGTCAACTGCCAGAGGTGGCGTCTGCGAAAGATAGAAGATGGGCGAAGGCTGACCGGGATTTACTTCCTGCAGCCGAATTTGAATCTCGGTTGCAACTGCGTTTGCAAACTCTGGACGGAAATTTGCTATCCGGTCTGGTTTAAGAATGAGCGCGGGCTGCGAGTAGTGTTGCGCGTGAGCCGTAAGACAGGCGGACAGCAGAACAAGGAACCCAAAAAACAACGAACACCGAGGAAAAACTTTCATGACAACTTATCCGTGGCCATTTAGACCGCCGGATACGATGCTCCTCGGTTAGGACTCTTGTAAAGAGTAAGCAGAGACTTTTTTTGATTATTTTTTAGTTCGGGAATATAGCCTGATTACTTGGCAACTATTCCCGAACTATCTCGATCTTAGATGGATTTAATCAAAAACTTATTCAAGAGTTAAAGCATTTTCCCCGAGGTATAGAAGTAACGTTACTGAAACGAAGGATCCGCTTTCGCCTGGATCTCGCGGAAGACGCGGATCAGGTTTCCGCCCAGCAGCTTCTTCATGTCATCCGCTGTATATCCACGAGCCATCAGCGCCGCCGTTATCTTCGGAAGGTCAGCGGCAGAGTCGATGCCTCCAGGAGGCTGTGCAATACCGTCGAAATCGGTTCCGATGCCAACATGGTCGATGCCCGCCACCTTGATGACATGATCAAAGTGATCGATCAGCGAATCGAACGGCGCGCGCCCGATCTTTGCCGCATATTTGCGATCGATCGCATCGGATGCCGTATAGGGAACCGGCAGCCCCTTGGAGTGATATTCGGCGTCGAGTGCGTACTGTTCCTTCTGCCGTTCTGCCTTGCAGTCGTTCCACGCCTGCCGCCACTTCTCATCGATGAAAGCGGGGTAGAAGTTCACCATCACCACGCCGTTTGTCTTTGCGACGGCGCGAAGCTGGTCATCGGTGAGATTCCGGCCCGCCTGAGTAAGCGCTCGGGCTGATGAATGGGATGCCAGCAGCGGAGCTTTGGTGATTTCGACCACGTCCCAGAAGGTCTTGTCGGCAACATGAGAGATGTCGACCATCATGCCCAGGCGGTTCATCTCTGCTACCACCTGTTTGCCGAAGTCGGTCAGCCCGTTGTGGTGCTTTACAGTTGGGTCATCGATGTCACCCGAGGAGTCTGCCCAATCATTCGTATTGGACCAGGTGAGCGTCATATAGCGAACCCCGAGCCGGTAGTAATCACGTAGCAGGCCGAGGTTGTTCTCAATGGAGTGGCCGCCCTCAATCCCCATGCAGGCGACGAACTTGCCGGCCTTATGCGCGGCGAGAATCTCATCCGGTGTACGGCACAGGGCCATCTTATCCGGGTGTTTGCGCACCTGTTCCAGAACCCCGTCGATCAAGGAAAGGGTGCGTACCGCCGAGCGGTTGGCCGGATACTGCGACGGATCGACCCAGATGGAGAAAAACTCGGCGTCGAGGTTGCCTTTTTTTGCGGATTCGTAGTTCACCATACCGCCGTTCAGCGGCTCAAAGAAATCCCAGTGTTCGTCGACAAAACGCTGTGGTGTGTCGGCATGGGTGTCAATGACGAGAGCTTCGGCGTGAACTTTGGCGGGATCTGGTTGCATAGCCTTCTTTCGAGTTGCGGTCTGCTGGCTATGGACGGTAGATACCAGGAACAGGCTTCCAGCAGCGATGGCGATGGGGAGAGAGAGTCTCATGGGCAGTGGATCGGTGCTGCTCTATGGTAGCGGTTCTCGCTAAGAGTTCGGAATTCAAAGTGATGCCGGATTGTGCTGCCAGGTTCGAAAGGAAAGGCATCGTTTTCCGGCAATGCGATGGCTAGAGACCTCTACCCCTCGGCCTGCGTCAAACACATTAGAAGAGGTCATTCACCATGGATATGGGCGCAAAATCGACCAATGATCCGGCAAGCCCGTCTCCCGAGGCGTTGGTGCGTCGCGGAGGAAGGGAACACGTGGATACCGAGCATGTAGATACACAGCATGTGGATAGAGAGCATGTGGATAGGGAACACGTGGATATAGAGCATTTACACGAGCCCGAGCACATAAAGAAGCAGGCAATGGAAGCGGCTTGCCGTGGTGAGCAACGCATGAAGAAGAACCTGGGAAGGATCCCCGGCACCAGGCTCTTCAGCAAGTAAGCTTCGCGAAGTGGCGCTGTGAGCGCGAACCCGAATAGAAGAGGGAAAGCCCTGCGACTAAAGCATTTTTCGTGTAGGTGATGTCGAGCTTTCGGACTCATGGGGTTTTCCGCAGCGAGAACGCCGCCGCACGGCCTTTCCGGGATACAACAGGGAAAATGCTCCAGTTGGCTTTCTTTGTTGCGGGCAACGCCCGATAAGGCACCGACGTCAGAGTATGCCCAGAGAGGAGAAATCACTATGGGAACCGGCGTAAATTCGACCAAAGATCCAGCCCGCCCGTCGCATGAAGCACTCGTGCATCGCGAAGGAGACACCGAGAACCTGAATAAGAAGGATCAGATGGCGATGGAATCGGCTCGCCGCGGTCAACAGCGCATGAAGCAGAACGAGGGCAAGGTACCTGGGAGTAAGATCTTCACCAAGTAAATCTTCACGACGTAGCGCCACGAGCGTGAACCCGAATAGAAGAGAGAAGCCCCGCTATGAGCGGGGCTTTCTTCATCGCTTGTAAGAGCTGGAGGGCCTACAGGAAAACTCTCCCTATCGTTTCTGCTCATCTGGAATGAAATGATCTTCGACCGCCTTCTTCATCAATCCTGGAGGCAGCAGGCCCTGCGCCAGAATGAAATCGTGAAAGCGCTGCGCATTGAACTTCGTGCCCAGCGCTGCTTCGGTCGACTTCCGCAGCTCCAGCAGGCGTGTATAGCCGTAGAAGTAGCTGTTGGCCTGGCCCGGCATACGGAAGGTGTAACGTTCCACCTCCTGATTGGCAAAGGGAACCGACATACCGACATCTTCAGTCAGTACGCGCATGGCCTCCTGCGGGGTGATCTTGCCTGACTGCAGCTCGGGATCCAGGAAGGCGCGTGCCGCACGTAGCAGGCGGAACTGCAGGCTGATCAACTGGCCCTCAAGCGGCATATGGGGCAGTGTGATGTATTCGGCGTAGAGGCCCCAACCTTCGGCGTTCGTTGAATTGAAGGCAAACAACGCGCGCGCTTTGGAGACTCCGTGTTCGACCATGGAGTCGAACTGGAGCTCGTGGCCGGGACGTGCCTCGTGTGCGATCAAGGTCCATGTCGCCGCATCGTAGGTATAGTCGTCCACCTTCTGCGCGGTGTTGCCGTTGGCGGAGGGCATATTGAGCGGCAGCACGAATACGCCGCGTTGGCCGGTGTTGTTCAGGAACGGGGGAGGCACCATGTGCGGCGCCGGCTGCTGCACAGACTCGGCTGGTGTGCCCAGGCGGATGATCGCCGGGCGGTCTGGCAGGGTGACGAGGTGCTGCGTCCGGATGATCTCTTCAATCGCATGCAGGCGTTTTTCGTAGAACGGCAGAATCTCGTCGTTCGAGAGCTGCTTTTGCTTCAGTTGCTGAATCACGGCCCGGTAGTCGGAGTTGGAAAGGTGCTGTTCCGTTGCGATCCGGGTAGCGACCTGCTGCATCTGTGCCTGGTAGTCCAGGAACGCCGCGTGCGCCATCCTGGAGATCTTCGCCGGGGAGATGTCGATGCCGTAATCGGCGAAGTTCAGCGCATATTCTTCCGGCTGCAGGCGGAAATCGGTCCGCGCCTTGGGAAGGACCGTCGTCTTGAGCCAGGCGTCGTAGTCCGCGATCTGTTTCTGCAGCAGCGCGTAGTTGGCCTCCCAGCCGGTGAGTTTGTACTTCTTGAAGAGCTCGGCGATCCCGTCGATCCGGGCCTTATTGCGGGAGAGTTCCGTCTCCATCC
>JABFXN010000408.1 GCA_013361705.1 Acidobacteriaceae bacterium
ATTCGATGGCACAGCGTGGCGTGTCAGGCCTGTCGAAGACGCGGCTGATCATGATGGTGTTGTGAGCGGCGTCGTAGTGACCCAGAAGTCGGCGTGCGTTATGTCCGCTCCAGGTGAGCACAGGGCGTCCCATGAGTCCATGGAAGAACCTGCGGTTCAAGGTCTCGAAGACCTCGTCCAGGTCGTAATGACGCCCCTTGGCGGTGAGGATACGTTTTCGGCCACGGGTCTGGCGGATATGCTCGGCCATCTTTGAGACTGGCTCAGACTGGGTGTAGCGGCGATAGCGGTCGGCGTGCAGGCGAAGGATCGGCTTGCGGTACAGCTTTGCGATCAGAATATGAGCGATAGCTCGAAGGACGCTCTCGGGGGCGGCCTCCAGTAGATCAGAGAGCGACACATAGAGTTTGCCGTCGCGCAGGCGGATCGTCGTGTTCAACGACGTAAATCGCCGGAACCGGACATGGAGCTCCGGCATGGGGGCACGGGGCCTCAACTCGCGGTATTCCTCGTGAAACAGTTGGCGGAGCTCGGGAGACACTACATCAAACTTAGCGCAAATGGGCGTTGAAATCTGCTACCGGGGCACCGTGATGGGTTCAGGAGCCTCGCCCTTCTTCTGAGGCGGCTTGTGGGTCTTCCACCACTCTGCCTGGTCGTCAATCATCTCCTTGGCGGAGTCGTGAAGATCCTGCGCGGCTTCGAGCGCCAGCTTGCGGGCGAGCGTGTAGGCAGCATTGTCCTGTGGGGTCTTCAGAATCGTCATCCAGCGCTCGGTTGCTGCCAGCAGTTTCGGAAGAATCTTACGCAGGTCGGGGTGCTTCGGCTGGTAGTCGTCCAGGTTGTCGTCGAGTTCATCGGCAATCGCCCGGAACTGCTCCATGTAGTCGTGGATATCCTCGGTTGCTCCCGGCGCTTTTGGCTTTTTCAGAATCTCTTCGATCCGGTTGATTCTGGCCTCCAGAGCTTTCTGGAAGACGCTGATACGCGCGGCGGGATCGATGGCGGCTTCGCGGATCTCTTCCACTTCGGCGTCAGAAAGAGCAGTCTCGTCATGCTTCTGCGCAAAGGCGCAAAAGGCAGAGCTGAGCAGCAGAAGGCAGACCACCAGGCGGCGAAGCATGACGGGATTGTAGGAGCAAACTTGAGAATTTGTCAGCAATTTCAGAAGAGCGACAGGCTGTCTTCTAGGTCATATAGCCGTGACCTCGTTCGGACCGGAAACCTATACTGTCTGTTCCCAGCCCCACGGGATCCTACAACCCATGAATATCGATCGCCTTCGTCCGGTTCTCTTTGCCGCCCTCGCCTTCACTCTTCCTGCTGCCGCAAAGGCCCAGACCGGTTTGATGCCTTTGCCGGCGGAGCTGACGAAAGGCTCAGGTGCATTGGCGCTGCAGTCCACGTTCAAAGTCAGCACATCTCGCTCCCATGACGCCCGCCTGGAAGCAGCGATTGCCCGCGCTGTCCGGCGAATCGAGGTCGCGGCTGATCTTCGACATGAAGGAAGAGGTGTCTTTGGAACGACGCCCCTGGAGGTAAGCGTCACCTCTCCCGGCCAGGCGGTGCAGAGCCTCCGCGAGGATGAGAGCTATTCACTGACGGTGACGAGTAAGAAGGCCGTCATTGAAGCCAATACCGACGTAGGCGCGATGCATGGACTGGAGACATTGATCCAGCTTGTACAGCCTACGCCGCAGGGCTATGTGATTCCGGCAGTCACGGTACATGATTCACCGCGTTTCCCATGGCGCGGTCTAATGATCGACTGCGGCCGTCATTTCCAGCCGGTGCCGGTGTTGAAGCGCAATATCGATGCCATGGCGGCAGTGAAGATGAATGTCTTTCACTGGCACATGACCGAAGACCAGGGTTTCCGTCTGGAGAGCAAGCTGTTTCCCAGGCTCACCGGCAAGGGATCGGATGGCTTGTATTACTCGCAGGAAGATGTGAAAGAGATCGTCGCCTATGCTCGGGCGCGCGGTATCCGCGTTGTACCGGAGATTGAGATGCCCGGCCACTCCGCTGCCTGGCTCTACGCCTATCCGGAACTGGCCAGCGGAACAGTGCCTGATGACATACGCCGCGAGTTCGGCGTGAGCGACGTCGCCATCGATCCCACACGTGAAGAGACCTATGTCTTCTTGCGAAAGTTCCTCACCGAGGTAACGGCGTTTTTCCCAGATGCCTACGTTCACATCGGTGGTGATGAAACGCCCGCGCCTGACTGGAAAAACAATCCGCGCATCCTGAAGTTCAAAGAAGCTCATCACCTCAAGGACAACGAGGCGCTGCAGGCTTACTTCAATACGAGAGTGCTGGCGATTCTGACTTCGCTGCACAAACGGATGATGGGATGGGATGAAATTCTGACCCCGGAGCTTCCGAAGGACATTGTGGTGCAATCCTGGCGCGGAGTGGCATCGCTGGCTAAGGGCGCACAGATGGGCTACGAAGGCATTCTCTCCGCGCCGTACTACCTTGACGGCATGAAGACGGCAGCCGACCACTACCTCGCCGATCCTATTCCACAGAACACGACGCTTACCGCGGAAGAGCAGAAGCGCATCCTGGGCGGCGAAACGCCCATGTGGGGTGAGCATCTGAACGAGGTCGATATCGACTCCCGCATCTGGCCACGCGCTGCGGCCATAGCGGAGCGCCTGTGGTCGCCGCAGAGCGTCACTGACGTCAACAGCATGTATGACCGCCTGGAGGTTGTTTCTCTGGAGCTGGAATCGCTGGGACTCAACCATCTGCAGAGCGGTGACGCACGGTTGCGTGCGATGGCGCATACGGAACGGATCGACGACCTCCGCACCGTCGCATCCGTGCTGGAACCAGTCAGCTTCGGCGAGCGCTACAAGGCCCCACACACCGACCAGCTCACGCCGTTCGATCGTTTCGTCGATGCTGTGCGGCCTGATCCTCCGTCGCGCCATTGGAGCAACGTGACGGTCGATCGCTGTCTGCAGAAGGACACGGATGCCTGCGGCAAGCTCCGCGCCTGGTACTCCGAGATCGCGCTGGCGATACCACACGCCAAGCAGCAAATGCAGGCTTCGCCCCAGATGCAGGATGTGCTGCCGAAACTCGATCAGTTGAGCGTTTTGACTGTGCTTGGAGAGAAGGCTGCGGAGTCGCTTGAGAAGGGAACGACCGTCTCCAGCGATGCGGCCTGGCAGTCGCGGAGGAACACGATTGAGGAAGCCAAAAAGGCCACCGCTATGGTGCGCTTCACCTTCCTCGACTCGCTGGCAAAGCTGACAGACGCGGCGAGTGGGCGCTAGGAACCCGGAGGTGTCCTATGTCCGCCATGGGACATAGGACACGCGGGTATGGACTGTTTTTAGTGTCGGAAGATAACGGCCAGCAGTTCCGTGTGAACGGTCTGCAGCCGTTTCAGGGTGGCCTGAACCATGCCACGGTCATCACCGGAGGAGGCATGCATGATGTCGTTCAACCGGTGGTCGGTCTCGCGGAGCAGGATCTCTGCCTTCTTCAGTTTCTTGGAATCATCGGCTACGCCCATGTGGATGCGCTCGGCGTACTCGGAGATTTTCTTGATTGTGCTTGCGGCTTTGTCGGTGTCACCCATTGCCAACTGACGGCTGGCCAGCTCCGTCATGCGGCCCACCAGCTCCGTGTATAGGAAGCACTGTTCTCGTGGAGCTGCGAGTAAGGCTTTGGTTTCGAGTTGTTGAATGACTGCCAGGTCTACGTCTGCGGCGCCTGCTGCCCGCGCTGCTGGAGGCAGCAACAGGACGCCCACCGCGAAAAAGGAAAGAGCGGCGTGGCGGAAACCAGGGCGAAGTAAAGCGTTACATGCACTGCGTACTGCGAACGGCATACCGCACCCCTTTCGGAAGTGCTCACCTGTGTTCGAGAGCAGCAAGTCGGTGGCGAGCCTGCCACTCTTGGTCCGGATACTTTCCTGCAGCGGCTGATAAGAACTGGTGATACAGCAGAACAGCTCGTTCCGTCTGATGCAGGCTATCGTTCGCCGTTGCCTCCAGAAATAGAGTTGACGGCGAATTTGGAAGGAGTGTAGCTCTCCGTGTCAGCGCCTGCAACACAATTCTGGGCTGATGATTTTCTGACGCTGCAAAAGCGAGATGACCGAGCGTTTCACCCAGATCCTCCGGGCGTTCCCAGCGATCCGAAGGTAATGTTACGGCTTTGGTGAACACCTGCTGTGCTTCGTCGAACTTCTTCTCCAGGACCAGTGCGGAACCAAGATCGTCCAGCAACGACGGGTCGTCGGGCGTCGCGGCAAGGGCGGCACGCAACATCGGTTCGGCCTTCGCCGGATCGTTTGCCTGGGTATAAAGGTGCGCGAGCAGACGCTTCAGATTGGCATCATCTGGATTTGCCGCCAGCAACTGCTCCAGCAGCGGAGTCGCCTCGGCTGCCTGGCCATGCCGCAGCAGGTAACGGGCGTAACTTATCGCAATCTCGGGACTGGTGGGGCCTTTCGCCATCAGCTTTTTGTATTGGGCTGCGGCGTCAGCGGTGTCTCCAGCAGCATCGGCAAGCTCGGCAACCATAAGGGTATCTTCGGGTGTCTCCGGCGTAAGCTTGAGCGCTGCTACCAGCCAGTCGCGTGCCGCGGCCGGGTCTTTGGCCTGGTCGATCTGGGCGAGCGCTCGGAAAGCCCGCGCCTTCAAAACCTTTTCCTGGGCAGCGTCTCCTCCCTGTAAGGCGAGCGCTCGCTGCAGCGTCTCTCTTGCGTTATCCAGATGACCCTTCCGTGCCTGTAGAAGGCCAAGCGCCAGCGTGGACTCGAACTGCTTCGGGTCGGCAGCAATCGCGGCTTTATAACTTGCCTCTGCCGCGTCGTCTTTCTCCTGTGCCTCCTGCGAAAAGGCGAGCTGGTAGAGCATGGCGGCGTTCTTCGGATCAGCCTTGACGAGCCTGGTCAGCAGGCGTTCAGCCTCGGCATAGTTCTGCTGATCAAGAGCAGCCTGGGCCTTCTTGTACTGCTCGGCCCGGTCCTGGTCTTCGTCCGCGACAGAACGTGTTCCGGCAGGCAACTGCTGGCCAGCCGCCGGGAGCACCCATGGGCCGGAGGTGACGGCCAGAAGGGCTCCGCCGAAGGTGAAAAGGCGCAGAGACGCCGGAAAGATCTTCGATGCCATGGATGTTCCTCTTAATGTTTGACGTCGAGCACCGGCGCAAGCCACTTCCCGGTAAGGCTGTCTGGGTTGGCAGCAATCTCTTCCGGGGTTCCGATCGCGACAATCTGCCCGCCACGGGAACCGCCTTCAGGGCCGAGATCGATGACCCAGTCGGCGCTCTTGATCACGTCAAGATTGTGTTCGATCACCAGCAGAGAGCCGCCACCTTCGATCAGCTTACGGAAAGCTGCAAGCAGCTTCGCTACATCGTCGAAGTGGAGACCCGTCGTGGGCTCATCGAGGATGTAAAGGGTGCGGGACGAGGCCTTCTTGTTTGCCGCACTCTCGCCACGCTGTGCCGCGATGGCGGCGCGGGCGGTTGCCAGATGGGCGGCCAGTTTGACACGCTGTGCCTCACCACCGCTGAGGGTAGTCGCTGACTGGCCGAGACGAACGTAGCCGAGGCCGACCTCATCCAGGACGGCAAGCCGGTCGACGATCTTCGGATGTCCGGCGAAGTAGCTCAGGGCATCGCGGACGGTCATATTCAGTACGTCATGGATGTTCTTGCCCTTGTACCTGATCTCGAGGATCCCGGCCTTATAGCGGGTTGCGTGGCACTCATCGCAAGGGAGTTCGACATCGGCGAGGAACTGCATCTCGACCGTGACAGTACCGTCGCCTTCGCAGACGTCGCATCGTCCGCCCGGGACGTTGAAGCTGAAGCTTCCGGCGGTGTAACCCTTGCGCTTGGAGTCGGGCTGCGCGGCGAAGAGATCGCGGATAGCGTCGAAGGCCTTGATATACGTAACAGGATTGGAGCGTGGTGTACGGCCGATCGGCGACTGGTCGACAAGCACCACTTCGCTTAAGTTCTGCGCACCGGTGAGTTCACGGTAAAGTCCCGTAGGATCGCCGCCTTCGGTCTGCCCCATCTGCTGCATGAGGGCACGGTACAAAACCTGGTGGATCAGGGTTGACTTACCCGATCCGCTCACACCAGTAACGACGCAGAGCAGGTTGAGCGGGATCTCGACATCCACGCCGCGAAGGTTGTGGATGCGCGCGCCCGCGAGCTTCAGCTTGGTGCGGCCGGGTTCACGGCGGTTTGAGGGTACTGGAATATGGGCGCGCCCGGAGAGATAGCGTCCGGTAGTGGAATCCGGATGCTTTGCGACTTCGGCGACCGTCCCGGATGCCAGCAATTTGCCGCCGAGTTCTCCGGCGCCCGGGCCCATGTCAATAAGGTGGTTGGCGGAGCGGATGACGTCGGGATCATGCTCAACGACCAGGATGGTATTTCCCAGGTCACGCAGCTCTTCCAGGATGTGGATCAGCTTCGCGGTGTCTCGCGTGTGCAGACCGATCGACGGTTCGTCGAGGACGTAGAGCGCGCCGACCAGCCGCGACCCCAGTGAGGTGGCGAGCTGAATGCGCTGGGCTTCGCCACCGGAGAGCGTAGAGGAGAGCCGGTCAAGGGTGAGGTAATCAAGGCCGACCTGTTCCAGGAAGCCGATACGCTGGCGAACCTCCTCCAGGATCTTGCCGGCGATCTCAGCCTGTGCCGGAGTGAGACTCAGGCTGTCGAAGAACTCGCGCGCGGCGGTGATGGTGAGTGACGATGCCTCGCAGATGTTCTTTTCGTTCAACAGAACAGCGCGTGCTTCGGCGCGGAGCCGTTGTCCATGGCAGACCGGGCAGGGAGCATAACCCCGGTACTTTGCCAGGAAGACGCGGACGTGGAGCTTGTACTTCTTCTTCTCAAGCTGATCGAAGAATCCGCGGATGCCCGGGAAACCGTTTCCACCCTGCCGCACCATCTCCTGCTGCGCAGGAGTCAGGTCATACCAGGGAACGTCGATGGGAATGTCATTGGTTTTGGCAAAACGCTTCAGCTCGCCGTGGAAGGCGCGGTACTTGGGGCGCTCCCACGGGTCGATAGCGCCTCCGGCGAGCGTCTTCGACGGATCGGGAATGATGAGGCCGGGATCGAAATCGATGGTGTTTCCAAAACCCTGGCAGCGAGGGCAGGCGCCGAAGGGGTTATTGAAACTGAAGAGACGCGGCTCCGGCTCGCGGTAGGCACGGTGGCAGTTCACGCACTCAAAGGCGGCGGAGAAGTGCAGGGTCTGCGGGGCAGAATCGTCACGCGGGGCTGTCTGAAAGTAGATCTCGTTAGATTCGCGATAGCCGGTCTCAATGGCATCGACGATTCGTGCACGGACGTCAGAGGAGACTGAGAGACGGTCGACCAGCACGTAGATCGGCTTGGTGAAGTCGAGCTCCAGCAGCGACTCAGGGGTCGAAAATTCAACGATATTGCCGTTCTGGAAGAGCCGGTTGTAGCCGCGCTTGCGGAGCTCCGAAAGGCGCTCCTTCTGCGCATCGGTAGGATCCACCAGGATTGGCGCCTCGACAGGCTTCGCCGCCTTCGCGCTCTTCTTCGCCGCCTTTTTCGCGGGCTTGGGAGGGGCTGCCTCTTCTCCTGTCGCAGGAGCAAACTCCTGCATCGGTTCCAGCAGGACGTCACGTCGCTGGATCGGGAAGAGTGCGTACAGGCGGGTACCGTCGCCCAGGGCGAGAACGGCGGCGGCGATCTCGTCGACCGTATCGCGGCGGACGATGCCACCGCAGTGCAGGCAGGTCACCGTGCCGCAACGGGCATAGAGAAGCCGCATGTAGTCATAGATTTCCGTCGCAGTCGCGACGGTGGAACGCGGATTCCGGGTGGTGTTCTTCTGCTTGATGGCGATGGCTGGAGCAAGTCCCTCCATGTGGTCGACATCAGGTTTCTCGATCCGCTCCAGAAACTGGCGGGCGTATGCCGAAAGCGATTCGACATAGCGACGCTGGCCCTCGGCATAAACCGTATCGAAGGCAAGCGACGACTTTCCCGAGCCTGAAACGCCGGAGACAACCGTCAGGGCGTTATGGGGGATGTCGACGTCAATGTTTTTCAGATTGTGGGTGCGCGCTCCGCGAATGACGATCTGCTCGTTCATGGCCAGTCTTCTATTGTCGCCGGAGCGGGCGGTTGAGGGAAACTCCCTCTGCACCCCGCCACCGACGGCAATGATCAAACAGGCTTATTTCGACAGACCTTTCAGCCTTTCTTTGTTGATCTTGAGCACAACGCCTGCATTGCGGTCTGCCACCTCACTGATGCGATATTCGGCCGCCGTGCCGATGACCATGCCGATCTCGCTCGGGGTGAGGTGGTACTCATCCTTGAGCCAGGTCGCCATGTTTTCCGTGGCTTCCTTGAGAGCATCGTCAATCGATCCGTTTTCTCCCATCGCCATGATGTGGGTCGCATTCTCGATGCGAGGCTCCATCGGACGTTTGCCGGGGATGACATCGACGGTCACGTCCATGGAGGTCTCCAGGGCATCGCCCGTGGTCTCTCCGTCACCCTGCACGGCGTGGCCGTCGCCGAAGTAGAGCAGTGCGCCTGGAACCATGACCGGCAGATAAACGGTGGCGCCTTCAGTGATTTCGTTGAAATCCATATTGCCGCCAAAGCTTCCGTCATCGCCTGTTCCCGGGGCGGCGTTGGAAGGACGTACTGCTACGGCAATGCATCCCAGCATAGGGCGGACGGGGACGCTGTAGTTCTTCATGTGCTCGCCGGGGTCTGCCGGGGTCGCAATGCCTTTGGCCAGGTCAAGCTTCCACTTCGCTCCTTTGCCCGTATCCTTCATCGTGACAGCCATGCCCTGGCTCTGTGCTCGGGGCACGATGCCGTCGGTGCTGATGGCGTAGTCACGGTTGAGCTTGAGTGACTTGATATGGACAACCAGGGTGTCACCGGGCGCGGCGCTGTTTACATAGAAGGGGCCGGTCTCGGGATTACCTCCAAGCGAGCGCCTTACGCCGCTGGCATCGGCCCCCCCGGCATCGACCGTGGTCGTATGGATGGTATCGCCTGGGTTGATCGTCAGCACAGGCTTGTTCAGCGCAGAAAACTGACGATGGAAGACGGTGGGGACAAACTCATGTGTCTTCGCCGGACCCTGGGGGCGCTCCGGCACCCGCTCCGCCAGGAAGGTGCGTGTCGCTGGATGTTCCTTATCGGAGCCGTCGATCCAGATCACGGTGCCGGTGATCTGGCCATTTACAACGGTCGCTGTCAGCTCTTCCGATCCACCCCGAGTATCCTTCGCCAGGAAATGGAGCTTACCGCCGGCATAGGTTCCCTCGACCTTATCGCCCGAAAAATCCCCAGCGATCTTCTCTCCGTCCTGTTTGAGCTCCATCTTCCAGTAAAGCGGCGAGCCGTAAAAGTCTACCGTTGCCATCCACTTGCCCCTCAGACTCTGGTCCCGCGCCATCCCTGACGCAACGCATCCCAACAAGCACACCATGACCGCCAGACCCTTCATATGACTGCTCTCCTTGTGAAGACTGAAACTGAAAACCGGTTTCGGTTAGACAATGGCTACGTTTCCCCGGTTAGGGAAGTTCCCGTGTCGACGAATCTTTTCGTATTTCCATGGAAGCTTTTCGGAAGATCCGATCTGGCAACCTTCCACCTCAACTGGTAAAACAATGCCAACGTGTCCACGCCAGAAACTTCGCAGCCTAAATTTGTTCAGGGCCTCGGCCTCTTCTCTGCCACTGCCATCGTCATGGGATCCATGATTGGCTCCGGTATCTTCATCGTCGCAGCGGATATCGCTCGCGGTACCAGTTCGCCGGCCCTTTTGATCGGCGCATGGCTGGTAACCGCGGTGATGACCATCATCGGCGCACTCAGCTACGGCGAACTTGCCGCCATGATGCCGAAGGCTGGCGGGCAGTATGTCTACCTCCGTGAAGCGATCGGCCCACTCTGGGGCTTTCTGTATGGATGGACGCTGTTCCTGGTGATCCAGACTGGCACCATTGCAGCTGTGGGTGTCGCCTTCGGCAAGTTTCTCGGGGTCTTCTTCCCATCAGTGGCCGCCGATCACTGGTTGATCCATATCGCGCATGTTCCACCGATCGCGGTTGGTCCGATGGTGCTGGGCAATATGGATATCGGTTTATCCACGGCCAATCTGGCAGCGATCGTCATCATCGTTCTGCTCACCGCGCTCAACTCGATGGGCGTGCGGTTGGGAGCCCTGGTGCAAAACATCTTTACCTCGGCGAAGATCTTTGCTCTGGCTATGGTGGTCCTCCTGGGCCTGCTGGCTCGCAATGCGACGGCGATCGCCGCTAACTTCTCCAATGGCAACTTCTGGAAGGGCGCCGGCTGGAGCGATCTGCATCCGGTGCAGCAGGGTGCAGGCGGCCCTACAGTATTGGTCGGTCTCTTGACCGTTCTGGCGGTGGTGCAGGTGGGTTCATTGTTTTCGGCCGACGCCTGGAACAACGTCACCTTCACCGCAGGTGAGGTCCGGAACCCCAAGCGGAACCTGCCGCTTTCGCTGGTATTGGGCACCGGGACCGTGCTGCTGCTGTATATCCTTTGCAACTTCATCTACCTGGCGGTGCTTCCGCTGCATGGCGATCCGCACGGAACGACCATCGTTGCCCGTGGTATTCAATATGCGAGCCAGGACCGCGTGGCGACCGCGGTGATGGAGCAGGCGTTTGCGGGATATGGATCGCGCATTATGGCTCTCGCTATCCTGATCTCCACCTTTGGCTGCGCCAATGGAATGTTGCTCGCCGGGGCGCGCGTGTACTACGCGATGAGCCAGGACGGCCTTTTCTTCAAGTCGGTTGGCAAACTCTCGCACAAGACCAACACACCGACGGTGTCGCTCTGGGTGCAATGCCTATGGACGTGCCTGCTCTGTCTTTCAGGATCGTACGGACAGTTGCTGGACTACGTGATCTTTGCCGCATTGGTCTTCTACATCCTGACTATCGCCGGCATCTTCATCCTGCGGCGGAAACAGCCCGACGCGCCTCGTCCCTATAAGGCGATTGGATACCCGGTGCTGCCGGCCATCTACATCGTGATGGCGACCTGGGTAAGCTACGTGCTGCTGCGCTATAAGCCCCAGTACACATGGCCAGGCCTGATCCTGGTGCTGTTGGGTGTGCCTGTGTACATGGTCTGGAAGAGCCGAAGCGAGAAGTCTGAGAGTCTGGACGGCGTAAGCGTTACTGATTGAGTTCCTGTGGTCGCGTCCACAGGAAGGTCTCCATCTACCCTGAACGCATCATGCCAACACGCCGCGTCTTTCTTGCATCCACTGCCGCTGTTCTTGCGTCCCGCAACAGGCTTTTTGCTGCTTCCTCTACGCCCGACCTGAAATCGCTGGAACCCTTTCTCACGCAACTGGAGCAGGAGAAAGGCGGCCGCCTCGGCGTGTCTGTTCTTGATACGCAGACCGGAGCCCGCGCTGGTTATCGTGCCGACGAAGCCTTCCCGATGTGCAGCACTTTCAAACTGGCGCTGACCGCGCAGGTGCTATCGCGGGTGGATCGAGGGGAAGAGAAGCTCGATCGTTTGGTCACCTATACCCAGGAAGAGGTGCTTTCGTATGCTCCGGTTACAAAGGAACACGTTGCGGCCGGAATGACCGTAGGCGCGCTATGTGAGGCAGCGATTACGCTTTCGGACAACACAGCGGCGAATCTATTGCTGGTTACGGTGGGCGGACCGGCTGGGTTTACAAAGTGGCTGCGGAGCATTGGCGATAAGACCACGCGGCTTGATCGGAATGAGCCGAGCCTGAACTCCGGAATCCCTGGTGACCCGCGCGACACAACGACGCCATCGGCGATGCTGGCGACGCTGCAGAAGCTGACGCTCGGCAATGTGCTCAGCTCCGCATCGCGTAAACAGTTGAACGATTGGATGTTGGCGACACAGACCGGCCTGAAGAAGATCAAAGCGGGCCTGCCCGGTGACTGGAAGGAAGGCGACAAAACAGGATCAGGTGACCGCAACACTACAAACGACATTGCCGTTCTTTATCCGCCCAATCGGAAACCGGTTCTGATCACCGTGTATTACACCGGAAGCAAACTGGAGACGGAACAGAGCAATTTGGTCTTTCAGGAGATTGGCAGAAAGCTCGTGTCGTTGTACGTTTAAGAGCATTCTCCCTGTTGCTGGGTGTCCCGGAATAGGCGTGCAGCGACGTTTTCATTACGGAAAACGCCCATAGATGCCGAAGCCCTACATCACACCTACAGGGAGATGCTCCAGCAGGACATGTAAATGGATTTGACCGCGAAGGCGAGTGCGGAGAGTTTCCTCCCGAAACCGCCCGCCTTCGGGTATTCTCTTCACATCCCAGCAATACTGAGGTACTAAGGAGCCGTCGCCGCTACATGGCCAAACTACTCGCCACGAAATCAATGGATGCCCTCCTCAATGAGGCACAAGAGGAAGGCTCCGACACACTCGTCCGAGCGCTCGGACCATTTCAACTCACTGCGCTCGGCATTGGCGCGGTCATTGGCGCCGGCATTTTTGTTCTAGCCGGTATAGGCGCACACTCCGCAGGGCCAGCTCTTACGCTGGCCTATGTACTTTCTGGTCTCGGCTGCGTCTTTGCCGGTCTCTGCTACGCAGAGTTTGCCGCCATGATTCCTTTGGCCGGCTCTGCCTACACCTATGCCTATGCCACGTTGGGCGAGATCTTCGCCTGGCTCATCGGCTGGGATCTGACGCTTGAGTACGCCATGGGCGCCAGTACCGTTTCTTCCGGGTGGTCAAATCACTTCGTCGAATTCCTATCTATCTTCGGACTGAAGTTCCCGCTGTGGCTCTCCTATGACCACTGGACCGGCCTGCGCACGGCGACCGATGTCGTCGCCCGCAAGATGCTGGTGGTTCAGCATCCCGAATTGATCCCAGGAACACAGGCGTTTTCGGCCGCGCTGGATGCACTGAAAGCTGCTGCTCCTGCTGATCTAACGGCTCAGGCGCACGTGCTACTCGGAGCTCCGCACCTCTTCGGCGTGGAGATCGGGTTCAACCTTCCGGCCTTCATTATCGCCCTGATTATCACGACCATTCTGGTCATCGGCATCTCGGAGTCGGCTAAGTTCAACTCCGGCATCGTCATGATGAAGGTCGCTGTTGTGCTCTTCGTCATTACGCTCGGTATCAAGTATGTCGACAAGGCGAACTGGGGGCATGACTGGTCGACCTTCGCACCCTTCGGTAGGGGCGGTATCGGTCTGGCTGCCGGTCTGGTCTTCTTCAGCTATATCGGCTTTGACGCTGTCTCCACGACCGCACAGGAGGCCAAGAACCCGCAGCGCGATCTCCCGATCGGCATCATCCTCTCGCTGCTGATCTGCACCGTGCTCTATATCGGTGTCGCCGGCGTTCTCACCGGCATGGTCTATTGGAAGGACATCAACATCGAGGCCCCAGTGGCCCGCGCCTTCCTCTCCCATAACCTGGGATGGGCGGCGGATATCATCACCATAGGCGCTCTGGCCGGTCTCACCTCAGTCATGCTGGTGATGTTGCTTGGTCAGTCGCGTGTGCTGTATGCCATGGCCAAGGACGGTCTGCTGCCGCAGAAGTTCTTCGGCGCAATTCACCCGAGGTTCCGCACTCCGTGGAAGGGGACAATCCTTGCCGGATTTTTGGCCGCAATCGTCGGTTCTATTACGCCGATCGACGATATCGGCAAGATGGTGAACATCGGCACCCTGCTGGCCTTCGTGATCGTTTGTATCGCCGTTGTGGTGCTGCGCAAGACCGATCCGAACCGCGAGCGCCCCTTCCGCGCTCCGTGGGTATGGCCGATCCCGGTGGTACCGGTTCTCGGCGTGATCTTCAACGGCTATATGATGTACAAGCTCGGCTGGCAGAACTGGGCCCGGCTGATCGTTTGGCTCGTGATCGGCCTGATTGTCTACTTCACATATTCTCGATTCCACTCGAAGGTGCAGGCTAGGGTCGAGAGCGAAGTTGCAGCCGACTAGTCTAACTTCAGCCATAAAGACAAAGGGCGGCCACGTGCCGCCCTTTGTCTTTGGACAAGATGCTTAGCTTAGTTTGGCCGTGAGTTCGGCGGCAGCTCGGTGGCGAAGAGCTGTTCCTGGAGGGATTTGTCCGAGGTGGCCGGGGCGACAGGCTTCTTCTTGGACGGCGTGGTGATCACCGCCAGAAGGTCCATGTTCTCAATGGCCCGGCGAGGGACGAAGATCCGCTGTACGTTGGACCGGACATCGGGAGGTGTGAACTGGACCCCCTTGTCCTCCGCCGCGGAGTCCATCAGGCTGATATCTAACGGGGCCAGCCCTTCCAGCACATCTTCGTCGCGGAGCTTCAGACGGATAAAGAGACCCTCCGTCCGTGGCTTGGAGAGAAAGGTCTTTCGTAGAGTCCGCTCCGGGTCCTTTTCCGTGAGGTTGAAGTCACGGACGTAGAGCACCATCTTGACCTCGGAGAGGGGAATAGGCATCACCCTTCCAGAGAGATCCAGAAGCTCCAGGGCATCGTCCTGCACAAAGCCTGCGGCCGGCAGGTAGCCGGCTATGGTGTCGCGGCTGAATCTTCGGATGAGAACTTTTTTTCGTCCGGCAGACATACTGGGCATTGTCTCATCGGGTTCTTAAAAAGCAGCAGGAATGTAGCAAAAGCAGTACCTATATGTTACATTTGGCTTTTGTGTCGTCTTGCTTGCCGATGCTAAGCGATTGATACGGCGAGAGTTAGCGACTAATCCGAAGCCCGGAGCGCTGCCCGCCTATCTATGGCCGACTACATCTACCTGCTTGAAAATCGACTATCCGCTAACCAGAAGAGTGCACTGGAAAAGATCAGGGCCGTTGTCCGCGAACGCGGAATGACGCTGTTTCTGGTTGGAGGAGCTGTGCGCGACCTCACGGCCGGCACCTCCGTACGCGATCTTGATGTGGCAGTTCAGGGAAATGCTCTCAAGCTGAAGAAAGATATACAGAAAGCCGGCGCTACCTTCTCCGGTGAGTACGAGCCGACCCAGTCGCTTTTCTTCGACTTTCCTGGCTCTGTGAGGATGGAGATCGGCAGCACGCTGGGAGTGACCTATCCCAAGCCGGCAAAACCGATCTACAAGCCCGCGAACATTCTGGAAGATCTGCGCCGCCGTGACTTCACCGCCAATGCCATGGCGTTGTCGCTCAATGAGGGGTCCTGGGGCCTCCTGATGGATCCGCTGAACGGCGTAGCCGATATCGAGAATCGGGAGCTTCGGCTGGTCTCAAACTATGGATTCATTGAGGATCCGTCCCGGCTGGTTCGCGCCGCCCGACTGTCTGCGCGTCTTGGCTGGCAGTTGGAAGAACGCACTCGTGCCCGCTATGAGACGGCAAAGGAAGAGGACTATATCGCCAATCTTCCGGCCTGGTATCGCGGTTACGAGCTGGAAGAGATCGCCTATGAGGAAGATGGTCTGCGAGTCCTGCGCCATCTGGAGATCGAAGGTTGGATGAAAGCCCTCATGCCGGCCTGGGGACCGAAGGTCGTGAATGCAGCCGCTCTCGACGATCTGCGCGACAAGGTAGGCGTGTTGCAACTGCAGGGTATCTTCCCGGATGCCTCCGCCATTTCTTTCCCACTGCTGACGGCCAAGCTGCCGCCAAAGGATGTCGCCACGCTTAAGCATAGTTTCCCGCGTCAGGCATTCGTGGAAGCGATTGACGGCATGGAGGCTCAGGGCAAAGCGCTTGCCACGGAATTTACCGGCAAGTCGGCTGCGGCACCGTCCGCTGCGTGGAAGTTATTGCACTCCGCCAAGCCGGAGGCTGTCCTGCAGATGGTCTTCGCGGTAAAGTCCGGTTCCGTGCAAAACAAGTTCAAGGCCTTTACTGCTGAGTGGCCGCAGGCCCGCCTAAAGATCCCCTATGCCTTGATGTTGGAGATGCGCATCACGCCGGATCTACCGGGCTATGACGAACTGGTCGAGAAGCTCTTCTTTGAGCTGATGGACGGCAAGTTGTCGACCGTTGAGGAGATGAAGGCGTACCTCGAGCCTTACTCGCCCCCGGCGCCGCCTCCGGCTGTTAACCTGCGCCGTCCGCGTGCCGCCAAGATAGAGTCGAAGCGGGCGCAGAAGGCTGCTCCAGTCGTCGAAGAGGCGGCGGACGAGCTGATCGCCTCAGGTGATGTGGCTATCGAGATTGGAGACGAGGATCTGATCGATGCGGAGGCCGCGCTAGAGCCCGTGAAGGCGGCTCCGGCGAAGAAGGTCGCACCTGCGGAAGCGAAGGCTGCGGAGCATGCTCCTGCGAAGAAGGCTGCCGCCGCGCCCGCGCCTTCGAAAAAACCGGTAGCAGCTCCTGCGGTCCCCGCCAAGAAGGCAGCTCCGCCTCCTCCGGCAAAGGCTGCAGCCAAGAAGCCAGCGCCTCTTCCGGCGAAGAAAGCTCCTGCAAAGCCGGAGGCCAAGAAGCCGGCCCCGGCGCCTGCGAAGAAAGCCACGGTTCCGGCAAAGAAAGCGGTGCCGGTCAAGCATGCTGTCGCTGCCAAAAAGCCGGCTCCTCCGGCGAAGAAGGCGGTTACGGCAAAGAAACCCGTTGCCCACAAGGCGGCTAAACCCACGCCGAAGCCCGCCAAAAAAGCTCCTGCGAAAAAGGCCCCCGCGAAGAAGCGGTGAAGGTGACAGCAGGGGACAAACAGGAGTAAGGTTTTCGTCAACGTAGACTCTGTGCCGCCGTCGGGGCCGGAGCCACTGATACGTGGAAAGGGCTGCCCGGTCTGGCAGCCCTTTTCTCATCCCTCATATATTTCTTTTCTTATTCATGGACGTCTGCAGATTCCTTCGGCTGCGGACGGAATATCTCCAGCAGTAGCAGACATGCACCGACACAGATAGCAGAGTCAGCCAGATTGAAATCAGGCCAGTAATGGGTGCCGACATTGACTTGCAGGAAGTCGACCACATGATCAAAGCGGATGCGATCGTACAGATTGCCGAGCGCTCCACCAAGAATCAGGGCCAGCCCGAAGCTGGTCAGTGACAGGGTGCGGCCAACTCTGTAGATCATGGCGGCAATCACCACCGTAACGCAGACCGAAAACGCGATTAACACAATGCGTACACGTTCGGGCGATGTGGAATCAGCGAATATGGAGAACGCTGCACCCGTGTTCAAGACATGACTCAACCGGAAAAACCTCGGGATGATGGGGATGGTCGAACCCAGGTCGATATGCGCTTCGATCCATAGCTTCGACAGGCGGTCTGCAGTCACTACCAGTGCAGTGATGACAAGCAGCCACAGGCGAAGATCGCGTGTACGACTGGACCGGACGATTGGATGAACAACTGCTTCAGACATTTGGTGGATTACTCCTGAGACGCCGTGTAGGGCTCGTAGCCGATCTCGTCGAGTGCTGTTGCACAGCGGGCGCAGACGGTTGGGTAATGGCTATCGGAGGCAACATCATTGGTATAGCGCCAGCAACGTTCGCACTTCGTGACCTCGGAGAGTGTCTCGCAGGGCACGACTTCCACTGAAGATGCCTGATCGCCATCTACCGAGAACCGGAACGCAGATACATTGCACAGCTCGGCGAAGTGGGAGCCGAAGCTATTGAAGCTTTCTTGCAGCGCTGCCGGAATGGTTACGGCCACGCTGGCATCGAGCGCTTTACCGATCTGCTTGTTCTTTCTTGCCTCTTCCAGGGACAAGAGAACCGTGTCACGAACAGCGAGCAACTTCTCCCAATTCGCAACCAGGTTTTCGGTATTGGCAGGAGCCAGATCTTCTGGAGCGGGGAAATGCGCGATGTGGACGCTGGCTTCACGCCCTTCAACCTTCGGCAGATACTCCCACACCTCATCCGCTGTGAACGAGAGTACGGGAGCGACCAGGCGAACCAGGGCTTCCGTGATCTTCCAGATCGCGGTCTGGGCGCTGCGGCGGCCCGGAGCGTTAGGCGCGAAGGTATAGAGACGGTCCTTCAGAACGTCGATGTAGAACGCGCTCAGGTCAGAGTTACAGAACTCGTTGATGGCGTGATAAGCCCGATGGAACTCGAACTCGTCGTAAGCCTTGCGCACCTTGGCGACGATCTCGGCTCCCTTCGCCAGCATGTACTGGTCGAGCGGTTCGAGGGCGCTGAACTCCTTCACCGCGTGTTCGGCGGGGTTGAAGTCATACAGGTTCGCCAACAGGATGCGGAAGGTATTGCGCAGCTTGCGGTAGATCTCTTCCGCGAGGCGCTTCATCAGCGGGACTGAGGCGATGACGTCTTCGCGGAAGTCGACCGAAGCCACCCAGAGACGGACGATATCGCCTCCGAGCTGATCCATCACCAGTACGGGATCGACACCGTTGCCGAGTGACTTGGAGAAGGCGCGACGCTGCTCGTCCAGTGTCCAGCCGCTGGTAGCAACGTACTTGTAGGGCGCGGCGTTGCGAATGCCGACCGAAGCCAGCAGCGACGAGTGGAACCAGCCACGATGTTGATCGCCGCCCTCGGTATACATATCGGCCGGGAAGCGGAGCTCGGGCTCGGTCTCCAGCACGGCATGCCACGACGATCCGGACTCGAACCAGACGTCGAGGATGTCCATCTCCTTACGGAAGGCCGAGTGCCCGCACTTGCTACACGTCGTTCCGGTCGTCAGCAGTTGCTCAGCAGGGTACTTGTACCAGGCATCGGCGCCTTCTTTCTCAAAGAGCTTCACGATGCTCTGATTCAGTGCCTTATCGCTGAGGGGATGGTCGCAGCTCTGACACAGGAAGACGGCGATGGGCACACCCCAGATGCGCTGGCGCGAGATGCACCAGTCTGGGCGCGTGGCGATCATGTTTGAGATGCGCTCTTCGCCCCACGATGGGTCCCAGGTCACCTTCTTGATCTCATCGAGCGCCCGCTGGCGGAAGGTGGTCTCGTTGCCTTGCTGGTCCTTAACCGGCGTCTCCATGCCGATAAACCACTGCTCTGTGGCGCGGTAGATCACCGGTCTGTGGCAGCGCCAGCAGTGCGGGTAGCTGTGCTTGACCTCGGTCTCGGAGAGCAATGCTCCGTTCTTACGGATGATGTCCAGAATGATGGGGTTGGCTTTATAGATGTGCAGGCCGTCATACTCCGGCAGGCCATTGCGTATCCGTCCCGCATCGTCGACATTGGTGGTCTGCGGCAGGCCGTACTTTGCGCCGGTGTAGAAGTCATCGGGACCGTGTGCCGGGGCGGTATGGACAGCGCCCGTACCCTGTTCCGCGGTGACGTGATCACCCAGCACTCCCAGGATCGTGCGTCCCTGCAGAAAGGGATGCGCGAAGGTGGTGTTCTCCAGCGCCGTGCCTTTCAAGTGGGTGAGCACCTTTGCTTCCGGCATCTTGCAGGACTCTCGGACGGCATCGGCGAGCGCTTCAGCAACCAGGTAGACGGCGCCGTCGGTGTTTTCGAGAGCGACGTAGTCGAACTCCGGATTGAAGGCCACCGCCAGCGAGGAGGGAAGCGTCCATGGAGTGGTGGTGTAGATGATGGTGTAGACCTCGCGGCCGGCCAGCTCCGGCGCCAGATCGGCGGGGTCACTGAGGAGCCGGTAGCGGACGTAGATAGAGGGCGAGGTGTGCATCTCGTACTCCACCTCGGCCTCGGCCAGGGCCGTCTTGTCGTGCCAGCACCAGTAGACCGGCTTCAGGCCCTTGTAGACGTAGCCGTGTTCGAAGAACTCATAGAAGGTCTCGACGATACGGGCTTCGTAGGGGAAGCTCATCGTCAGATAAGGATCGTCCCAGCGGCCCAGGACTCCCATGCGGCGGAACTGTGAGCGTTGCAGATCCACATACTTCTGCGCATAGTCGCGGCACTGCTGGCGGACGGTAACAGCATCCATTTCCAGCTTCTTGCGGCCAAGCTGCTCATCGACTTTGATCTCAATCGGCAGGCCGTGGCAGTCCCAGCCGGGCACATAGGGGGAGTCGAAACCCGTCATCGTCTTGGATTTAACGACGAAGTCCTTGATGCACTTATTCAGCGCATGGCCCAGATGGATAGCCCCATTAGCGTATGGCGGTCCGTCATGCAGAATGTACTTCGGCGCGCCGGCGCGGGCGGCACGAATCTGTCCGTAGAGGTCGTTTTCGATCCACTTCTGGAGGCGTGCTGGTTCGTTCTGCGGAAGGCCGGCCTTCATGGGGAAGGCGGTCTGTGGCAGGTTCAGGGTAGACTTCAACGGCTTCTGCGCGGGCGAATCTGACATGCTTTTTCCTGAGTTGGTACGCGAGGTCACCAAAAGATCATTTTACTTTGTCAGAGCATTGCAGCCGTATACCCGGATGTGGTTCTATGCGTCAAAGAAAGTGACTGCGCGCCTAAGGAAACGTCTGTAAAATAGGAGCGGAGCCAGACGCTGAACGCGACGTGGCAGGAACCGGCAAAAGACCGGGAGATGTAAGTCCACCAACGGCGCGAGAATTTGGAAGAAGGGTGTGGGCGCAATACGGCCCGCAGGCCAGGTTTGCGAAGCAGCTTATGGCGAATACTGTTTTGACGCCACCGGGACTCGATCCTAAGAACGATGGTCAGTTCGACGCCCGTAAGAGCGCCGAGCCTATTTTCGGGACAGAACTCCAGAAGACAGACGAAAACGTGTTTACCTCGCTGTGGGCGAGTGTGAAGGACGTCTTTTTCCCGGAGAAGCTGCCGCCGCTCCAATTGCAATCAAAACCGATTGCGGTCGTAGACCGCATGAAGGTCAAACGCGATCCCAAGTCCACGGCCATAGCCGCGGCGGTGCATGTACTGGTGATCCTTGCCATCGTCTGGATTGTGAAAAACAAGGTCGTCCAGATCATGGCGAAGCCCATCGTCAGCAACGTCGACATGTCGAAGGTGCCCCCGCCCGTCTCGCTGAAGGCCGCGGAACGTATGGGCGGCGGTGGCGGTCAGCGTGGTCCGACGCCGGTCACCAAAGGCGCCCTTCCGAAGTTTGCCGACCAGCAGATTGTTCCTCCGAACAAGCCTCCTCTGGTAGAGCCGAAGATCAAGATCGAGCCGACAATTGAGGTCCAGAAGGACTTGAAGATGTCGAATGTGAATATGCCGAACTTCGGTATGCCGAACGCTCCCGCGGTCGGAGTCTCCTCTATGGGTAATGGCTCCGGAACCGGTATCGGCTCCGGCTCCGGATCGGGTCTCGGACCGGGATCAGGTGGGAACTACGGCGGCGGTGTCAGAAAGATCGGCAATGGCGTTCTTGCACCTCAGTTGATCTACGGCCCAGAGCCCGAGTTCAGCGAAGAGGCTCGTAAAGCCAAGTTCCAGGGCGAGGTCATTGTCAGCCTGATCGTTGACACCCAGGGACGCCCGCAACGCGTCCGCGTCCCACGCCCGGTCGGCATGGGACTGGACGACAAGGCCATTGAAGCTGTAAAGCAATACCGCTTCAAGCCTGCCACTGAGAATGGCGTTCCCGTAGCGGTAGAACTGGCGGTCGCCGTGAACTTCCAGATCTTCTAAACCGAACATCTTTTGTGACCATTGCCCGGGGACTATCTCCGGGCAATGCTGTTTGGAGCCGCCTGTATTGCGGCGCCTCGATCATGCTGCATTGCTGTGCCGTTGGGGGTGCTTCAAATAGTCTGCGGCCCGTTTGAGGTCCGCAACAAGGATCTCCCGGCTGCGATGCCGGTCTTCATCCGTTCGCGCTCGAAG
>JABFXN010000330.1 GCA_013361705.1 Acidobacteriaceae bacterium
ACGCAGCGGAGCCCGCCTTCTCACCTCTTGTCAGTGTGTATGGGCAAAGCAGCGCCAACCTTCGTTTGCCATGAGAACGACTTGCAAGTGACTCACGGTTTGTATCCAGGTGTCGGCGAGTAAGTGGTTTGTATGGAATGAGATGGATATATTGTTGCAGCTTGTTTCAAACGTCGGGACGCGCCGTCTGCGATTGCCGTATGATGAACTCTGCCCCGGAATATGAGCACCATGAAGACAGATTGGGCGGCTTGGCAGCCGGTCACCGCGCAGGATCGAGAGACCGTTCTGCGGGAGATGGAGTCTATCCTCCCCATCCCACACTTCTGCAACAGCAAGCGGTATCCGGCATTGTTGCGGTATGTGGTGGAGAGTTCGCTGAACGGAAGGGGAGACCTCAAAGAACGGACGCTTGGCATTGAGGTCTTTCACCGTCCAGCCGACTACGATACCAATGCCGATACGATCGTCCGCTTTACGGCGGGTGAGGTTCGGAAGCGGCTGTCACTCTACTACCGCGACCATCCAAATGACCGCTTGCAGATCGTTCTGCCGACAGGGTCGTACACACCGGAGTTTCTTGTTTCAGAAGAGGCGTCCGCCGGAACTCCTGTATTAAAGGAGGGACCAGCTACAGCTCTTTCAGTGGACGTGCTTCCGGGGCCGGACGCGACAATCACGAATGAGCATGCGTCGTCTGGTGGGCGCCGTCGCAGCTGGATCGCGGGCGTCAGCCTATTGTTGCTGGCAACGGCGGCGGTCAGCACATGGAGATTCCGGCCGCACCGGACCGATGTGGTCGATCAGTTCTGGCGCCCGGTGGCAAGTGAAGGACGCAGCACCCTGCTCTGTCCCGGAGGGGTGGTCTTCGCTCCAGAGAGAGCATCGGGAGTCGCCACCGCGGGCAAGGATATCCAGTATCCGTTCGTCTCGATGCAAATCGCGACGTCGATAGGGCAGCTCGGCGGTCTACTGCAGCGTGAGGGCGTCCGGTATGAGGTGCAGTCGTCGGTCGCGCTGCCGCTGACGGAGTTGCGAGACCGTCCGGTAGTTCTTCTGGGCGGATACAACAACGACTGGAGCATCAGGCTGCTTTCCGACCTGCGTTATCACTTCAGTACGGAGCCGGAAGGAACCATCCTGGACGCACAGGACCCGGCAAAGCATTGGGAGCGTGACCGCACCCGTTCCTATTCGAGCGCTGATGACTATGCCTTGGTCGCCCGCTTCCGCAATCGGACTACCGGAAATATTGTTGTGGTACTCGCAGGTCTGGGACGAAACGGTACGGAGGCCGCGACGGAGTTCGTCAGCAATCCCGATTATCTGGAATGGCTCAAGGAA
This sequence comes from Acidobacteriaceae bacterium, assembly GCA_013361705.1. Classification (GTDB taxonomy): domain Bacteria; phylum Acidobacteriota; class Terriglobia; order Terriglobales; family Acidobacteriaceae; genus Terriglobus. Next base: position 1,345 of record JABFXN010000330.1, read on the forward strand.
CGGATCGGTGATGGACTTGGCCAGAAGAACATCGAGGTCGTGCTGAAGACCAGTGTGATCGATGGAAAGACCGGAGCCCCCTCGGTCGAAGCCTTCTACGCCTGGTAGTCGGCGCCGCATCTGTTTGTCATCTCCGCAGCATGACTACGGCTTGTATCGTTCTCATTTAATTGAGTCTGAATGGCCATATCTTTTGGCTGGGCAATCGGCATCGGTGTAGCTGGGTAACGGAGGGGTAGAAAGCCGCCGACCCGGATGCCGTTGCTGAGTGTCATAGGTATGGAAGGCAAAAGAACGGCTTCCATGCCACTGAACCCCAAAGGGGCGCAGATCGACTCTGGCACGCCACCTATTGAAATCATTCACTTGGTACTTATCTGAACTCTTTCTGTGCATTCTGCTGAACGAGTCAAGCGCTCTCTGGTTTCGGCTTGACGAAAGAAATGCATCGAACAGAACAGGAGAGAAGATGAAAAAGTCCGAAGTCTTGCATGCTTGGACGAGAATCCTGTCTGGACGTGCTCCGTCCTTATCCATCGAAATCACCAAGGAGTGCCCGCTGCGTTGCCCGGGTTGTTATGCGTTCGACGCGGCCCATCTTGGCAGTGAAACTTCGCTGCGGCAACTCTCCGACTTCAAAGGGGATGAGTTGGTAAACCGCATTCTCGCGATTCTTGACGAACGCAAACCTCTGCACCTATCCCTCGTAGGCGGAGATCCATTTGTTCGCTATCGTGAACTCGAAACGTTAATCCCACAGATCGAAGCTCGTGGTATTCATACTCAGATTGTTACAAGCGCTTTTCGTGTCATCCCGACGGAATGGCGTAAATACAAGAGGCTGAATGTGGTAGTTTCTATCGATGGTTTACAACCGGAACACGATGAACGCCGTAAACCAGCCACCTATGAGCGTATCCTCAAAAACATTCAAGGTGCGAAGGTCACGATCCATTCCACGATTACGGCTCAGATTGCTTCCCGTGCTGGTTATTTGGAAGAGTTTCTGCACTATTGGAACGGAAATCCAGCCATTGCCAAGATATGGTTTAGCCTCTTCACGCCGCAGTTCGGAGCCACCGACCCAGAGATTCTCTCACCTTCGCAACGTATCGCTGTCATAGAGGAATTGCGCCGTCTTCGGACTCTCTTCTCGAAGCTCGACATGCACAATATTGTCATCGATGAGATGGCGACACCCCCCTCTAATCCCGCTGAATGCATTTTCGCGCGCACAACAGAGACGATCTCCGCCGATCTCAAAACGCAAATCACTCCTTGCCAGTTTGGTGGCAATCCCGACTGCTCTCAATGCGGATGCATCGCTTCGATGGGCCTGGCTGCTGTCGGTCACTATAAGGTGGCTGGGCGATTGACGGCCGGCCATTTGTTCATGGCCTCGGACAGATTTGGCAAGCGCTGGCGTAGCCTTCGGAGTATCTTTTTGAAGAAAACTGCAGGGAATCCCACGCCCGCGCCATTCAATATTCTGCAAAGCTAGCTGGGGGCCAAGGAGAAACATTGGAGCACAAAGAAAGTAGCAACGAAGTGAAGTTACGGCGAGAACTCGTTAGATTCAGTAAATGGATTTCACGTCTTGGATTTGCTCCCGGTACTTCGGGAAACCTTTCCGTTCGCCTGGACCAAGAACGCCTGCTCTCGACCCCCACTGGGGTGAGCAAAGCTCTTATGAGAGCAACGGATGTAGTCATCGTTGATTTTCAGGGAAGGTTACTTTCTGGGACAAGGAAGGTTACAAGCGAAATTGGAATGCACCTTGCAATCTATGCGCAGCGCCAGGATGTGAATGCAGTCATCCATTCGCATCCTCCGATTGCAACAGCCTTTGCGTGCTCTGGTCGCGCGCTAGAGGAGGTTTTGTGTCAAGAAGCGATTATGACCGTCGGTACTGTTCCTCTAGCACCGTATGCGACGACAGGAACAGATGACGTCGCATCCAGCCTGTGGCCATACATTCCACAACACGACGCGATTCTCCTGGCAAACCATGGCGCCGTCAGTTCAGGCAAAACTCTTCTCGACGCATTCATGAAAATGGAAACAGTGGAACACCTCGCTCAGGTGGCGCTGATCGCCCATCAACTGGGTTCAGCCCAGCCTTTGACAGAGACGCAAGTTCAACAGTTACGCCGGGCACGGAACGCATATTTAGAGAACGTCAAAGCGAACCAAGGTAACTCTTCTATCACGCGTGAACTCGACGCTCCAGCCAGGCGGACGTAGGAAAACGGAATCGCAAGGCCAACCAGCAACGCAATGCTCATCCAAACCGTAGGGGCTGCTCCGTCCTTTCTTGCCTCTTCGGCCGGTTTTCCGGACAGGAGATAACGTTTGAGTAACAAACGAACAGGCCAGCGCATGGCGGTGGCCTGTTCTGGTTAGCTGTTGCGTTTAGAAGGTGAACTTCGCTGCAGCCTGGAAGATACGGGGATCGTAAGCGGCTGTAGCATTGCCAAATGTGCCCGAACTCAAAGTAGTGGTGAAGCCGCTTCCGCCTGAAGTCCCAAAGAACGGATGGTTGAAGACGTTGAAGCCTTCGAGGCGCATCTGCAGCTTCAACCGCTCGTATAGCTGGAAGTTGCGGCTCAGTGAAAGATCCAGGTTGTAATACTTGGGCCCGCGGAATGCGTTGCGGCCAACGTTGCCGAAGGTGCCGACGGAATTCTGCGTAAACGCGGCTTTGTTGAGATAAGCCAGGTTCGCTTGCCGCTGGATGTGGTTGTGGGTATAGACATCTATGCCAGGGACATAATTTGGGCGGTCACGACCCTGTCCGTTGCGTGAGTTGTCGATGCCGCTCATGATGTCCATTGGAACACCGCTCAAGATTCGAATAATCGGAGACAGTTGCCAATCGTTCACAACGGCGCGAGCAATCGGGTTGAGTGATTTGAAATTGCTGGAGGCAACGATGGACGTGTTGAAGATATGGCGTACATCGAAACCGCAATTAGCCCGGTCACCGCGAGGATAGTAGGGATTCTGATTGACGATACCCGCGACGTCACCGGGTGCGTCACCGACCGAGATGCAGTGCGACCATGTGTAGTTGGTCAACAGGCTGAAGCTGTTTGACATGCGGTGCTGGATGGCTGCAATGACGCCGTTATAGTTCGAGTCAAAGCCATCACTGATCGACGTCATCGTGGGGCTGAAGTACGCTCCCTGGGTCGGGTTAGCGAGGGCAAGAACTGTGCGTTGCGCGGCGTTACCGGTGGTCGAGCAGGCGGTGCCGGTACCAGGCGATACCGTTAGAGCTCCGCATGATCCTGGTCCAGTCCACGTACCCTGGATATAGGTAGCAGGATTGATCGCGCGGCCCAGCCAGAGGTGGGCATTGTGATTGCCGAGATAGCTAACAGACATCATCCAGCCACGGCCAAGATCCTGTTGGACAGAGGCAGTCCACTGGTAGATGGTTGGGGTCCTGATGTTCCGCGGAAGCAGAACGTAGTAGGCATTGGTCGGGAACGTGGCTGAGGCATCTGGCGGGAAGGTTCCCGGGAAAGGATTACCGCCAGAATAGTTCGCGTATGGATTGGTGAGGTCTACTGGACCGGTGACGGCGATCTCATTTACGAACGGCGGACTCGAAGTCAGACGTTGCGAGGTAAACAGGTTGGGCGAGTCATACATGATGGCTGAGCCGGCGCGGAAGACCGTCTTGCCGTTGCCAATAGGGTCGTAGCTGAGCGAGAAGCGTGGCGAGAAGTTGTTCCAACGGTTGTTGGTGAAACTCTTCGGTACACCATTATCGCCGTAAAAGAAAATTCCGGCCGGAGCCTTGGGAAATACCGTGCTGTGCGTATTCGCACTGAACGCTGCCTGATCGAAGGTTGAGCCACGCCCGAACTTATCAGTCTGATAGAGCATGGGCTCGTAGCGTACGCCAAGGCTGAGCGTCAGATGCGAGTTGAAGTGGAAGGTGTCCTGCGCGTAGAGAGAAAAGATGTTCTGGCGATAACTCGTCTGTTGCTGACGGCTCTGGCCGAAGCTGTTCTGCTTACCAGTGAGGAAGTCGATCATCGGTTCGCCGGCGCTGGTCGCTGCGCCACCACCGACATACTGTCCACCGCTTGCCGCGCCGCTGAACGAGAAGTTTCCATTCTGCAGGTAGCCGGAATTCGTGTTATCCCCCGTCCGAATGTATTCGCCGCCGAAGGCGATCTGGTGTTTACCTTTGATCCAGTCGACATCATCCGAGAAGGTCTCCGTGTTGACGTTGAAGAATCCTGGGGAACAGGTACCGCAACCCACGGAAAACTGGTTCGTCACAGACAAGCGCAGATCAGCAGGAACATAGGTAAAGATGTTGACGCCAATCGTGCGGGCGTTGATGCCGCCTGCTGTCGGGCCGCGATTGTTGCGGCGGCGCGTATAAGAGGCATGCGCGCTGTTGACCAGGTGTGGTGTGAGTGTGAGCGTATCACCCAGCGTATACGCCATAACGCGTTGATCGTTACCGGCGGTTGTGGTCAAAAGCAGGTTCGTGGGCGAGAAATAGGCCGGAGCGTTGTAATTGGTGACAAAGGTACGGAAGAAAAGATTGTGATTGCTACTGATGTTGTAATCGAATCTTCCGATGTACTGGTCTTCGGTGAAGTTTGCCGGAATGGCGACGCTGATGGCGCCGGTGGTCGGATTAGCCAGCGAGGCGGGAAGATATTTCACCAGGTTCAACGCAGTCTGTGAAAGGCTGCTGGTGGGAATTTTCCTGTAGTTTGCCTGATTTGGGTTGGTATTGATCTTCGAGTTTGTGGCAGGGTCATACAGATTGCCGTTATCCGCGATGGCGCGTCCGCACTGTGCCCCGACAGCGGGCATCTGGCTGAAGTCGCCCGCCAGCTCTGCCGCGGTCGGAATGCAGGAGTTCGTCGCTGCGCTGACCTGGCGATTGCGAGTGCCCTGGTAGCCGAAGAAGAAGAATGCTTTATCACTGACGACCTTGCCGCCGATAGTGCCGCCAAACTGATTGCGTTTTACGGTGTCTTTGATACCGGAGAAGAAGTTCGTCGCATTCACGATGTTATTGCGGATGAACTCAAAGGCTGAAACATGCCACTGATTGGTGCCGGACCGAGTGACGGCGTTTATCAGAGCGCCAGGGTGAAGTCAATTACGCGCCGGCAGTGAGTTCGATTCGACCGAAAAT
>JABFXN010000158.1 GCA_013361705.1 Acidobacteriaceae bacterium
CCCGCGGCAGCGGCACAAAGACCATCAATGTTCCCGGCGTTCTGTATACCAGCAACGGCACCGAGAATCCGCCTGCTGTCCTTGGCAGCCTCAGTGTAGGGCCTTCGGCGGTAAGCTACGTCGATGGCTTCTTTGCCTTCCCCACACAAATGCTGCTGAAGGCCGTTCCCTCAGAAGGCAAGGGAGAGACCACAGCCTTTGTCGAAGGACAGAAGCTGGGCGGCTATAACTCCTTCATCGATCTGACCGATGCCAGACCTGACTTCAAACGTGAGATTGTTATCTCCGGCGGATTCCTGGATACGCTCGCGAGCAACGCCGATCCCAAGGCCTTCACCTATGTCTTCGACGGCGCGGCATTCCCCAATATGCCGCTCATTCAACCCCGTCTGAACTCAGTGGAAGAGTGGAAGTTCATCAACAACAACAACGACGAACATCCCATTCACATCCACGTCAACGACTTCCAGGTGATGGAGTACTACGATCCGACAACCGGCCTGCACACCGGCCCGCAGCCCTGGGGCCTGGATAACGTCAACGTCCCAGCACCGACCATGCAGGTTGACGAGACCGTCATTCAACCCGGCATTCTCTCTTTCCGCACGCGCTTTGACGACTACGCCGGCCTCTTTGTCATGCACTGTCACCGCCTCAATCACGAAGACAACGGCCTGATGGCGCTGGTGAATGTCATTCCCGCGGTCTCCACTTACGCCGTCGCCATTCCCGGGACAGGAGGTGCACCGTCCGAGGTCCGCATCTTCGACGCCAAGGACGACAAGCAGATCTCCACCGTCATCCCTTTCCCCGGCTACCAGGAGAGCGTCAGTGTAGCGATGGGTGACGTCGATGGAGACGGTGTTCTCGACCTGATCGTGGGCTCCGGCAGAAATCACGTACCCGAAGTCGTCGCCTACGCGGGCGGCAACCTTGCCAGGGGACCGTTCGGCACAGAGCTGGCACGCTTTCAGCCCTTCGCTTCCAATGCAGGAAACGGTGTAACCGTCGCCGCGGCGCAGATCGACGGAACCACCTCCGACAACATCATCGTCGGCTCCGGCCCCGGCATGCCGAGTGAGGTTAAAGTCTTCAGCACCAGGCTTCCCTCCTCACACGGTACGGCCCCCACACTCTTCTCCAGCTTCAAGCCCTATGGAGACGACACCTCCGGCGTCACGCTCGCGGCGGGCATCGTCGACTTCACGACCGGCCGCAACAGCATCGTCACCGCTCCCGGAGCCGGTAAGGCAGCCGAAGTCAAGGTCTTCGTCTTCTCGCTGCTCTCCCCCATCACCGGCGGAAGCCACGCGGGGATGAAGATGCCTGCCACCGATCAGCCCGCGCAGACCGCAGCCTTTTTCCCCTTCGGCAAGGACTACACGGGAGGCGTCTCCCTTGGCGCCGGATGGCTCGCCGGTTCACTCGGCGGAGCCCAGCGCATCATCGTCAGTCAGCTTACAGACAAGGGCACCGTCAAAGTCTTCTCCAATGGATCGGCGCTGGACGGCGGTCCCGAGATGTATCTCCACAACCCCGAAGAGCATATTCACGGCGCCACCTTCCGTGAGATTGCGAGCTTCAATCCATTTCCCGGTTCCGGAGCTCAGGTAGCAACCACCAGCACCACCACAGGCGCGAACCTTCTAGTCAGCGGCGCCACGCCACAGGGAACACGCGTTCTGAAGTTTGACTTTGAACGTGCGAACGCGAAAGCAAACACACTCAAGCCGCTTCCGCTTGGCGAAGTTACTCCCACAGCCGGAACACGACCGGTTGTTCTGGCCGGCGACTGACGCGCATCAGCGACACATCAAGAACAGAGACCTCAGTTCGATCAACATACTGAGAAGGACGAAACGAATGAAGGCAACTCGACGGGAATTCGTGCAGTGGGCCGTGGCAAGCGGCATCACGCTCGGCGTTTCGCGCATCGGAGCAGGCCAGGCAGCGGCAACTCCGCCAGGCTTCACGGCGCGCGAGACCCTGCCAGGACGCGGCAAGTGGACGCCGGAGTTGGGGCGTATCGACGGCGTGGCCAAAGCCACCGGCGCAAAGCTCTACGCCTCAGACTTTCGCGCAGCCGACCTTCCCGGCTGGCCCTCTGAGACATCGCATGCCCTGCTGGTCCGTTGTGCCGATGCAACGCATATCTACGAAGGTTTCGATCTCGCCCGTCTAAGCAAGATCGCCAGGCCGGCCGTCGTGGTTACCGCTGACGACGTGAAACACGCCAAAATTCGCGTGCCTGCCTTCTACGAAGGCGATCTCTTCTGCCCTGCCGGCAAGACACCCACCTATCTGGGCCAGCCGGTCGCGCTGCTCATCTTCGAGAAGTTCGACGCCTTCGACCAGGCGCGCCTCGCCCTGCGCGATGGTCAATTCCTCAGATTCGGGAAAGAGACCGGCCCTGTCGAGGGTTCCAACTATGGAGCCTTCCGCTTTACCAGGGTGGCCGGCCCCACACCCGACGATCCGGACGTCTACTCTCCCATGCAGGCAGGCTGGATCAGTCCAGGCTTCCTCGAAAGCTCCGGCCGTCCCATCTGGAAACCTCTGCCCGTCGCCAAAGGCGGCGACTACGTCAAAGGCGCGACCTTCGGCGAAGAGATCCGCAAAGGACTTGCCAGTAAAGACGCCGGCCTGCTCGTGCTGGACCGTGAGTTCGAGACACAGTCCGTCGATCCCATGTTCCTTGAGCCGGAGTGCGGCCTTGCCTGGTACGACACCTCCTCCCAAAAGCTCGAAACAGTGCTTGGCGTGCAGTCTCCCTTTGAGACCACCGAATCGCTCGCCTTTCTTCTCGGTGAAGCGAGCCCTGGGTTCAAGCCCAAGGTTATCGATGCCCAATTCGCCTACGTGGGCGGAGGCTTCGGCGGCCGCGATCACACGCCGTTCCCGCTCTACGTCACACTCGCCGGCATGTTCTATCCCGGCCACGCTGTTCGTCTCGCCCATGACCGCTTCCAGCAGTTTCAGGGAGGCATCAAACGCCACGCCTTCAAGATGCGTTCGAAGATCGGCATCGATCGCACTACCGGGAAGATCACGGCCTTCGCTGCCGATCATGTCCTCGACGGCGGCGGCATGATGAACTACTCCCCCAGTGTCGCCACCGTCGGCGCGACCGGGGCCCTGGGCATCTATGACGTGCCGAAGGTCGACGTCACCACTGTCGCCATGCACACCCGCGGCGTCACTGCCGGCTCCATGCGCGGCTATGGAACGCTGCAGACGATGACGGCGCTCGAGACTTTGATCGATGAGGTCGCCTGCGCTCTTCCTATGGATCCCATCGAGTTCCGCCGCCGCAATGCTCTTCCGCCCGGTGGACGCATCATGACCGGTCATGCCTTCTCTGTTTCCACACGGACCAAAGAGATCCTGAGCAAGCTGGAAAAACACCCCATCTGGAGCAGGCGCGCCGCCGAGAAAAGACAGGCGAAGCCCGGTTTCCTGGTCGGTACAGGAGTCGCCATTGCCACCAAAGATTACGGATCAGGTGCTGACTGTTCTCTCGGACGCGTGGAGATCAGCCCCGAGGGCCGCATCTCCATCCACAGCGATGCCGTCGAGATGGGCAACGGCATCGGAACAGCGCTGGTGAATCGCGTCGCCCTGCATCTCGGCGGACGCGCCGACGAGGTCACTGTCGCACAGGTCGATGCCTTTGACGCTCTGGAGCTTGTAAAGACCGGTGACCCCTTCACCATGGCCCAGGCCGCCCAGGACGAGGGTGAAAAGAACCCGCGATGGGTTCCGGAGATCAGCTCCCCGACCAGTGCCTCCATCGGAGCACATGTGGGCACACAGGCCGCCGCTGAAGCCGCACGCATCCTCTACCGCTTCGGCCTGTGGCCCGCGGCCATCGCGCTGTGGGGTATCGCTCCCAACGATCCGCGGACAAAACAGTCCGACGAGGCCTACTGGCAGGACGACATCCTCATCATGACCGGCCTTGATCCTCTGCCACTCAAGAAGATTGCAGCCAAAGCCCATGCAATGAAGGTCGTGACCGGCGTCATGGCGCACGCTTTCTCTCGCTGGGCGTGGGCTCAGGCCACCTTTGCAATCCATGGTGAAAGCTGGACGGCCGATATCGACGCCCTTGCCGTTCGTTACGGCAGTGACGGCTTCACCCGTCTCAGCCGCAGCTCCGTTGCCTTTCCGCCTACCGACTACAACCGCATTGGCGTTGCTTTCTCCTCACGCTGTGGAACTCTTGTTCGCGTCGAGATCGAACGCGCCACAGGCAAGCTGCGCATCGCCAAAGCGTATAGCGCTCTTGAGTGTGGTCAGGCCCTGGTCCCCGAGGTCGTGGTCGGACAATCCCAGGGAGGCTTCGCCATGGGCGTCGGATACGCCCTTCTGGAGACGCTACCTCCGTTTGAAGAGGGTCCGGGCAACGGACAGTGGAACCTTGGTCAATACCGCATCGCTCGCGGATCTGATCTTCCTCTGCACGATCTCGAAATAGAAGTTCTTCCGCCGCTTCCCAAAGAGCCGCCAAAGGGGATGGCCGAGGTCGTCATGATTCCGGTGGTTCCCGCGCTCCTGAACGCAATCTTCGATGCAACCGGCCATCGCTTCCGCTCGCTGCCGGTCACCCAAACCATGATCAAGGATGCCCTCGCATGACAACTCTCGCCCTTACGATCAATGGCCGCGCTTATGGCCCCATCGAGGTACGCGACGACCTGACCATGAACGACTTCCTGCGCGAATACCTCGGCATGACCGGCACGAAGTACGGCTGCGGCGCTGCACAGTGCCTGAGCTGCGCCGTCATCGTCGACAGGCCGGACGGCACCAGCCATACCAATCCCACCTGCATCGTTCCCGCCTCCAGCTTCAACGGCAAAACGATACGAACGATCGAAGGTCACGCGAAGAACGGCGAGCTCACCATCCTGCAGAAGACCTTCATTGAGCACTTCGCCTTTCAGTGTGGCTACTGCACGCCAGGATTTCTCAATGAAGGCCAGGTGCTTCTCGAACGGCTCGAAAAGAGTCCGGTAGCCCACGCCGATCTCGATATCACTATCGGCGAAGCCCTCGACGGGCATCTTTGCCGGTGTACCGGCTATGTGAAGTATCACGAGGCCGTCCGAGCCGCCGTTCTGACCGAACCCACCCGCTTTCTGAAAGACAGTGCTCAATGAAGATCGACTGGCGTCTTCTCGCAATCGTTATCACATTGACACTCATCGGCATCGTTAGATCCCCCGCCGCGGCAGCCGACAAACCCGCGGCGGCAAGCGATCCCAATACACTTGCCTCTCCGAAGAGCTTCGCCTCCATTGCCGATCCGCAGAAGCGTTCAATCGCATACTTCACCGAACTGAGCAAGGTGCTCACCCACCAGCGTTGCGTCAACTGCCATCCCTCGGGCGAGAGCCCACGCCAGGGAGATAGCCGCCGTCTGCATCAACCTCTGGTCGTTCGCGGCGTTGACGGCTACGGCCGCGAGAATATGCGCTGCGGCACCTGCCACACCAATGCCAACTTCGAACAGGGCCGCATCCCCGGCAATCCCCACTGGCATCTTGCGCCGGCCGAGATGGCCTGGGAGGGCAAAACGCCCGCAGAGATATGCCGGCAGATCAAAGACCCGAAGCGCAACGGCAACCGCTCCCTGAACGACCTGATCGATCACATCGGCAAAGACTCCCTCGTCGGATGGGCATGGAACCCTGGCTACGGCCGGAAACCCGCGCCAGGAACGCAGCAGCAGGCCGGCGAACTGGTGGAGGCCTGGGCAAAGTCCGGCGCCGCCTGCCCGCAATAACGAAACCGGCACATGGCGATCAGGTTTTCGAGGAGAGTTGAAGATGTCGACGCAGTGGTGAGGCCGGCGACGGATGAGATTCGCGAAGGTGTGACGTTGCCGTAGGCGATGAAGGCGTTGTACGAGGCGCAGCCAGTTCGTGCCGCAGGCGCGAATGCCTTGCTTAAGGGGACGGCTTCAGCCGTCCCGTATTGAGCCCCGAAGAAACACGGCTTTAGCCGCTGAGGTACCAAAGACCCAGCCTTAGCTAATTCGCTAAACCGATTCTCTGGTCCTCTGCCTCGCGAAGCTTCTCTGCTGAGGCTTCCCGAAGCTCCGCTGCTTTCGCTTTCGCGGTGCGTGCCTGGTCGATCTGTCCGATCGAATAATAGAACTCAGACAACGCGTTATAGGGAGCGTCCGATTCGGGATACTTCGCAATGGCGCTCTTGATCAGCTCTTCGCCTCTCTGAGGCGCGCCGCAGGAGAACTCCCATCTTGCTTCCAGCTCCGTCACGCCGTCGGCCGATCGCCCAGATGCACGCTGTGGATGACCTGCAATCTGCTTCCAGCGGCCTTTCCAGCGGTCGCATAGAACCTTAGCTTCTGCCGGACGAGCGAGATGTGTCAGCGATCGCGCAAGCCCAAGATCGATCAGATACGCGGAGAATTCGGAAGCAGCCTGATTCTGCCGGACGATCGACGTGGCCAACTGATACGTTACCGCCGCATTCTGGAACTTCCCGGCTGCTTCTTCCAGCAGGGCGTGATCGATCGCCTCGGTATAACGAAAGAGAACCTGCCGCGGATATACAGCCAGCAAACGAGTCAAAGCAGCGTTCCAACGCTCCGTGGCTTCCACTGCCTGATCGACGTGCTTCGCATGCTCCAGCGTAAATATTTCCGAGTTCAGGAGCGATTCGCGCGTAGCCAGCGGCAACTGGAGCTTCAGCATCTCCTCGTATGCGGCAACATGGGCCATCTCGCCGTCAGACCAGGAGCGAAGAGACGCCAAACCTACGCGTGCTTCTAAGAAGTCGGGATCGCTCTCTACCAGGCTCTCCAGATAGGACTCCGCACAGAGATCTTCCCGGTCCAGGCATTGCCGTGCAACGCCATAGCGTGCAGCCAGGGACGATGGGTTTTTATCCAGAATGTACTTGTAGCAATGCGAGGCGGCATTGTCATCGCTGCCGATCCTGAACTCGGCTACTCGATACATGACCGACAGGGCTGTCCTCGGAGTGCAGGTCTGTCGTGAATAGGTCTCCCACGCTGCAAGCGACTTCTGCTGCGGATCCTCTTTGAGCCTCAGAACGAAGACACGTCCTGTCAGCTTCGGATCGAAGGTTGCCTGCTTGATCTGCGGAGTCAACCGGCTGAGATAGAGGCTGAAGCCTCCTATCGGTTGTACTTCGCTCACCTTGCCATCATTCCCCAAGGTCACGAGGAAGGTCACGCCCTTGTTGCCGGGTCCCAGATGGTTCACAAAGACAAGGTCGTCTGGAAGTGGGCTGGTTGGAGTCCAATCGATCACGCGGGGAAGAGGCTCGGCTCCTCGTGTTCCGTTTTGAGTGCTGGGGCTTATTGCGTACCCTGCCGTACCAAAGATCCAAAGGATCATCACGACCGCGATTCCGATGCCGTGCAATCCTGATCTACGCGTGTTCTTTTGCAAACCGAAGGCCCTCCCTACTTGTTCAGTTTGGCTTGGGCACGGTTATAACTTGAAAGACTTCGCGAGACATTCTTCTCTTCGTGACCCACTATGGGAAAGTTAGAGTTTCTTAATCTTTCGATAGCATGAGGAGCCGTTTGCGGGGCTTGTGAAGATTAGGGCAGAACAACCGTGAACGCCAGGCAAAGACTTTCCAAATCGCCACAGGAAAGCGCTGAAGGCGCGCTCTATATCAGCCTGGGGCAACGCCCCAGGTTTAGGCGCCAAACGCGTTAAAGGGCTGAAGGCCCGCTCTATAATCGCGCCTTCAATCCGATACGCATTGTTCATCGAATGTAATTCCGTTCCTCGCACGAAGGCCCGGGAGCAACAACGATCGAGATTGTGACATTACCGCAATATAGGTCGGGCCTTCAGCCCTCTTACCGTTTCACTCTCCGCGTACCTGGGGCGTTGCCCCAGGCTGGTATGGAACGCGCCTTCAGCGCTTGAAAACAACACCGCGAATCCCACCACTGAAACACCAGGAACCACCTGCATTACGATCTCCGCATTTGTCGATAGGTCTCGACTATCCCAGCAAACTCGTCACCAGATCACGATGATTTAACCCTGGAATCGTCTGTCCGGTAAGAGCCGCACTGAAGCTGCGGAAGAAAGAAGCCGACATCAGGATCGAGGCAATCATCTCGGCGTTCCGGTCTTCCGGGATCCGGCCAAGTTTCTGCTCTCCCTCGATGTAGCGTGCAATCCGCGAGATGCCGCCCCTTGGTCCTTTGGCACGGCTGTCGAGCATCTTACGAAAGCTCTCCAGAAGCGGGGGCTCGGCAAATAGAGACGACAGCATGGGCCCGACCCGCTCGTGGAACCGTTGCAAGCCTTGCAGAGCCGTCAGCAGGTTCCGTTCAGGCGTCTGCTTCCCGATATTTTCTTCCAGGGCATGCAAGGGTACCAGCATCTCTGGCAGGCTCTGCTCCAGTACGGCGAGCAGAAGCTCTATTCGCCCGGAGAAATGCACGTAGATTGCGCCTTCCGAACATGGAACCGCCTCGGCAATCGCCCGCGTGGTCACGCCGCTAAGACCACGCTCGCGGAGTAGCCGATCGGCGGCCTCCACAATCTCAGCCTTGCGGTTTCTCTTTGGCTCTCGTTCCGTCTTACGCTGCATGAGAAAGAAACATTTCCCGTTCCTTCTGGAGTATAGTACAACTCACATAGTGAGCACTCACTCACTATGTAGGAGTCAACAACTATGAACGGCACGCTTTTCAGCAAAGTGCTTCTCACCTTTCTGCTGGTCTTCGGCAGCGCCATGTCCTTTGCGTTGGACTGGAGCAAAAACCATCTGCTTAATCCGCTGTGGCATCCGCATGCAAAGTTTCACGGCGCGGTTTTGCTCTTCTTCTTTGCTGGGGTCGCTATTACAGGGGTATGGCTGCTGTGGCGCGAGTCCGCCGAACCAAAGGTTGCGATTACGGCGGCAGCCGCACTCTCCGCTTCCTACTGGACGCCCTTTTTCTTTATTCCCTATCTATTGCCTGGCTCGTCCTATTGGGCGGGAATCTCGGGCCATGAGCCACGCTTTCATGGAATGGTTTTCTATCCCAACCTTTTCGTGATCGGTGTCTTTCTTGCCCTCACCGTTGTTGCGTGGAGGATTGGGGTGGCGGAGCAGGCGCCGTCATCGGGGAGTAAGTAAGAGTGGGGAGGCGAGGCGCGCACAGGCTTGCCTTACATTTTCTGCGAGGATCGCTGGTGGCGATGGGAAGGCCCATGACGACCAGACCATCAACGAAAAGCGCTGAAGGCGCGCCCTATACCAGCCTGGGGCAACGCCCCAGGTTTAGGCACCCACTAGTGTTAAAGGGCTGAAGGCCCGCTCTATAATCACGCCTTCAATCCCATACGTATCGTTCATCGAACGCAATCCCGTACCGCGTGAGAAAGGCGCGGAATTCATCCTGAAACGATACCTTTCGATGATGCTCTGCCTGGGAGTCGATGTATGCCAGCAACGCATCGCGGTCATCAGGCCCAACGGAGAAAACGGCGTATCCGCGTTGCCATGCAAATTTCTTGACCGATTGCTCCTTGAGCCATTTGGACGAAGATGTCTTTAATAACTCGATCAACTCAGACACACTTGTTGTCCTCGACAGGCGAATAGCCAGATGAACATGATCGGCTACACCGCCGATCCGATAACATTCGCATCCGGCATTGCGGACGGCGGCAGCCATATAGGCATACAGCGGTTCGCGAATATTTTCGTTCAGGAATGGGTATCGTTCTTTAGTGCTGAACACCACATGAACCAACAGCAGCGAGAGAGATTGTGGCATTGCCGGATTATAGAGCGGGCCTTCAGCCCTTTAACATTGAATGGGCACTAAAACCTGGGGCGTTGCCCCAGGCTGGTATAGGGCGCGCCTTCAGCGCTTTTCGCAATGCCGGAACGCCTCTCGCACACCCCAAGACCACCAACTTTCCGAATTACCAGGAACGATCGTGATAGTCCATTCGAGGCCTCCCCCATAGGCCGGATATCCGTTCCGGATCTATGACCGACGTGCTACGTTGCGCGGGTGCGGGCCGGGATCCCAACATCGGGGCGAGAATGAATGCGAAGACCACTCTGGACCACATCGTTTTCATATCACCGGCTCGTCACCTCGGCCCGCGCCACTGCTCTAGACACTGTGTCCTTCATCTTTGTTCCCGTGAGATGTCGAATCGGCGCCAGCTCGCGTGTCATATGTATAAGGGATGAAAGCATCCCTTAGGAGAGACAGCGATGCAATTCGCCCTGATGATCTACGAAACACCGGAGCAGTTTTCCAAACGCAGGAACGGCCCGGACGATCCCTACATCGCCGCCTGGAGATCGTACTTCACCGCTATGGTAGAGGCGGGCATCCATGTCGGCGGCGATCCTCTTGAAGTTCCGGAGACTGCAACCACCGTGCGTCTGCAGGACGGCCATCGCCGCTTGCAGGACGGCCCCTTCGCCGATACCAAAGAACAGCTTGCCGGCTTCATCATCCTCGAGCTGCCCTCCATCGATGTGGCGTTGGACTGGGCTGCGCGTTGCCCCGCGGCAGCAGGAGGAGCCGTAGAGGCGCGCCCGCTCTCTCCTGAGTCCAAGCAGCGGATCACCACATGAGTTCAGACGGCCGCAACGAGATCGATCGCACCATCGAACGCGTGGCGCGCGAGTCGTATGGCCGTCTGATCGCCTATCTCTCCGCGCACACCCGCGACCTGGCCAGCGCGGAAGATGCGTTGAGTGAGGCTCTGGTTGCTGCGTTAAACACATGGCAGCGCGATGGTGTGCCGCACAGCCCCGAGGCCTGGCTGCTCACTGTCGCACGGCGTTCGCTATTCAACGTCATGCGCCATAAGAAGGTCGTCGCAGCCAACGAATCTGCTCTGCTGACATTGAACGAAAGCCGCTTCGATCCAGATGGATCGTCTCCGTTTCCCGACGAACGGCTGAAGCTGCTCTTTGTCTGTGCGCATCCGGCTATCGACCCAGCGATGCACACGCCGCTCATGCTGCAGGCTGTCCTCGGTCTCGATGCCGCGCGTATCGCACCAGCCTTTCTGGTCTCGCCATCCACCATGAGCCAGCGGCTGGTGCGTGCGAAGACCAAGATCAACTATGGCGGCATTCCCTTTCGTGTTCCTGAAGAACGCGAGCTTCCCGAACGCCTGAACACAGTGCTGGAAGGAATCTACGCGGCCTACGGAATCGGCTGGGATGACCTGATGGGCATCGACCATCGCGGCAAAGATCTTGCGGAAGAGGCGTTGTGGCTTGCGCGCGTGCTGCTTGCATTGATGCCGGAAGAGCCGGAGGTCCGCGGTCTGCTCGCGCTGATGCTCCACTGCGAGGCCCGGCGCAAGGCCCGCAGAGATTCTGACGGCCGCTATGTTCCGCTCTCCGAACAGGACCCGCAACTGTGGTCGCAAGCTCATCTTCAAGAGGCAGAACAACACCTGACCGCCGCGGCCAAGGCGCTACGCCCGGGCCGGTTTCAGCTTGAAGCCGCCATCCAGTCCGTCCATGCGGAACGTGCGCACAGTGGACAAACCGAGTGGCCCGCCATCGTCTTCTTCTACGAACAGTTGCTCCGCATCTCTCCCACGCTCGGCACCAGGACGGGCCATGCGGCAGCCGTTGCGGAAGCGTCCGGCCCGGCAGCGGCGCTGCAGTTGCTCGACGCCATTGAGCCGAAGGCCGTCACGACGTATCAGCCCTACTGGGCGGTGCGGGCGCATCTGTTGCAACGGCTCGGGAAGGCCGAAGACGCCCAGCACGCCTTCGAGCGCGCCATCGGTCTCTCCGAAGATCCGGCTGTGCGGAACTTCCTCCTCGAAAAACTTCGCTGATTTTCCCTCGCCTGTCGAAAGCTCCCTCCTCCGGGTGTCACTTCCATAGCAAGCCCACGGAGAACACTTATGTGCCCCTTCTGCTTTTCCACCCTGGGAATGATCGTCGTCAGCACCGCCGCCGGTGGCGGAGTTGCGGCGCTCATCGCAAAAGCATCCCGCAGGCAGAACCCGCAACCACCCGCGCCCGGCGCGGACCAGAGGAGATAGCACCATGCCGTTGCCTACTATTGAGAACCCGAATGTCGTCTCGCGCGAAGCCTGGATCGAAGCTCGCAGAAAATTTCTCGTCAAAGAGAAGGCCTTAACCCGTCAGCGCGACGCTTTGAGCGAAGAGCGGCGTTCATTGCCCTGGGTCAAGATCGACAAGGAGTATGTCTTCGACGGCCCCGAAGGCAAGGTCACGCTGAGCCAGCTTTTCGACGGCCGCAGCCAGCTCTTCATTAAGCACTTCATGATGGGCCCTGGTGCGAAGACGCAATGCGTCGGCTGCTCCTTCGAGGTCGATCATGTCGCCGGCATTCTGGAACACCTGCGCAATCACGACATCACCTATGCCGCCGTTGCGCGTGCGCCGATTGAGGAGATTGAGGTAGTCCGCAAGCGCATGGACTGGCACTTCCCCTGGGTCTCGTCCTTCGGCTCCGACTTCAACTACGACTTCAATGTTTCATTCACGCCGGAACAGGTCGCCACGGGCACGGCTCTCTACAACTTTCAGCAGGCACCCGGGTGGGCTGCCGGTGTTGAAGACCTCTCCGGCGATAGCGTCTTCTATAAGAACGACAAAGGTGAGATCTATCTGACCTACGCCACCTTTGGCCGCGGCGGCGAAGAGTTCCTCGGCGCTTACCGGATCATCGAAGTCACACCCAAGGGGCGCGAAGAGAACGGCCCCTTCCGCAGCCTTACGGACTGGGTTCGCCCACACAACATGTACGGCAAGGGCGGCACCGTCGAAGCCAACGGCCGCTACCATCAGCCCACCTGCGGCTGTGTGGTCCACCAGCAATAATGTGTGCCGCGCTCCGTCAGTGCAAATGGAGCGCGGCATCGCAATAGGGAGAACGTCCATGAAGAACTTGTTTGAGGCCGCCACCCTTGCGGAGGTGAAGCAGCGCATGGCAGAGCTGACGCCCGAGAGCAGACCGCAATGGGGCAGCATGAATGCCGCTCAGGCACTGGCGCACTGCGGGATCGCCCTGAGTATGGCTGCAGGAGAGCTGACACCACCGCGAGCGCTGCTGGGCCGCATCTTCGGCCGCGCCGCGATCAACTCCATGTTTCGCGGAAAACCGATGGCCCACAACGCTCCCGGACATCCCAGCGCAGTGGTGGCAGACGAGCGCGATCTGGCAATCGAGCGCCAAAACCTCATCGATCGGCTTGATTGCTTCCAGGCTGGCGGCCCCGCCGGCTGCACCAGGCAGCCCCACTTCTTCTTCGGCAAGCTTACGCCGGAGGAATGGGCCGCCTTTCAGTACATCCACATCGATCACCACTTGCGGCAGTTCGGCGTGTGATCGTCCTAGGCTGGGCCTATCGACATAATTCGATTTTGTTAGGAATTTAGGGATGCTTCTAACGATTGTCTATTTATAGATATACACATCCATCAAATATTCATATTTATAAATAGACATTTATCCATGATTTATCTATCTTAAAATAGTCATAGATTGGCATTTTGTTCATCTATGGATAGTCATGGAGTGCCACTATGAAGGAGAACTTCCGCCAGCTTCGCGCCCAGCAAATCGACAGAATGGTGCAGTCTCTTCGGTCCGTGAAGTTGCCTCGCCCGCCAAAAGGGTGGATTCGGGCTCTTCGAGAAGCAATGGGAGTGTCCTCCAGTGAGTTGGCGCGTCGCCTCAAAGCGAATCGCTCTCTAGCTTCGCAACAAGAGAAAGCGGAGGTGGACGATCGAATCACGCTTCGAAGTCTGCGCGCATGTGCGAATGCGCTCGACTGCGATCTTGTCTATGCCTTCGTTCCCCGTGGTGCGACGATCGAGGAGACGTTAGCTGCGCGCGCGCGCGATGCAGCCTCTCTCACCGTTCGTCGCGTAGAACACTCCATGGCGCTGGAAGACCAGGCCAGTGGCAACGTAGAACAGGCGATCGAAGCCCAGACACGACGCGTGAGGCACAGTGGGCCGAGCCGATGACGCTCTTTACGACCGGCGAGGGAAACACACCTCTCTCCCCCGACGAACAGGCCGACCTCATTCCCAACCTCACGACCAAGGAAGAGTTGAACCAATGGGAACGAGAGAACATCGTCGTAGCGTACTCATGGGCGCTCAACCCGAGGACGCTTGCAAAAGAAGATGCGTTGTCGGAGTCCTATCTTCGTGAGCTCCATCGCCGCATGTTCGATGAGACATGGAGATGGGCCGGCCTGTATCGCACGACCGAAAAGAACATCGGCATCCCTCATCACCAGATTCGGGAGCAGTTGGCGATTCTGATCGGGAACACGCGTTATTGGCTCGAACACGAGACATTCCCACCCGATGAGATCGCAATACGCTTTCATCACCGGCTTGTCTTCATTCACCCGTTCGCGAATGGAAACGGGAGACATGCACGGCTGATAGCTGATGTTCTGGCCAAACTATCAGGCCGCCCCGACTTTACCTGGGGTGGCGCTGACATCGTGGCCCAGGGGAATATCCGGAGCGCCTATATCGATGCCTTGCGCGCTGCGGACAAGAACGACATCGAACCGCTACTCGCATTCGCACGGTCATAGCAGTAGCGAAGCTGCCGTAGGTCTAGACTTTTAAGAGGAGTTGTATCGAGATGTACCGATCTGTGGAATCGAGCTGGCCGCGGTGGGGATCGAGCTGGCTGCGGTGGTTTGGCATCTTTGTGGCATTCACGGCCACGGCGCAGGCACAGACTGCATCGCCGCAAGCTCCAGCGGCCACGACATCAGAACATCGCGCGCCCAAGTCCTCCCGCGAAGCTCTGCAGGAGCGTGGCATCGGCGTCGATCCTGACTCCCTGATGAAGGCGCTCTCGCACTCCGAGCCGGAGGTGCGGCGCCTTGCCGCGATGCGGCTGGGCACAGACAACGTGCGCAGCGCGACACCGGCGCTGAAATCTGCACTGCAGAAAGAGACCGACTCTGGCGTCACTCTTAGCATGATGGGTTCCCTGTTCCGGCTGGCCCCACGGTCGGGAGAGTCGTATGTCGTCGGACTCTGCCAGGACCCTGCGTTGGGCGCACAGGTCAACCTCGCCGTCGCCAATGCGCTCACCACGGTGGACGCTGCTCAGGCCGCCCGCGCCTGCGCTCCGACACTGGAAGCATGGGTGACGAAGAGCTCCCCTAATCCGGACGATGCCGCCAACGCGCTCACCGCCCTGGCCTCGCTGCAATCGAAGCTCGATGAGGATACGGTGGTACGCCTGCGCAAGCAGTCCATCGCCTTCCTGGCCGGGCAGGAGTTCGGGAGGCGTATTGCCGCGATCGAGTGGCTAAGCCGCGACCGCTCCGCGGAGGCCCAGAAGGCCCTGGAGCAGGCCATGGATACGGAAAAAGATCCAGCTCTGCGCGATCTGATGAAACATATCGTGAATTCCCGGCCGGCGAAGTAGAGCCCAATCCGACTCCTCACATCCACCACGTAAAATAAAGAAAAACGTCCAGCACTCTCGCTGAGACCTTGAGGTTTGAATGTCGGTCATCCTGGAACACCTACCTACCGGCCAGAAGGTCGGAATCGCCTTCTCCGGCGGCCTGGACACCTCCGCCGCCCTGCACTGGATGAAACAGAAGGGTGCGATTCCGTACGCCTATACGGCTAATCTCGGCCAGCCCGATGAGGCCGACTACGATGCCATTCCTCGCAAGGCGCTGGAGTACGGCGCGGAGAAGGCTCGTCTGATCGACTGCCGCGCGCAGCTTGTCCGCGAGGGTATCGCCGCCCTGCAGTCCGGCGCCTTCCACATCACCACCGCCGGTGTGACCTATTTCAACACCACGCCCATCGGCCGTGCCGTGACCGGCACCATGCTGGTGACCGCGATGAAGGAAGACGGCGTCAACATCTGGGGCGACGGCTCGACCTTCAAGGGCAACGACATTGAGCGCTTCTACCGCTATGGCCTGCTGGTCAACCCTGACCTGAAGGTTTACAAGCCGTGGCTCGACTCCACCTTTATCGATGAGCTGGGCGGCCGCGCCGAGATGTCGGAGTTCATGCAACGTTCGGGCTTCGCCTACAAGATGTCGGCGGAGAAGGCCTACTCGACCGATTCCAACATTCTGGGCGCGACTCACGAGGCCAAGGACCTGGAGCTGCTGAGCTCGTCTTTCCGCATCGTACAGCCCATCATGGGCGTGGCCTTCTGGCGAGACGATGTTCCGGTCAAAGCCGAAGAGATCACTATCCGCTTTGAAGAGGGCTTCCCGGTTGCGCTGAACGGCACTGAGTACAGCGACCCGGTTGAACTGATGCTCGAGGCTAATCGCATCGGCGGCCGTCATGGCCTGGGCATGAGCGACCAGATCGAGAACCGCATCATCGAGGCCAAGAGCCGCGGCATCTACGAGGCTCCGGGTATGGCGCTGATCTTCGCCGCCTACGAGCGTCTGATCACCGGCATCCACAACGAAGACACCATCGAGCAGTACCGCGACAACGGCCGCAAGCTGGGCCGCCTGCTTTACCAGGGACGCTGGTTCGACTCGCAGGCCATCATGCTGCGCGAGGCCGCAACCCGCTGGGTGGCCAAGCCGATCACCGGCGAGGTCACGCTGGAGCTGCGCCGCGGCAATGACTACTCGATCCTGAACACCGACTCACCCAACCTGACCTTCAAGCCCGAGCGCCTGACCATGGAGAAGGGCGAGAGCACCTTCTCGCCCCGCGACCGTATCGGCCAACTCACCATGCGCAACCTCGACATCATCGACACGCGCGAGAAGCTGCTGAGCTACGCCAAGTCAGGCCTGATCAAGCTGAGCCAGGGCACCGAGATGCCACAGCTTAACTCGGGTGAGAAAGAGTAGTTGGTCTTTCTAATGGGTGGGATTTTGTGGACTCCCGCCCACCCTAGCGTTGCGAGGGTAGGGTACCCGGGCAGGGAAGGTACTAAGCGCTGAAGGCGCGTTCCATACCAGCCTGGGGCAACGCCCCAGGTATCGGGGCACATTTGAAGTTAAAGGGCTGAAGGCCCTATCTATAGATGTGTAAGGGGCCGACATTATGTCGGCCTTTTCTTTTACGCACCAAGCCGCCACTCTGTTGGCGTGCATCCGACGCGCTCGCGGAAGGCTCTCGTGAAATTCACCGGCGACTTGAAGCCGCAGCGGATTGCGATCTCTCCCACCGGTTCCCTGGAGTGCTTCAACAATACCTTGGCCTCGTCCATCCTCCTGTCCAGCAGATACTGATGCGGAGTCTGTCCAGTGCTGCTGCGAAACGCACGCGCGAAGTGGAAGGGGCTGATCTCCAGTTCTTCCGCGATCTCGTCCAGATGCAGATCCGTGGTCAGATGTTCGTTCATGAACTCCATCGCCCGCCGCAGTTGCGGCCGCGGCAACCCGCCCTTGATGACTGCGGCCTTGTACGCTCCACCTGCGTACTTCCGCAGCAGGTGGTGCTGCAGGTCCAGCGACAGCAGGTTGGCATACAGGCTTCCCAGCGGCCAGCCGTCCTGTACCTGTCTGCCCATCTCCGACAGCAGGTTGCGCAGACCGCTGTCGGCCGCCGACCAGTGCGGCGAGAAGTTCACCTCCGGCGAGCCGGTAGTCTCCTCTGCCAGCCTGGCAATCTCGTTTGACCGCAGCGACAGCAGCAGACGCTCCGAAGGGCCGGTCCAGCGCAGCCGGTCGCGGGTGCCCGCCGGCAGCACGATCATCGATCCCGGAGCGGTGGTCTCGATGCGGTTCTTCCCTTCTGTCCACCACTCGAAGTCCGAATCGCCGCTGAGTTGCAGGTGGAGGCACAGATCGCCGTGCTCGTGCTCGGGGATCTCCATCGGCTTGACGGAGTGGCGCTCCAGCACCACACCCGACCAAGGCTGCTCCGCTGCCTGCACCGGCTCCGGCAACAGGGGAACCAGGTCCCGGTTGCGGAGCACCAGAATGCGGTCGGCCGAACTCATGTTTTAAGAGTACGCCTCTCCATTGCAGCAAGATTTGCATACTCCGGGACCCGGGTAGCGACATCCTAAGAACGCAGCTGATTTATGGAGGTTGCCATGGGCAAGTTTACGGAGTGGGTCAGCGAATCATTCATCTGGGGCGTAGGCGTCACCCGCCCCAAGCCGGGCAGCGAACGCTTTGCCGCACGCTACATCACCGGCCTGCTGTTGGGAGCCATTGCGCTTCTCGCAGCCGTCTTCCTGGTTGTTGTCACCCACATCTAACCGGTGGCTGCCCGCCTCTTCGCGAGCCGGCGGGCGCCCGCAGACGTTGAGCGACACTTACTGGGAGATCTCGCATCGAATGATGCGAGGTCAAAGGAGTCGCTCAGTATGCCAGGTCGTCCTACGTGGTCCGGATCGCTTCAGATTTCGCTCGTATCCATCGCAGTCAAGATCTTTCCGGCGACCAATCCTGCACGCCAGGTCGAGTTTCATCAGATCGATCGGAAGACGCATCAGCGAGTCCACCATCGCAATGTCGACGAGCACGGTGAAGTCGCCGCCGCCGATATCGTCAAAGGCTACGAGTACGCCAAGAACCGATATATCGAGATCGATCCGGATGAGCTCAAGAAGCTGCGCCTCTCCACATCGACGACGATGCAGATTGCGCAGTTTGTGAAGGCGGAGGATCTGCCCGCGGCCCTCTTCGATCGGCCCTACTTTGTAGCGCCCAAAGAAGACAGTCAGGCCAAGGCGCTCAGCATCATGCGCA
Organism: Acidobacteriaceae bacterium; assembly: GCA_013361705.1. Lineage (GTDB taxonomy): Bacteria > Acidobacteriota > Terriglobia > Terriglobales > Acidobacteriaceae > Terriglobus. The sequence goes on from JABFXN010000158.1 coordinate 18,714, forward strand.
AGGCGCTACAACAGACGAACACCTACGGCATCGGCGAGATCGCCTTCAGCGGACGCGAACATCTTGTCGCAATCGCAGCTCCCTCTGACCCGAAACAGAAAGGGTTGATGCTCTATACCTTGCGGTATGAGGATGAGCTTCGCGACTCCAAATCAGCGCTGACTGGGACGAAAGATGTAGCTGTTGATGCAGATGAGCTGTCTCTAGCCAAGCAGCTCATCAACGGAAGCACCTCAAAGTTCGATCTCAGCGCTTATAAAGATGACTACGATGCCGCCGTCAAGAAATTGGTGGAGGCAAAGCGCAAAGGCAAACCACTTCCTGAAGAAGAGCCGCAGCCGACGAAGGCCAAAGTCGTCAATATTATGGATGCGCTGCGCAACAGTCTCGCGGAGACGAAGAAGCCAAAGCGGACGAAGGCGAAAAAGAGCAGCAGGCGGAAGAAGGCGGCCTAAGGGCGTGCTGTTCAAGCGCTGAAGGCGCCTCCCATACCAGCCTGGGGCAACGCCCCAGGTATCGGAGCCCACAGGATATTAAAGGGCTGAAGGCCCGTTCTATATTCCCTCTCTCCTACGAAGGCACCAAGCATCAATCGACCATGGAATGGGACAGCCGCCACGAGCATCACGATGCAGACGATATAGAGCAGGCTACACTCATACGCCGGAGACCGAACTGCGCGCGGCCATCAACGATCTTTATTTAAGAAAGACGCAGAGGATTGGGAGTGTATGGGTAGGACGCTATGGGTAGGACGCTATGGCGCCTCAGGGTTACAGAAAAATGCCCTCGCGCATAACGATAAATGCGCCTTTAGTGGGGAACTATAGAGCGGGCCTTCAGCCCTTTAAGTGCTTCTGGCACGGAAACCTGGGGCGTTGCCCCAGGCTGGTATAGAACGCGCCTTCAGCGCTTACCCTGGATCCCCAATGTTCAGGGATGACGACATTTTTCATCCTCGCGAGAGCGCTTCGGTGATGCTCGTCCGTTATAGGAGTGCAGCGGCATTTTCATTGCGGAAAATGCCCATAGATGCGGAATCCCTGCACTACACCTATAGGGAAAATGCTCTGGAGTCATGAGTCCAACCGGGAAAAGTGTCAATCCGATAGAATTTCAATATTGCTTACCAAGCTCACATTTGCCAATCTTGCACACCGGCCTGTTCGAACGCTGCTCAGCATTCTGGCCATCGCGGTTGAAGTGACCATGATCCTCACCCTCGTCGGAGTCAGCAATGGCACTTTGCATGAATCAGCTCGCCGTGCGCGTGGAAGTGGAGCAGACATTCTGGTACGCGCTCCCGGCGCCTCGTCGGCACTGACGCTGAGTTCCTCCCCGATGAGCGATAAGTTCGTCAACATGCTTCGGCAGGAACCGCATATTGTGTTGGCAACTGGAACGATGGTGCAGCCGCTCGAACTCTTCGATACGATCACCGGCATCGATCTTGATCAGTTCACCCGTATGAGCGGAGGGTTCCGCTTCACGCAGGGTGGGCCTCCGGTCAACGACATGGACATGATCGTGGACGAACCATATGCCCGTGAAAAGCATCTGCACGTGGGCAGCACCGTCACGCTGCTGACACAGAAGTGGACTATCTCCGGAATCTACGAGCCCGGGAAGCTGGCTCGTATCTGCGTCAAATTACCCGTGCTGCAACGCGTTACGGGAAATCCTGGCCGCCTGAGCCAGGTGTATCTCAAGGTCGACGATTCCGGTAAAGCACAGAGCATTGTCGATGCACTGCGGAAGACCTACCCGGAATATCCCATCTACACCATGGAGTACTACACCTCACTGCTTCAGGTAAGCAGTGTAGGCCTGCTGCGCAACTTCACTTATGTCGTGATTGGCGTTGCCATGATCGTCGGGTTCATTGTCGTCTTCATGGCCATGTATACGGCGGTTCTTGAACGAACAAGGGAGATCGGCATTCTTAAGGCAGTCGGCAGTTCCTCAGGCATGATCCTCAACATGCTCTTACGCGAGACTTTGTTGCTGGCAATCATAGGAACCATCGTCGGCATTCTACTGACGTATGTCACTCAATGGCTGATCGTTCACTTTGCACCAGGTGGAATGACGCAGGAGACAGTGTACGCATGGTGGCCCATTACCGGAGCAATCGCCATTGTTGGATCTCTGGCCGGCGCAATTGTTCCGGGCCTCAAAGCGGTTCGTCAGGACGCGACGGAGGCTCTCTCTTATGAGTAAGATGCCCGTTATTCAGGTCCGCCAGTTGACCCAGACATCCCGGGTAGGCGACGTGGATGTACATGCCCTGCGCGGGATGGATCTAGACGTTGCCAAAGGCGAGTTCATCGCTGTCGTCGGGTCGTCTGGATCAGGCAAGTCCACCCTCTTCAATATCCTCGGAGGGCTGACTCCCCCTTCGACCGGAAGCATCCATATTGGAGGCAAGGATTTGTCTCACATGACGAATGCCGAACGGACGAACATGCGAAAGAACACGGTAGGTTTTGTATTTCAGAAGTACAACCTGCTGCCAACTCTTTCAGCAGAAGACAACATCAAGATTGTGAAATACATCGGCGGGAATGGGACAGATCTTGATTCCCCCTTCCAGGACGTTCTTCATCTACTTGGAATCGCGGAGAGGCTCAAACACAAGCCCCGGGCGCTGTCGGGTGGGCAGCAGCAGCGAGTTGCGATTGCCCGCGCCATCGTGAACCGGCCCGCCATTTTGCTCGCAGACGAGCCGACAGGAAACCTCGACAGCCAGAACTCGATGGCGGTGCTCAAGCTACTCAAGGACCTGAACGAGCGTCTAGGTCAGACTATCTTGATGATCACGCATGATGAAGAGGCAGCCGCCTATGCGCACCGCAGGGTTCACATGAAGGACGGGAAATTGGACCAGACTGCTTAGAGTCACCACACGAGAGCGCAGAAACCCACATTTCCGGTTCA
>JABFXN010000176.1 GCA_013361705.1 Acidobacteriaceae bacterium
GATGCCGGGCTTCTGGCCGAGGTAAAGAGCGGCGCAGCACTACACCTTCTCGACGATGGCATGCAGCATCGTCAGTTGCATCGCGATCTGGAGATTGCCCTGCTGACGCGAGAGGACGTCAACGATCTGCTGCTGCCGGCCGGCAACCTGCGTGAGCCACTCGAGAATCTACGCCGAGCGCACGTGGTAGTGTTGCGCGAAGAGGAAGCCTCGCAGCTTTCGCTGGCGGTACACCACTATGCTCCGATGGCGCGGCGATGGATCATCCGGCGCTCGCTGCGGCTGGAGGAACCACGACCCGAACGCGCCATGGCCTTCTGCGGTGTTGCTCGGCCCCTGGACTTTTTCACGACGCTGAAGCGTGCCGGTATTCCACTGGTGTCGCAGCAGGCATTTCCCGATCACCATGCTTATACCGCGGCAGAGATTGCATCGATCAGTGAACGGGCGCAGCAGATGCTTTGTGATGCGGTGATTACGACGGAGAAAGATGCCGTAAAGCTGCCGGCGTCGTTGCCGGGAATGCGGGTTGCCTATCTGGATGCCGTGTTTACCGATCCGGCCACCGTGTGGGCTGATCTGCAACAGATGCTGCCCCTGCAGTGACCGCTTCTGCGACAATCGAAGTTTGACCTTCGATCTTCATCGCAAGCCTGACTCCGCGCCCCGCATTCTGGTGGTGCGCACCGGCGCCATGGGAGACATCCTGCATGGCATGCCGGCGATTACAGCGTTGCGTCAGGCGTTTCCTCACTCCGAGATCGGATGGGTCGTAGAACCGCACTGGGCGCCGTTACTTGAAACATCGATAACAGCAAAGCCACGTTCGGCGGAACAGCCTCTGGTGGATCAGGTGCACTTCGCCGAGACACGTGCCTGGAGCAAGCACCCGGCTTCGATAACGACACTGCAGAGCATTCTGCAGTTACGGCGTGAGCTACGAGCTCGGCGGTATCAGATTGCAATCGATCTGCAAGGCTCAATCCGCTCGGCAATCATCGCGAAGCTGAGTGGGGCGAAACAGATTGTGGGTCCCGCTGAGCCGCGTGAGAAACAGGCAAGCTGGATGTATGGAACGAAAGTAGCAACGCGCGCGGAGCATGTGATTGAGCAGGGCTGTGAGATTGCGAGCGCTCTTGGCGTGCAGTTGGCTCCGGCACAGGTTGCACTTCCGATCGATCCGGATGCGGAACGATGGGCCGAGACGCAGATCGACATACAGGCGAAGGGGCGAACCGTGATGCTCGCTCCATCGGCAGGATGGGGAGCGAAGCAGTGGCCTGCCGAACGGTATGGAGAACTGGCGCTGCGGCTTGGCAGGAACGGATACTCTGTCCTGGTGAACGCCGTTCATGAACAAGATCCACTGGCGGCCGTTGTGGTGCGCAGCAGCGAAGGTGCAGCGAAGCCTGTGGTTGCGAATATTGCACAGCTCATTGCGCTGACGCGCCGCATGAGGCTGGTGGTTGCCGGCGATACGGGGCCGCTCCATCTTGCTGCGGCATTGCAAGTGCCAGTGGTGGGCATTTATGGACCAACGGATCCCACGCGCAATGGCCCGTATGGAACGCGCAGCCGCGTGCTTCGCGATGCCATCAGCGTGCGTGATCATCGGCGGCATGCCACACCGGAGGCCGGGCTGTTGCGTATTTCGGTCGACCAGGTTGAGGCGGCCGCACTTGAACTTCTGGAGAACAATGCATGAGTGCTCAACGCACACGATGGCAGAAGATTGCCCGCCGCATCCGCGTGCCGCTGGGATTTGTCTGCGCAGCGATCTTTCTATATGTGGCAAGACCCAGCGTGATCACATTGCTGGCAAGTATTCCGGTCGTAGGCTGCGGGCTGTGGCTGCGTGGATATGCCGCGGGGTACGTGAAGAAGAATGCGGAGCTGACGCAGACGGGACCCTATGCGCACACGAGGAATCCCTTGTATCTGGGGTCGATTCTGATCGCGGTGGGGTTTGCAGTAGCGGCGCGGAGCTGGCCGATGGCCGTAGTGCTGGTGGCGATGTTTCTGGCGATCTACCTGCCGACGATCCGGTCGGAAGAGGAGTATCTGCGCGCGCACTTTTCTGACTTCGACGCGTATGCCAAGCGTGTTCCTCGGCTGTTGCCAAGGCTGACACCTGCGCGTACGACAGCGACGAAGGGGAACTTCTCGCGGGAGCTTTACCTGCGTCACCGCGAGTACAATGCCCTTATGGGTGCGTCGGCGATTTATGCGGCCCTGGTAGCGCGGCTGCTGTTTTGGCCTCGCTGATCCTCCTGAGAGAATGGGCAGCAGTTTGCATTTGACCAGACGATTGACCAGACGATTTTTCGCCGTCGCCGCTATCCTTGCGCTCTCTGCCGCCGGCAACACACAACAGCCACAATCGGCAGCGCCTGCCGTCGCTCCGGCAATGGCCGCGCCCCAGGCCGGTTATACCTTCGCAAGCCCGCAGACTCTTACATTTACGGTCGACTGGCGTGTCTTTACCGCAGGGCAGGCGGTGTTTCGTCTGGAGAACGTCAATGGGCAGATGAAGGTGACGGCAACGGCGGACACACTGGGTGCGGTGAACATGCTCTACCCGGTGTCGGATAAGTATCAGTCGAGCTTCGACGCCCACACGGGATGTTCTGCGAGCTTCTCCAAACAAATCCAGGAAGGCCGGCGCAAGGTTAACACCGACCTGACCTTCAACTCTGCCGCCGGCAAGCAGATGCTCTTCGAGCGCAACCTGATCAAGGGCAATACCAAGCAGCAGGAAGCGCCGATTCCGGCGTGCGTCACCGATTCCCTTTCGGCGATCTTCTATGCGGCATCACAGCCGATTGTGGTGGGACAGAACATAACGCTGCTGCTGGCCGACTCGATGCGCGTGGTGCCGATAACGATGAAGGCCGAAGCCAAGGAAGAGATCAAGACGCCGGCAGGAACCTTTCAGACCATCCGCGTGCAGCCCACGGCCGATGCGGGCATCGTGAAGAACCGCGGCAATATCTGGATCTGGTACACGGACGATGCGCGCCATCTGCCGGTACAGATCCGCGCGCATCTTCCGCTGGTCTTCGGAACGATTACGTTCCATCTACAGTCTGTCGAAACGAAGTAACGAAAGACGTTACGGCCGAAGCTTCTTCAGCTGCGCCCGGGCGTTGCCGTTGTCCGGATTCAGTTTCAAGGAGCGTTCGTAGTTACTGATCGCAAGCTCCTTCTTGCCAGCCTTCATAAAAGCCTCTCCCAGACTGTCGAAGGTGTTGGCGTCTTCCGGATGCAGTGCCGTATTTCGCTGGAAGACCTTGATGGCGTCTTCCACTTTGTTCTGCGTCAGCAGATGATAGCCAAGGCCATTGAGCGCTGCGGAGCTTTTGCTTTCGGCGGAATCAGCGGCCCTGGCCTGGTCATACGTAGCGAGCGCCGCATCCGTACCTAATCGCGCTTCGACCAAAGGAAGCGTCTCCTGCAGCGAAATCTTCTTCGCCGGGTACTGCCAGTTCTTAGCCCTGGCAATGGTTTCGGCGATGTGCGGGTAGATGAGATGAAAAGAGTCAGAGTTCCCCATCAGCGCGATGCCCCAACCACTGTCAGCATCCATGAACAGATAGGACTCGAATCCTTCGTTACCGCCGGTGTGACGGAACTGTCCAGGATGGCCGCGATAACCGACGCCGAAGCCCAACCCCATGCCGCCTGAATCGCCGGGTGCGTCATGGCATTGCGGCGTCAGCATCTCTCGCGTCATCGCCTGCGAAAGAATGTGATCGCCTTACCTTCGAGCGAAAGCGAAAGCTCGATGCCGAAGCGCGCGAGATCACTCGGTGTGGTACAAAGGCCGTCCGGCGCCAGTTCCGGATAGATATGCCACTTTCCAGGCACGGCCTTCCCGTCGGGACGCGTGGCTGTAGCGGCGCGCGCTGCAAGCTCCGGAGGAAGGCGCTGCTCGAAGGTACTGCTCTTCATGCCTGCAGGGAGAAGGACATGATGAAGCATGAAGTCTTCGAACCGTTCTCCCGATGCCTCCTGCATCAACAGCCCTTCGACCGTGACGCCACCGCCGAAGTAAATGCACTCTGTTCCCGGAACCACGGTGACACGAATGGGAGCGTTGTTTGCCGGCGCAAGTCCGTCGAGCGTCTGCTTCACGGTCGGAATCGGCGTTCCCTGCTCATACCCCAGGAAGCCATGCACATTCATGCCTGCGTTGTGGCTCATAAGGCGACGCAGAGTGACCTTCTCTTTTGCGGTGAACTGATTCTCCGGCACCTTCCAGCTCTTCAGCGTGAGATTCACATCCTCGTCGAGCTTGAGCTTGCCGTGTTCGACCAGCCACAGACCTCCTGCGGCAGCGATGGGTTTGCTGATGGATGCGGCCTGGAAGAGTGTCTCGGTTGTTACTGGCGTGGTGCTGCCAGTGGCGACGACACCGAAGCCTTTGGCCCATGTGAGCTTGTTGTCTTCCACGATGGCAACGCTGAGGCCGGGGTTTTTGTAGACCCGCATCAGGTCGCCAAGAGTAAAGGTCAGCGGAGGCTTGTCCGGCGCTGCGGGGATAGAAAGAACAACCGTATCAAGCGTTAATGGAGCCTGCGACTGAGCCGGAATATACTGCGATGAGATCAGCAGCGCAACGGCAAGAGCGGCAACAAGGCATTTCACAGGATTACCTCCTCCTACCCGAAAAGATATCCGAAGACCTTCGTAGATACCAACGAAATCTTTCGTATACGACTGTTCGAGCTATTATCCGATGGAGGATTTAATTGGGGTGACAATTCTGGAGTAGCTCGAAGAGGTGGGAGCAGCGGGCTTCAGCCCGCTGACAACGGCGTAAAAGTAAATGGGCTTTAGCCCTGGGCTCTCTCTTGCTGTCAGCAAAGGCCCAGGGCTGAAGCCCTCGGCTCCCACCAGCTTCAGCTTTCCTCTATCGCAGGAAGCTCCGGCACACCGGAGGGTGTGTGGCCGGAGCTACCTGCATGATTCTGCCTCTGTGGGCAGAATCATGCGTTGATGCCGTAGCGTGCGGCCGGGAGTTGCTTCGAGAGGTTGGGGGCAAGAGCCTTGCGAGCGCTGTCGGCCTTTTCCCAGTCAGCGACATCCGGCAGAGACGGAATCGTGATGAGCTCCCCGAGCTCGAGGCCTTTAAGGGCGGCATCGACGAGATTCTCCGGCGTCATGACCATCCCGGCGGGAAGGTTGTGGACCGGATACTTCAGCCTGTCCCAGAAGGGCGTGTCGATGGCTCCCGGAAGGACAGCCTGAATGCGGATGCCCTTGTCCTTGAGTTCGTTAGAGAGAGATTGCGTGAGCGCGAGGACGAAGGCCTTGGTGCCGCCGTAGACACCATTGAGCAGATCGGGAGCAACGGCAACGATAGAGGCAATGTTGATGAGCGTGCCTTGCTTGCGCTCGACAAAGCCAGGAAGAACCGCCTGCGTCAGGCGTGTGAGGGCGGTCACATTCAGGGTGATCATGTGCTCCATCTCGTCGACGGGAGAGTCGATGAGTTTGCTGGTGGCGCCGAGGCCTGCGTTATTCACGAGAACGGTGATCTTCTGGTTGCTGCGCAGGATATCCTCGACGCGGGCGAGGTCGCTCTTGTTGACCAGATCGGCGGCGACGGTCTCGACCGTGCGGCCGGTCTCGCTGGTGATGCGCTGGGCGTGCTGCTGCAGTTTGGCGGCGTCGCGGGCGACGAGGATGAGGTCGTAGCCCTGTTTGGCGAGGCGGTCGGCGTAGACGGCTCCGATGCCTGTGGATGCTCCGGTGATGAGTGCGATTCCCCTGCTCATGGTGTTTCTCCTATCGCGATCGTTTCGATCTAAAGCAATAGAGTAGACCGGTCGGTCTAATGATTCTTAAAAATTTATGCCGCCCGTATGGGATTTCTCCGCTCCCTTCGGTCGCTGCGAAATGACAAACAAAGGGCCCCAGAACTGAAGCGCTGAAGGCGCGCTCTATACCAGCCTGGGGCAACGCCCCAGGTATCAGGTCCACTGAACGGTCGAGGGCTGAAGGCCCGCTCTATAGTCCCGCCTTTATGAATTTGAACTGTCGCGCGGGGCGTTCAATTACGAGGCAGAGAAGCAGATTTCTCCGCTCCCTACGGTCGCTGCGAAATGACAAACAAAAACGGTCGAGCTTCGCTCGATGCCCAGGTCCCCAAGGGACCCGGGGCACCCGGTGTATTGCCTGATCAGGATTTGGTAAGCAACGTTCCGAAGGCGAGCTTGAGGAAGTTATCCAGCGGAGCGTTGGAGCGTTCGCCCTTCGCTCGCAGCAGAGCGCCTTCATAGGCGTCGAGTAGCAGTCCGGCGAGTTCATCGGGTTTTGCCGAACGCGCGAGTTCGCCGCGCTCCATCGCCTCTTCAAGGAGAGACGCGAGACCTTGCCGCCACCCGGCAAAGGCCTGCTTCAGAGAAGCTTGGATGGTGTCGCTATGGTCGGCGATCTCAAGGCTCATGCCGCCCACGAGGCAACCGCTGATCTTGTTCTGCGGACCGTACGTGGCGATGAGGTCTTCGAAGTAACGGCGCAGGCGTTTCAGTGGCGCGCCCTTCCCTTCAACGACGATGCGCTGCCACCGTGCCAGCTCCCCGGCGGCGTAGCTTTCGAGCACGGCTTTCCCGAAAGCCTCCTTGCTGGGAAAGTAGTGATAGAACGAACCCTTGGGGATACCGGCCTCATCCAGCAGCTCTTTCATCCCGGCGGCGCCATAGCCGACAGTCCGCATCTGCTTCAGGCCAACCTCCAACAGACGTTCCCGTGTCCCTTCCGCCATGAACTGACTTTCCCCCTAGACCAACTAGTTAGACCAACCAGTCTAATCTTTCGATGAATTTCCAGGAAACTTCGATTCGAAGGCGGGGTAGCGGGCGTGACGGACGATCCTCTGGTATGCTTATCAAGTTGGCTCGTGCGCGTGTTCCAGGCCCGCGGTGTTGCAGCCGGCATCCTCACAATCAAGAATCGGGGAGTGGCTCAGCCTGGTAGAGCACCTGCTTCGGGAGCAGGGGGTCGGAGGTTCGAATCCTCTCTCCCCGACCATTCAAAATCAGAAATTCATGCGCGGAAGATAGCCAGGGTTCGAATCCCTGTTTCTCCACCGTACATCCTTCAACAACTTCGCATATAAGCATCCAGGTTGCGTTGGAACTGTGGGAGCTGCAGTGGTTGTGGACCTTGTAGACGTCAGTGCCCGATGGATGTTGACGCGCTGGTCTCGACGTCGACAGGTCTCCACCGATCTCGTCGTGGAAGTTTCCGAAGACGGCGGCCACACAAAATTCAGACATCCCCGACGTAAATATTGGAGTTATCTCGGCAGGCACGGGGATGCGATTCCGCGGCAACCCTAGAAATCTGAACTCCATCCCAGAGAGCCGAGGTGATTTATGGCTGACAATCTCAAACATCGTGGACCGCAGGACCGCTCCCGTATCAACGTCAACGAAGACTGGGAGGTCCGCTGGTGGACCAAAGAGCTTGGTGTTTCTGAACAGCGGTTACGAGAGCTGGTCAGACAGCATGGCGTTGCCGCCTCGACCATTCGAGAGATTCTGGATAAGCGGGCGGCATAGAGAGATACGCCTGGTGCGTGGGTCATAGCCGCACCAGGCTTATCCCTGACAGCGATGGTAGCTTAGAACTTTTCGCGTTTGAGAATCTCGGATGTGGCCTCTCTTCTGAGGGATTGCAGACATTCGAGCAGCTTCCTTGGATCGAGACTATCTACATGATGCTCATTGCGGTGGTGATCATGTGGGTCTGAGTCAAGTGCCCCTCCGGGGGAGGTGACAACCACGCTGATGCCGGCGACGATCTGCCGCAGGCTGTCGATGAGGGCTCTACATCGTCCGCCATCGTCCATGGTTGCGTTTACCACCACTCCGTCAACATGGGGAAAACGTCTCAGAGATGCGAGCGCTTCCTCGGCGTCATACGCGGTAATGACGTTCAGCTTGGCGCTTTCAATCACCAGCTTTCGGGTGGAGATGCTCCCCGGATAATCGCGATCGACGACGATGAAGCATGGCCTATCCATCTGATGTTCGACGCCAGATGTCAACGACGGGGTGCCTTTTACTGGCTGCTCCCCGGACTTTTACTGGCTGATCCCGGATTTACTGAGCCCCGGATAAGTTCGCTGGGAAACGATATTCACAAATCCGCAGATGGATGTCATCGGCGGATCGGCAAGGAAATAGGAGGAAATACGTGGAACTGAGCCGATACAAGGATCGCAAAGGCCTGGCCCAGGCCCCTAGGGGAACGCGGAGCACCCAGTGCATAGGCTGAATCGAAACTGAAGCGTTTGACTGGCGCGATTTGGCGGAAAGCGGCTAGGATGGCGTCGCATGAAATTTCTACGTTTGCTCCCCTTCGTAGTCGCGTTGCCGCTTGCTGCGCAGCAACGCGTTGCCCTCACACCGCCCATGGGCTGGAACAGTTGGAATCACTTTGCGGGACGCGTTACGGATGCCGATGTCCGCGCCGCCGCTGATGCCATCGTCTCCAGCGGCATGAAAGATGCAGGCTATATCTACGTCAATATCGATGACACCTGGGAAGGCAAGCGCGATGCCAGCGGTGTCCTTCACACCAATGAGAAGTTTCCGGACATGAAGGCACTGGGAGACTACATCCACTCCAAGGGTTTGAAGTTCGGTATCTACTCTTCGCCCGGACCGCAGACTTGTGCACGCTTCGAGGGCAGCTATCAACACGAGGAACAGGATGCGAAGACCTGGGCCGAGTGGGGTGTCGACTACATCAAGTACGATCTCTGCAGCTATCGCACCATCATGCGTGAAGCCGCCGCTAAAGATCCTGCCAACGGTGAGAAGATCCAGTCAGAGCTGATGCGGCAGGCGTATCAGAAGATCTCGGACGCTATTCGCAAGACCGGCCGCCCGATGGTGCTCTCGCTTTGCCAGTACGGTTGGGATGAGGTGTGGACGTGGGCGCCGTCTCTGGGCGGCAATCTGTGGCGGACGACCGGCGACATCAGTGACAGCTATCTTTCGATGTCGCAGATCGGTTTCTCGCAGGCAGGCCTTTCCAAATATGCCGGGCCAGGACACTGGAATGACCCTGACATGCTGGAGGTCGGCAATGGCCGCATGACTGCCGAGGAGTACCGCACTCACATGAGCTTGTGGTCTCTATTGGCCGCTCCGCTGCTCGCCGGTAATGACCTGAGCAAGATGACTGACGAGACCAAGTCGATCCTGCTGAACAAAGAGGTCATCGCCATCGACCAGGATGCACTGGGCAAACAGGGTGATCGTGTCTGGGCCAAGGGTGCGCTGGAGGTATGGGCGAAGCCGTTGAGCAATGGCAGGGTTGCCGTGGGGCTGTTCAATCGCAGTCTGGAGGCGGCTCCGGTCAGTGTGCGGTTTGCGGATGCGGGCGCGAAGAGCTCGGTCAAAGTGCGTGATGTGTGGGCGGCGAAGGACCTGGGGACGAAGCAGGGTTCTTATACGGCCAATGTGGCGGCACATGGTGTGGTGTTGTTGATGTTGGAGTAGATGGAAGTGGAATGTAAGGAGAACTGGGTCCCGCCTCGCGGGACCCAGTTGGTTTTAAGGATTCGCTAGGGACGTCTCCAGAGATCCTTTACAGGTCGAGGCCTTCTTCAACACATTGCCCTCAGCGGCTGAAGCCGCGTGTTTTCCTGCTGCTATTTCGGGACGGCTGAAGCCGTCCCCTTAAGCAAGGGGTTCGCACCCTCGGTGCGAACTGGCTGCACGGCGTGCAGCGGAAAGCGGGTCCTTCGCTCACGCACAGGATGACAACAAGGATGGATCGAGCTTCGGTCGATCCATCCTTTGTACTAGTCCGGCAGCAGGCGGGCCAGCGTGACGGAGAACCAGTTGCGGTCGTCGCGCCATTGTTTTTCTGCGCGGAAGCCGGTGTCGGCGAAGAGGTCTCGCAGAGTCTGCGTGGTGAACTTGTAGCTGTTCTCCGTGTGGAGGGTTTCACCGGCTTCGCATTCGATGGTCCCCAGCGAGGGAAAGTGGATTGCCTGCCGCCGGAGGGCCTGTAGGTGCATTTCGATGCGGCTCTCATGCGGATTCCACGTGGCGATGTGTCGGAAGGCTGCGAGATCGAAGTTTGCGCCCAGCTCGCGGTTCAGACGACGAAGCACATTGCGGTTGAACTCGGCAGTGACACCCGCGGCGTCGTTGTAGGCGGCCAGCAGCGTCTCCTCATCCTTGATCATGTCGGCGCCCAATAGAAGGGCATCACCGGGGCGAAGGATGGAGGCGAGGTTACGCAGAATAGCGCGCGCTTCTTCTGGTGAGAAATTGCCGACCGACGAGCCGATATAGAGCGCCAGCAGACGGCCATCGACAGTCGGGCGGTCCAAGGGATCGAGCACGTAGTTGCGAACCATCGGATGAACGTGCACGCCAGGCAGGCGGCGTTCGAGCGAGATGCGGGCCTCATCGAGTGCACTGGCGGAGACGTCGACAGGGATGTAGCGAACACTTCCCTGTCGCCGGACGACATCCTCGAGAAGAATGCCGGTCTTAGTCGCGGTTCCGGCTCCAAGCTCAAGGACTGAGAGCCGCTGCTTCCCTGCCGCCGCGGCACTGATTGCCGCCCCGTGCTGCTCAAAGAGAGCGCGTTCGGTGCGTGTGGGATAGTACTCCGGCAGCTCGGTGATGCGCTCAAAGAGAGCTGAGCCATCCTCGTCGTAGAAGAGCCAGGGCGAGAGTGTTTTCTGCCCCTCGCAGAAGAGCCCGTTGCGGACCTCGCAGGAGATGGCGTACTGCAGTTCAGGCGAGATACAGGCTGGAAGCATCGGGACTGCAGCGCTCATGCATTGGCTCCATCGGCAAGGCGGATACCGGAGAACTGCCAGCGCGTAGCCGGCTGGAAGAAGTTGCGATAACTAGCGCGGAGATGGCTGACCGGAGTGACGCAGGAGCCACCGCGCAGCACCATCTGCGAGGACATGAACTTACCGTTGTATTCACCCAACGCACCCGGCAGAGGCTTGTAACCGGGGTAGCCGGTGTAGGCGCTGGCAGTCCACTCCCACACATCCCCGAAGATCTGGGTGAGACCTGAAGTGATGGACGCGGCCGAAGGATGAAGCAGACCGCTCTCGAGGAGGTTGCCGGCGATGGGAAGCTGGGCGGCGGCGTGCTCCCACTCGAACTCTGTTGCCAGACGCTTGCCTGCCCAGCGGGCGAAGGCATCGGCTTCGAAGAAGCTGACGTGACAGACGGGTGTCTCGGAGAGATCCTCCAGGGATTGCCAGCCACGCATCGTAAAAATCTGCCAACGGCCGGTCTCATCACGTCGCCAGTAGAGCGGAGCTCGCCAGCCTTCACGCTCTACGGTATCCCAGCCTTCGCTGAGCCAGAGCTCAGGCCGCTGATAGCCGGCGTCTTCCATGAAGGCGAGGTACTCGGCACAGGTTGTCAGGCGCGAAGCCAGCCGATAGGGCTCAAGGAAGACACGGTGGCGCGGCGTCTCGTTGTCGAAGCTGAACTCGCTGCCCTGGTCTCCGATCTCTGCAAGGCCGCCTTCATACCCGATCCACGCTATGGGAGGCGCGGGAATCTCAGCAACCGACAGAGCGCCTGCGACAAAGGCAGGGTGCAGTGGATTGGTGAAGAAGGCATGCTTGATGTCGGTTGCGATGAGTTCGAGATGCTGCTGCTCGTGATGCAGGCCGAGAAGAACGCGGTTGAGCGCGGCTTCCGGAGCGCCGGCTGCGAGCAGGCGATCCATCGCTTCGTTGACATGACGGCGGAAGGCGAGGATCTCGTCAAGGCCAGGGCGGGAGAAGGAGGCACGGAGCTTCTTCTCCGGCATCTCGCCGAGCGACTTGTAATAGCTGTTGAAGAGCCAGAGGAAACGGTCGTCGAAGGGACGGTATCCCGGCACGAACTCGCGCAGGATAAAGGTCTCAAAGAACCAACTGGTATGAGCCAGATGCCATTTGGTGGGGCTCGCCTCCGGGCAGGACTGCACCATCATGTCTTCGGCAGTCAGGCTGCGACAGAGTTCCTCCGTTGCGCTCCGAGTTTCACGGAAGCGCATACGCATGAGGCCCGCATTGGTCTGCTGTCCTGCGGCATCTTCAATCGGCATTCGTTGTTCCTCGCGTATGGGATGAGATGCCGCAGAGTTGGGGGTTGTTGCTCTTTTTCGTTTGCGGATTCAATGCAACAAGTTAAGGAAGAAAGTGGGGCAGCTTTTTAACTCGGGACCTAGTTTGCCACGATCTTTGTTACACCGTGCTGAAGAGTTTTGCCAAACCGTAGGCTGCGGCCGCCGCCAGGCCGCCGACAAGGGCCGTCTGTGCCGCACTGCGCAGCCAATGTGTTCCCAGCAGTTTGCCTTTGACCGCACCGAAGACAGCGAGAGCCAACAGCGTAATGACCACCGAGAGCTGCAGCGCTTTGGTGGCGTGCGAGAGCACGATATACGGCATCAGGGGAACAAGGCCGCCTGCGATATACGAAAAGGCGATGGTTGCGGCGCTGACGGTAGCCCGGCGAGGATCGGGTTCGTCGAGGCCGAGCTCGAAACGCATCATGAAATCGACCCACGCTTTGGGGTCGCGCTTCAGCGCCAGTAGTACGGGCTCGCTCTCCTGACGGGTGACGCCATATTGCTGGAAGATCTCGTAGATCTCCTCCTCCTCGTCGCGGGTGTGGGTGACAATCTCGCTTTGCTCACGCTTGAGCTCGGAGTTATAGTGTTCGGCGTCGCCGCGAGCAGCGAGGTAGCCACCCAGTCCCATGGCCAGGGAGCCGGCAGCGATCTCGGCCAATCCGGCGAGTACCACCAGGTGGGTGTTGGCGACGGCTCCGCTGAGACCGGCGGCCAGGGCGAAGGGGACGGTGAGTCCGTCGGAAAGTCCAATGACGACATCGCGGACCGTATCGCCGGAGAGAAAGTGCCGCTCATCGTGCACAGCGGGATTCATCCCTTGGAGTGTACCGCCATGACAAAATTTCCGCTTGTAGAGCGCGTCTTTCGGCAGGGGAAGCCGTCTCTTGCATTAGACATTCCCGTAAGAGGTATGACCACATGACACGTCTGGCACTCGGATTCGCATCTCTGCTTGGAGTTCTCGCCGTCCCTGCCGCTCCGGTAACAGCTCAGATGATGGGGGGCGGGCCGATGGGCCCCGGAGGCGGACAGGCGGTTCGAGGCACGGTTACCTCCGCCACCGCAGACAGCATTGCCATTAAAGGCGACGATGGCGCCAGCTATAAGGTCGTAGTCACGGTGAATACCCGGATCATGCAGCAGCGCGAGCCGGTCAAGGCCGCAGACATCAAGCCCGGCGAATACATTGTCGCGATGGGCCAGGCGGACGAGACCACCAAAGAAGTCCACGCCGTCATGGTCGCGGTGATGTCCGCCGAGCAGGCAGAGCAGATGAAGGCGCGCGCCGCCGAGCTGCAAGCGAGCCTGGGCAAGACGTGGATCATGGGAAAGATCACGGCGATGGATGAGACCAAACTGACTATCGAGCGGCCGGACAAGGTATCGCAGGTGATTGAGGTGGACGAGAACACCTCAATGCATCGCGGAGGCCGGGGGGCCATGATGGGTATGGGGCCTGGAGGCGGTATGGGCGGTGGGATGGGTATGCGCCGCAACCAGGATGGACAGAACCAACAGGGACCGCCGCCGTCAGAGGGAGAGGCCATTACCCTGGCCGACATTAAGGTAGGCGATAACATCCGGGCGGAGGGAGCATTGAAGGGCAACACCTTCGTTCCTAAGACTCTGAATGTGCTGCCGCAGCGTGGCCAGCGTGGACCACGGCCCGAGCAGAACCAGCCGCCACAGCAGCAGTAACAATCCTTGGGCTTTTATGTCTTCGTCGCTGCCGGCTGCTAACCGCGGACCGATGGGGTGTTTCTAAAAGCAGCATTTGACGTTTTGGAGATCGATATCGTGCAAACGGCATACATTGCCATGGTGTCTCTGGCACTGCTTTCCCCAGCGATCGCCCAGGAAACTACCCCTGCGGCGGCGCCCCAGACTGCGCCCCAAAGCGCTCCGCAGACCTCGACACAAGGCGCAACGCAAGACGCCCCCGGCGGTCCCGCGGCAACGGCGGAAGTACAAGGCGGCACCATTCGCGGCACGGTGAAAACCGGCAATACGCCTCTTCCGGGCGTTGCCATTACGGCAACCAATACGCTGACCGGCAAAAAGTACACGACCAGCACGGATATAACCGGCGCCTTCCAGATGGCGATTCCGAAGAACGGCCGTTACGTCGTCAAGGCGGAGCTGGCAGCTTTTGCCCTGGACACCAAGGAGGTGCTGTTCAACGCGACCTCTCCGCGTGAAGCGACCGCCGCCTTCGGATTGCAGCTCGCCAGCCGCGCGGCCGCCGCTGAGCAGCAACAGGCAACCGCTGCCTCGCGCATCCAGAACGGCATGCAGTCGCTTGCGATGGCCGGGTTGGGCGATGCGAATACTTCCGATGCCTCAACCGGAACGGCCAATACGGGCGTAAGCATGCCCACGATGAGCGGTATGGGAGACAACTCCGCTACCGAATCCGTGGCTGTAACCGGGCAGATGGGTCAGACGAACGGTTTGGCGAACTTCAACGAGGATGAGATTCGCAACCGCATTGAAGACGCGATGGCGCAGGCACGCCTGCAGGGCGGTGGACAAGGCGAACAGATCAATGCCGTGGTGAACATGATCGGCGGCATGTTGATGGGTGGAGGTCCAGGTGGTGCTCCAGGGGGTGGTGGAGGACCCGCCGTCGGTGGTGGAGGCTTCGGCGGACCCGGTGGTGGCGGCTTCATGATCGCCGGCGGCGGCATGGGGCGTGGCGGTTTCCGCAACTTCAACCCAACACAGTTCCATGGAGCGCTGTACTTCCGTGGAGGTAACGGAGCGTTGGACGCCACCAGCTACTCGCTGACCGGCAATCCTAATAAGCCGAACTACTCCAACAGCACCTTCGGTCTTTCACTCACTGGCTCACCGTATATCCCTGGTCTGTTCAAGCCGAACACCAAACAGTTCTTCTTCCTGAATGCACAGGGCACACTCAGCACGACACCGACGAATCTCTACGGTACGGTTCCGACATTAGCTCAGCGCGCGGGTGATTTCTCGCAGTACCGTCCTGCCGGATCGACTGCTGTCGTGCCAATTTACGATCCTGATAACAACAAGTCGCCGTTCGCCTGCAACGGTCAGGCAAACGTCATCTGCGCGAACCGTATCGCCTCGCAGGCTGCGGCGCTGCTGAACTACTATCCGGCGCCAAACATGGCGACGACGAACTCGCAGGGATATAACTACCAGACGATCGCGACCTCGCAGAGTAATCAGTGGAATATCAATACACGCTTCATCCGTAACTTCGGACAGGCCACGGGCCCCTTTGGTGGACGCTTCGGCGGTGGCGGTGGTGGAGCACGTCAGAGTGGCAATGCGAGTAATCGCCGGCAACAACCGCAGGGATTGCGGCAGAACATCAACATCGGTTTCAACTATTCGAACTCTGACTCGGCAACGCCGAATATCTTCTCTGCCCTGAATACCTCGGGAACCTCAACAGGGTACGGCTTTACCCTTGGCTACAGCATCGGTAAAGGGCGGCTGAACAACAACGCTACGCTGACCTGGAACCGCAGCGATTCGATCACGACTAACCTGTACACAAACAAGTCGAACCCGGCATTGGCTGCCGGCATCCTGGTGGGAACAGCAGCCACACAGGCAAACCCTTTCTACTATGGCCTGCCGTCGCTTTCGATCACGAACTTCACCGGCTTCTCGAGTACCTCCCCGTCGAACCGCATCGGACAGACCCTCTCGTTCTCGGATTTCGTGGGATGGAATCACGGCAAGCATAATTTCCGCTTCGGCTTCGATCTGCGGCGCGTGCATAGCGACTCAATCGGCGGTAACAACACAGTCGGTGCATTTACCTTCTCGGGAGCGGCAACAGAGGCGTCTAACAATAGCGGAGGCGCGGGTTTTGCTGACTTTCTGCTTGGGCGACCACAGCAGTCACGTATCCAGGCCGGCCTGTACAAGAACTATCTTCGGGAGTGGGTCTATGACTGGTATGTGCAGGATGACTACCGCGTAGCCGCAGGCCTGACGCTGAACTATGGTCTGCGCTATGAGTACTTCTCTCCATACGTGGAGAAGTACAACCACCTGGTAAACCTTGACCACAACGCAGACTTCACCGCGGTGTCAGTCGTTCAGCCCGGCGCCAGCGGGCCCTATACCGGCAGCTTCCCGCGGTCGCTCGTAAATCCGTATCGCGGAATGTTTGCTCCGCGTGTGGGCCTTGCGTGGCGCCCGAAGTTCATCAAGCAGACCGTGGTTCGTACCGGATACGGCATGAACTACAACACGACGCAGTTCGGCAGCTTTGCCGGCTCGCTGTCGAACCAGCAGCCCTTCGCTGTCACCCAGACCAACATCGCCAACCAGCAGGGATGCGGCGTGCTGCAACTGGCGAGCGCTTTCAACTGCTCGACGGCGACGGTGCAGAACAACTTCGCCGTCAACCGCGACTACCGGCTGGCGCGGGTGAACATCTGGAATCTGGATATTCAGCACACCTTCGGTCTGGGCATTGTGATGAATGTCGGTTACAACGGGACCACTGCCGGCGACCTGGATATGCGCCGAGCGCCGAACCGCACAGCAACTGGCCTGACGACCACGGGAGCGCAGGCGTTTACCTATGAAGACTCCTCGGGTTACTCACGCTTCAACGCTCTGAGTGTGAACCTTCGCAAGCGCATGCAGAAGGGCATCAGCATGGGAGCGACCTATCAGTACGGCCACTCCATCGACAACGCCAGTTCGATCGGCGGAAGCTCGGCGACAGTCGCGCAGAACGATCAGAGACTTGATCTCGAAGAGGGTAACTCCAGCTTCGACGTGCGGCATAAGGTAACGGGCAACTATGTCTTCGAGCTTCCCTTCGGACCGAACCGCGCCTTCCTTGCAAACGGCGGAGCGTGGTCGCACATTCTGAATAACTGGAACATCTCGGGCAACTTCACCTTTGCTACGGGCGGTTACTTCACACCGCAGTATGTGGCAACCACCGCGCAGACGGCGACGGGAGGCAACTACACACTGCGGCCCGATCGAGACTTCTCGCAGTCGATTGCCGGTCAGGGAAGCGCAGGACGCTGGTTCAATACGGCGGCGTTCGTCGCCGAGTCGAACCCGACGCACTTCGGCAACTCTTCGCGCAATTCGATCCGCGGTCCGGGGACGGTTTCCAACGATATGGCATTGGCACGTAACTTCAGCTTTGGCGATACGCGCGGGCTGGAGACGCGGTTCTCGGCGACGAACATCTTCAACACCGTGCAGTACTCCGGCATTAACAGCACGGTGAACTCACCCACCTTCGGCCAGGTAACCAGTGTGGCCGCGATGCGGCGCATCACTTTCCTGGCGCGGTACCGGTTTTAGAGAAGAGTCGCGGATGAAGACAGAGACGATGAAGAGATACTCCGGATCGATGAAGCTTACAGCGGCCCTTACCCTTCCTGTGCTGCTGGGTGCGACCATGGTTGCACAGACGGCAAGCCAGGTTCCGAATCAGCAGCCCGGACAGGCGCCCGTCTTTACCATTTCAGTGCGGTCAGAGATCGTACTGACAAATGTCGTGGCTCGCGACAAGCAAGGTAATGTCGTAAAGGACCTGAGGTCCAGCGACTTCACCGTCTTCGAGAACGGCAAGCCGCAGAAGATCTCTTCTTTCGACTTTCAGAATGTCGACCTGGCTGCAGCGCTGAAAGAGCAGACAACTGTGGCCGGAACCACGAGCATCGCCAAGATGCTGGAACGCTCGATCGGTGAGGACAAACAGGCGCTGCGCGATCACCGTCTGATCGTGATCTTCTTTGACCTTTCATCGATGCAGCAATCTGATATCGACCGCGGCGTGGACTCGGCGAAGGAGTACATCAACAAGAAGATGGCTCCGGCAGACCTGGTCGCCGTGGTCTCAATGGATACTTCCCTGAAGCTTGTGCAGGACTTCACCGCCGATCGGCAGTCATTGCTGCGTGCCGTGGGCAGCTTCAACGGCACCGAAGGACAGGGCTTTGCAAATGGCGGCAACGGCGATTCTGAAGGCACGGCAGACGATGCTTCTTCCTTTGTCGCGGACGACTCTGAGTACAACTCCCTGAATACCGACCGGTCCCTCTATGCCATTTTGCAGGTTGCGAAGTCATTGGAACGCGTGGATCAGCGCAAGTCGCTGCTGTACTTCTCCGGCGGTCTGACGCGCAACGGTATCGAGAACCAAGCCTCGCTGCGGGCGGCTACGAATGCTGCGACCAAGGCCAATATGAGCATCTATTCGGTGGACACGCGCGGCTTGCAGGCACTGCCTCCGGTAGGCGATGCGTCCACAGGATCGACGCGCGGGACATCGGCTTACAACGGAGCGGCGATGCAGTCGCGTCTGGACTCAAACTTCAGCTCGCAGGAGACGCTGGCTTCCCTCTCCTCGGATACGGGTGGCAAGGCTTTCTTCGATTCAAATGACTTCGGTCCGGCCTTCCAGGCGATCCAGCACGATACCGAGGCGTATTACATCATCGGCTTCCGCTCCACGGATCAACGGCGCGATGGCAGCTTCCGCAAGCTGCAGGTCAAGATCAATCGTCCTGACATCAAGCTGGACTATCGCCCGGGCTACTATGCGCCTGCAGACTTCCAACACCAGAAGAACGAAGACCGCGAGCTGGCACTGAATGAGCAGCTTCGCTCGGACGCTCCGGCGGTAGACGTCGCTGTTTACCTGCAGGCGCTGTACTTCCGCCAGAACGATAACCACTTCTTTGTGCCGGTATCGCTGATTGTGCCTGGCTCGCAGATTCCCTTCACCCAGGTGAAGGATCAGTCGAAGGCGACGATCGACATCATCGGCAACGTGAAGAATGCGCAGCAGATCGTAGTCGGCTCGGCTCGTGAGACGGTGAAGCTGCAACTTGATGCGAACCAGCAGGTACAACGGAAGAACATCCAGTACTCGACCGGTTTCTCTCTGGCGCCCGGACGGTATCACCTGAAGTTTGTCGTGCGCGAAAACCAGAGCGGCAACATGGGATCGTTCGAGACCGACATCAACGTTCCGGATATGAAGAAGGTTCCGCTGAAGCTTTCGTCGGTGCTGGTGGCGAACCAGCGGACACCGAATAACAATCCCAGGAATCAGAGCCTGCTGGTGCGCGATGGGCAGCAGTACGTACCGAATATTCCACACGTCTTCCGTCAGGATCAGCACCTCTACTTCCTGTACGAGGTCTATGACCCCGCCAAGCCTGCGAGCAATGCTGCAACGGCCACACCCCCACCGACACCTGCGGGGATGCAGCGCAGACCCGATCCCGCAGCGCACGTGCTGACGTCGATTGAGTTCCTGAATGCGGCAGGAAGCAAGGTCTTTGAGACACCTCTCATCGAAGCGAATGCGGTGAATATCCCGGACCGCAATGCCGTCGGCTTCCAGTTCGATGTGCCACTCGCGCAGCTTGCACCCGGAAGCTATATCTGCCAGGTGAATGTGATTGATGACGCGGGTGGGACGTTTACATTTCCGCGGATGGCAATGATGATTACGGCTCCGGTGGCGGCGCCGCCTGTTCCGGCTGCGACGCCGACAGCTGCGGCTAAGCCAGGGGAGTAGTCAGGAAGGCGATGATTCAAGCCATGCATCCGATTACGCGAACGTTTTGCTTAAGGACACGGTTGGCGGGCTCCGAGGCGGAGTTTGCAAGATAACAAAACGGTTCGCGCGGAGCGCGAATGCCCAGGTCCCCGAGGGACCTGGGGCACCCGGTTCAGTGGCTACCTTTACTGCATGGGCTTTTCGCGGATCAGCATCCAGAGCACCTTGAACTTGTCGCGCAGGATGCCGAACTCGTAGGCGAAGAAGGTCTCGTTGCGTGGCATCAGAATCTCGCCGCCGTCCGCGAGTGCCTTCCATGATTTGTCGAAGACTTCGGCCTCGGGCACGGAGAGCGTGAGATACGAACTGCGGATGGGCTCGTAGTTAGGAGTGTCACTGCCCATGATCTGCGTGTCGGCGATGGAGAGATTCGCGTACAGGATCTGGTCGCCGGCGCCGGGAGGGACATTGCTCTGATCGGGCGACTGATTGAAGGTCATCGACATTACGATCTTCGCGCCGAGGTGCTGCTCGTAGTACTCGAAGGCCTGGCGACAGTTACCACCGAAGTTGAGGTACGCATTCAGTTTCATCAGAGTTACTCTCCATGGCAGCATGCGGCTGCCTGCGGTTTAGTTTCGTATTCGTCATGCCGCTTGAGAAAGCTCATGGTTCTGCTCTCATTACGGCCAAGCGGGGCCCGGTCAAAGATCATCAGCGTGCCGATCCAGTCTTCGATGCCGCGCGCATAACTGGAGAAGGTGTGGAAGACAGTTCCATCGGCATCACGAAAGAAGGCGCTCATGCCGGGTAGTTCTGTCTCTCCTCCGTCTCGGCCCGGCTGCTGCTCGTAGTTGTAGGTAATACCCTCGGCAATTTGCTGTTTTGTGAACGAGACGTGGAAGTCGAAGTTGAAATCGCTGCCGAAGGACGAGACCCACGGGAACTTCCACTCCATGCGCCGCTTGTAGGCCTGGATCTCCGGCAGCGGAGCGCGGGAGACGGCTGTAAAGGTGACATCGTGGTGGTTGAGGTGCGGCAGGGCTCCGTCGACATGGTCGACCAGGAAGGAACAGCCGGGGCAGCCTGCTTCCCATCCGGGGCCGAGCATGAAGTGATAGACGATGAGCTGACTACGTCCCTGGAAGAGGCCGGTGAGGGTTTTTGGGCCCTGTTCTGTATCGAAAACATACTCTTTCTCGACCCTGACCCAGGGCAGCGCCAAACGCTCGCGGTTAATGGCATCGCGGAGGTGAGTGAGCTCTTTTTCACGCTGGAGGAAGGCTTTCCGGGCTTCGAGCCACGCTTCAGGAGAGACGACGGCGCGATCTGGCATGATGGGGAAAATCTCCTTCTTGACTTCGATATGTTGATATCAACATAATGGTGACAGTGTCAACTTCGACCTCATGCGCGGTTCCCTTCGAAACGACCATTCACGTCCGAGATACCTGTCTGTGCCTGCACGTTCATCGAGCAGCGCGAGCGTTAGCGCGGCGGTTCGATGCGGTGCTGAAGCCGGCGGGATTGACGAATGGACAGTTCTCGCTCCTGATGTCGTTGAATCGACCGGAGCCGGCGCCGATGGCCTCGGTCGCAAACCTGTTGGCAATGGACCGGACGACGTTGACGGCAGCGTTGAAACCGCTGGAACGCCGGGGGTTACTGTGCAATGAAGCCAACCCAAACGACCGAAGGTCACGCATGTTGAGCCTGACGGCGGAGGGGCATGCCGCGTTGCAGGCCGCGCTTCCCTTATGGAAACAGGCGCATGCGGAGTTGGATAAGGCTGTTGAGTCGGCGACAGATTTGCGGAGCGGATTGATGGCGCTTTCGCGGTGAATGAACTG
>JABFXN010000202.1 GCA_013361705.1 Acidobacteriaceae bacterium
GCTGCGTGGCGCCATTCATGCCCCTGGCGTCAATCCATTCCTGGTTGCCGATCCGGCGAACGATGACGGTATCGCCGGGCTTGAAGCCCCGCGCATTGGCTACGCGCACAGTATGTGATCCCACAGGTGTGTAGTCGTCTGTAATCGCTTGCTTGGTGTCTTCCCTGGGGACCCAGCCTGAGCTGCCTGCAATTCGGACCAGCGTGGGTTGCGCGCGGCCGGGACCGGTGGAGCCGGTTGTGCGGCCGGTCCCCGTGCCGATCAGGATCGTACCCGTGTCTCCCATCCCTTCACCGCGCAACACAACGCCGCTTGCCTTGATGCTGACTGGAGTGGCCAGTGGGTAGTGACCCGCGCGCAGCAGCAGGGCTCCCCGAAATCCATCAGCATCCAGCGGAAGAGCAGAGACGCGGTCGATAGCCGCCTGCAGGTTGGCCGCGTTGTCACCGGCAACCGGCCAGATGGTCTCACGCGTGAGCACAAAAGGGATGGGCACACCCCCGCCGCCATAGCCGGCGTTTGAGAAGTCCGGTATGGTATTGCCCTGTGCGTCAGCCGTGTAGACCAGCTTGCCGGATGGGCCGGGATGAACGCGGGAGACTGTGGGGCGTAGGTCGGTCTCGGTCTGAGCGTCACTCTCAGTACTCTGGGCAGGCAACATGGCTGCGGGTGCAAAAGCCGCGGCCATCTGCAGCATTCTCCGCCGCGATACAGAGGGATTCATCATCATTCACTCCCGGGCGACCAATATACCTGCGGACGTGAACTGCAGGCATCTGCAACCGCTGCGGATAGAGCATTTTCCCTGTAGGTGTAGTCCAGAGCATCCGCATCTATGGGCGTTTTCCGCAAAGAAAACGCCGCTGCGCGCCCTTCCGGGATACCCAGCAACAGGGAAAATGCTCTAAGGCGATGAGCTGCAACAGCTCCGTCTTGGAACCACGACGGCGGACCCGAACCGGACGAAGGAGAACACGATCAATCGTGGTAACTCGCGGTTTACGTCAGTTGACGAGAAGCCGACTTATCGCTATCAATCATGTTTCGACGAGTAAAAGAGCGAAAGTATTAACGTGTTTCCTCTGATTTCTCTCGTAGTTTTGAAATGAGGTGGAGAACCGCATCAATGATAACGTTTGGTTGATCTCGGGAAATGTAATGCCCACTCCCTTTGGCAAAGATCGCGGCGCGGTTTGGGGAAGCTGCGACAAACTCGGCGTGAGCACGGCGCATTGCCGCAACCTCTTCCGGCGTGTCAACCCATGTATGTTCAGCAGTGATGTCAATTATGGGAAGATTCAATGGCAACTGCACGCTGTGCATGTAGCGGGCGGTGGTCGGATAAGATTGATCCTGGCGCAGCAAGTTGCGGCCAAGACCGGGCTTTTCCTTGACCAGATTTTCGGCAAGGGGGGTATAACGTGCCGAGACTATCGCTGCTTCTTTCTCATCAGGAAAAGACGGGATGTTTGCATCCACCATCACAAGACCTTTGACCCGTTCGTCCTCAGAGGCAAGGATCGCGCTGATGAACCCTCCGTATGAGTGGGGCACTAAGACAATCGGTCCTTGAATATCGCATTGATCGAGAGCATGCCGCAATGCCGCTGCCTCATCCTCAATGCGATACGGTTGCGGGTTCGCGTCACTTCTCCCCAGGCCGGACCGGTCGTAGACGACGGTTCTAACTTTTCCTCGTTCGCGAATTATGGGTTCAATATTCGACCACTCACTCGAATCTTCTCCGCCGCCACTTTCGAAGACAATCGTTGGAGATCCCTGCCCTTGGTTGTGCATCCACAACCTGTAACCGCCCACGTCAACCTTTTGCCCATTGCTGCAATCTTCAGCAACTGCTCTAGTGCACGAAGACAGAGCAACTGATAGGGCGAGCATAGCGATGATTCGCAAAGATGCCTCCGGGAACTGATTCAAGATCACCGCGGTTAATCCTAGCAATCGAAAACCCAAAGCGGGCAGGTCTGAGTTATTGAAAATGATGCTGCTCTCCGTCCTGAACCTGTAAGTGGCTGTCTCACATTAGCTGATAGCTGTCCGGATCCGAACAAACGCAGACCGCCAAACTTGTCTTACCGATCAATGCACCCATTCAGCATTTGCACGGCATGGATGAAATTAGTACCAATAAACGGTGTTCTCGGAAGCAATAGAACCCGGTCAAGGGTCAATGAGTGTATCGGCCTGTTCTTCCCCAGCGAAGACTTGGGGGTGCTGACGATAGGTAAACCGACTCGCGGTCCCTTCGGGTCGGGCTGGCAGAGGAAATGATCTGACCGTTTATCCATAGTGTGTGTAGGTTCGTGGCAGCTTTTCACCACCCTCTGCTAAAGTGCTGTTCGATGAGAAAGCTTGCATTTTGCGCCGCATCTGCATTCCTCATAGGACCACTCAGCCTTCTGTCGACAGCACAGCAACCGCAGGCGCCGGACTGGGTGCCGGACTGGGCGCTGCCCGGCTCGGCGACTCATAAGCAGGTGCCTCCACCTTCCGATTTCCACCGATCCAGCCGGATCGACAATATGCCCATCGGCATCTTCGATGGGCAGGCGGACGTGGGCGGCGCGCTTGTGGAAGGTAGCGGCAGATACGACAAATCCATTGGGCAATATACGGTGACCTCGGCCGGATACAACATTTGGTACCAGCGGGACGAGTTCCATTTTCTCTTCAAGAAGATGTCCGGCGATGTATCTCTTGCGGCGAATACCAGTTTTCCGAAGGCTGGCGGTTACGGCGATCGCAAGGTCGTGCTGGTAGTCCGCCAGACACTCGAGGACGACTCGAAGGAAGCCATGGTCGGTATGCACGGCACCGGCATGATTCACTTAGCCGATCGTCCGGAAAAAGGCGCGCAGATGAGCGACATGGAATATCGTTTTGGCGGCACCCTCAACGGAGTGATTGCTCAGCGGATCGGGATTGAGAAGAAGGGTGATGAGATCACGATTTACGCGTCGATTAAGGGTGAACCGATGCACCCGCTTGGGCCTCCGCTGACAATGCACTTCGACGCACCGTTTTATGTGGGCATTGGTTTCTGTTCGCATCTCCCAACCACGCTCGACACGGGAGTCTTCTCTCACGTGGTGCTGCTCAATAAAGCAAGCAAGGTCGAGTAGCTGTTTCGCCGTCGCACTCGCCGCCAGCTATATTCCGTCACTCCGCGCCATGCGCTTCGATCCAATCACGACGCTGCACTCCGAATGAGTTTTTTTTGTGCTGCCGATTAGCGCGTTTCTCATTGCCAGTCATCGAAAAGACAGCAACTCCGATTCAATGAGTGGTAAGCCCTGAGAGTGGTAAGCCCTGATATCGCCATTCAATCGCCGTCAAGGCTGCCCCTACTCAGCCGCCGGCCCATTCATGGACGATGGGTTGAGAAACCGCCAGGCTGCAGTTGTGTCGAGCCTATCCGTTTGCTAGCTTGACATGCATGCCGTCGAATGTGCCGGATGATCTGAGTAGGTCCATAGAGACTCTCTACCGTTTAGAATCGGGCAGAATTCTGGCGTCGCTGGTGCGCCTGCTCGGCGATCTCGATCTCGCCGAAGAGGCCATGCACGAGGCTTTCGCCGCCGCGCTGGAGTCATGGCCGCAGACCGGCCTTCCGGACAAGCCGCGTCCGTGGCTGATATCGGCTGGGCGATTCAAGGCCATCAACGTGATGCGCCGGCGGGTACGCTTCGACGCCGTACAGAGTGACCTGGCACTCCAGCTCGAAGCGCGCGTCAAGGAAGCACCTCAGGAAGAGGAGATGGAGGACGATCGCCTTCGTCTCATCTTTACCTGCTGCCATCCTGCACTCCCATCGGAGGGGCAGGTTGCGCTCACGCTGCGTGAAGTCTGTGGCCTGACAACAGAGGAGATTGCCCGGGCATTTCTGGTTACGCCGGCGACGCTTGCTCAACGCATCGTTCGCGCGAAAGCCGTCATCCGCGATAAGGCGATTCCTTACCAGGTGCCTGCGTCGCAGGAATTATCGGCGAGGCTGGGGGCGGTACTGCAGGTTGTGTACCTGGTCTTCAACGCGGGTTATTCAGCGGAAGCAACAGGAGCGGAGTTGAGCCGTGAGGCGATCCGCCTGGGTAGACTGGTCCTCGACCTTCTCCCGGAGCCCGAGGTGATGGGCTTATTGGGGCTCATGCTGTTGCAGGAATCGCGCCGTGCCGCTCGAAGCTCTGCGGAAGGAGAGCTGATTCTGTTGGATCGGCAGGATCGCTCCTTGTGGAATCGAGAACAGATCGCCGAGGGCATCGCTCTCACCGAGAGCGCTC
Organism: Acidobacteriaceae bacterium; assembly: GCA_013361705.1. GTDB lineage: Bacteria > Acidobacteriota > Terriglobia > Terriglobales > Acidobacteriaceae > Terriglobus. Next base: position 4,296 of record JABFXN010000202.1, read on the forward strand.
TTCGATCCCGCCGGTTCGGTGCTTACACTCTGCAGGCAGCCATCGCGGCAGTTCACGCTGAGACTTCCTCGGCAGCGTCCACAGACTGGCGCCAGATCACACTCCTCTATGACCGCCTGATTCGGATTCAGCCTTCTGCGGTTGTGGAACTCAACCGTGCAGTTGCCATCGCCATGTACGAAGGTCCGGAGCACGGGCTTCGTCTCATCGATGACCTCCTGGCGAGCGAAGAACTCACCAATTATTCCCTCGCGTACTCCGCCCGTGCGGACCTGTGCCGCAGGCTAGGGCGGCTTTCCGAGGCCCGGGCTTCGTACGAGAAGGCGCTTACCCTGGCCCGGCAGGAGCAGGAGCGTCGTTTTCTTTTGCGGCGGCTTGAATAATTGAAATCAAAATGACTGCAGAATTTTCAAATAATTGAGACCCTGCTGTCGAATTTCCCTCCGCCTGACGACTATAGGTGAACAATCCAGTGCGCAACCAATATAAGGAGTGGACATATGAAATACATCTGTTTGGGATACTACGAGCCGGCAAAACATGCGGAGATGACCGAGGAAGAACGAAACGCAATGTTCGACGAATGCTTTGAGTACGACGACCATCTGCGCGCCAACGGGCACTTTTCTGCGGGAGAAGGCCTTCAACCTCCGGAAACCGGCTTGACCGTGTATTGGAAGAACGGCAAAGTCGCGACCACCGACGGTCCCTATATCGAAACCAAGGAACAGCTTGGCGGCATTCTTGTCCTTGAGGCACGTGACATGAATCATGCTGTTCAGCTCATGTCGCAGCATCCGTCGCTGAAGTATGGATCGTCGTTCGAAATACGTCCAGTTGCCGACATGAGCGAAATTGTGAAGGCAAGCGAGCAGCGACGGCTCAAGCTCACCGCACGCTGAAATACCGCTAAGAGCAGAGTTCTGAAGAGCATCGCAGGGACTTGCCGGGGTGAGCGGCTTTGCGCCCGTTTGAGGTTGGCTGAAGCTGTCACGGCTCCGAGCCAAAGCTACCTGGAATCAACAAAACCATATTGAGAGAAAGGGCTGGGATGTCAAAGGTTCGAGTTGCGGGGTTTAGTGTTTCGTTGGACGGTTTCGGAGCTGGTATCGATCAGAGCCTGGGCGATCCGCTGGGTAAGCGGGGAAAGGAGCTTTTTCAGTGGTTCTTTCACACGAAGAGCTTCTGCTCCATGTTCGGACGGGAGGGGGGAACCACTGGCGAGGTGGACGATGTGTTCGCACAGCGATCGATGGAGAACTTCGGCGCCTTCATCCTCGGCCGCCACATGTTCGGTCCGGTGCGCGGCCCATGGCAAGACACTTCATGGAATGGCTGGTGGGGTGATGATCCGCCCTACCACGCACCTACCTTCGTCCTCACGCATTACAAGCGTGAACCTCTGGTGATGGAAGGGGGAACCACCTTCCACTTTGTGACGGGCGGAATCGAGGAAGCGCTGCTTCTTGCGAAGGAGGCTGCCGGCAGTAAAGACATCAAGATCGGAGGCGGCGTGGCCACAGTGCGGCAGTATCTAAAAGCCGGCCTGATCGATTCTCTCCACATCGCGTCGGTACCGGTTCTTCTCGGCCAGGGGGAGCGGTTGTTCGATGGTCTGGATATTCATGCGTTAGGGTTTTCCATAACCGAACGCAAGACTTCGGAATACGCGACCCATCTTGTGCTCGACAAAGCGTAAGGACAGGGCTCCCCGCAGAGGCTTCATCGCGATGAAGCCTCTGCCTCGAGCAGATACGCTGCGGGATGACGTTCTCACGGCGCAGGTGATAGAGCACTTTTCCTGTTGCTGGGTATCCCGGGAGGGGAGTACAGTGGCGTTTTCATTGCGGAAAACGCCCATAGATGCGGAAACCCTACACTACACTTACAGGAAAAATGCTCCAGCGTTTCCTGGAATCGCACAGAGGGAATCACACCGAGGGAATCGCCGATGGCTCAGTCACGCCGTACCTGGATGAAAACCGCCGCCATGGGCTTGGGCGGCCTGCTCGCGAGTGAGCGCAACCTTGCCGCGCAGCCGGTGAACCACGCCTCCGCTTTGGCTGATCCGCGCGACGAGATCAAGATAACCGGACTCGAGATCATCCCGGTCAACTCGTTGCGCAGCATCTTCATCAAGATGCACACCGATGCTGGGATCACCGGTATCGGCGAGGGCACTGTGGAGGGACGCATCCCCACGGTGGTCGCTGCCATCAAGGAGATCGAGCCTTACCTCATCGGTAAGGACGCACGCAGGCCGGCACACCACTGGCAGGCGATCTATCGGCACGCGTTCTATCGCGGTGATATCGTCCTCACCTCCGCGCTAGGCGCGGTCGATATCGCGATGTGGGATATCAAGGGCAAGGCTCTCGGAGTTCCAATCTATGACCTTCTGGGCGGCCCCACGCGTGACCGCATCAAGTGCTACGGTCAGGCCGAGAGTGTCGAAGAAACGCGAACTCACGTGCTCGGCCAGGGCTACCGGTCGATGAAGACAAGCGTCTCGTCCACACGAGGCCGGCTGTCACGCTCGTCCGAGAGCCCGTACTACATCGACGGCTTTGTCGAAAAGGTAAAGGCGATCCGCGAGCTCGTCGGTCCCGACTTCGACCTGGGAATCGAGATGCACGGCGAACATGAGCCGCCCGCCGCTATGGAGATCATCAAAGCGCTCGAGCCCTTCCGCCCCTGGTTCTATGAGGAGCCGATCCAGTTCCAGAACCTGCCTTTGATGGCAGAGATGGCGAAGAAGACGGCGTTCCCCTTCGCCACAGGCGAGCGCATGGTGACGAAGTGGCAGTTCCGTGACTTGCTGACAGCCGGCGCGGCGCAACTGCTACAGCCGGACGTTACGCATGTGGGCGGCATCACCGAGCTGAAGGCGGTGGCCACGCTCGCGGAGGCCTTCTATACCGATATGCTGCCGCACTCGAAGGAAGGAGTGGTGGGCTTTGCCGCCTCGATGCATGTGGCGGCGTCGATCCCGAACTTCCTCGCGCATGAGGTGCCGTCGCTGCAGGCGGTGAAGGGAGGGCCGCCCAATGTGCAGCGCAGCCCGATGGGGAAGAGCTACATCAAAAAGCCATTCGTGATGACCGAGGGCAACATTGTCCTGAAGGGCAATCTGGACGGGCCGGGGCTCGGCATCGAGCTGGATGACAACCTCATCGACAATGAGCGCGGCATCCCGGAATGGAAGTTCCCCGAGATGTGGGATGCGACAGACGGCTCCGCACGCGACCATTGAGATTTGCGATGTTCCATCAATCAGCAGGGGCTTTCTCTTTAACTTCTCGCAAAACTTCAAATAGCGGCGTGGCGCTGTGAAAGAAGGGCAGCCCCAACCTGCTTACAATTCGCGAATTGCGGTCACGGGGTTCCGGCGCATCGCTCGATGTGCGGGAAGGTAGCATGCCAGCAATGACATTGCTCCCAGAAGCATGACGACGAAAACGATGGTGATGGGATCGTTGGCGCCGATTCCATACAACATCCGGCCGATGACACGTGTCAGTCCTAAGGCGGACGCCAGTCCAAGTGCCAGCCCAATGCCTGTGAGCCACAATCCCTGCATCAGCACGAGTCTCAGCACGTCCACCCGTGAAGCACCTAGAGCCATTCGTATTCCGATCTCGTGGGTTCGCAACTGTGTTCGATAGGCCACGACGCCGTAGATTCCGGTTATGGCAAGAACCAGCCCAATCAGCGCGAACATCCCCGCCAGGGTGCTCTCGATGACGGCGAAAATGCTCGCCATCTGGGTGCTCTCCCGCATGGAACGCACATCGAAAACCGGCAGTCGCGAATCGATCCCATGGATGGCGTTTTCCACCATTGGCTCCAGGTCGACGGGATTCCCCTCGGTTTTCACCTGCACCATCGTCTCGTACCCCGGCTGCTGGAAATAACTTATATAGACCATAGGCTCGGGTGACTCATTCACGAAAGTATGGGTTGAATTCCTCGCCACACCGACAACCGTGAAAAGGCTGCCCCAAATCCTGAGCCTCTTTCCCAGCGGATCCTGCCCTGGCCAGTAGCGCCTCGCCGCGGTCTGATCCACGATGAGTACCCTCGGGGCTCTTTCATCGTCCTCTGGCGTAAACTCGCGTCCTTCCAGGATGGGTATATGAAGGGATTCGAAATACCGCGGTCCCACCTCGGCATTCTGCACCAGCAGAGATTCATGAGGGTGCGGCACATACCCTTCCGGATACGCATCGTTTCTCTTTTGAATCAGGGTCATCGGAATCCAGTCGGTAAGAGACGCAACCTCCACGCCGGGCAGTGCCGACACGCGATCAAGTATCTTGCGACGGATCAATTTTGCCTCATCGTTGCTGTAGCCGGCGATATTCAGCCCAACGGATGCAGTGAGAACGTGGTCTTGCTCAAAGCCGGGGTTCGCCGTGGCGAGATTCCGCAGCGTTCGCAGGAATAGCCCGGAGCACAACAGCAACGGAAGGGTAAGCGCAATTTGCGCCACCACCAGCCCACTGAGCAATCTCCGGTTGCGTGAGCCGCCGGAGATGCTTGCAGACTCTGCCTTGAGTACCTCGACGGCCGGCGCGTGAGACGAACGCCAGGCGGGGAGCGCGCCGCACAGCATTCCGGTCAACATGGAAAACAACGCAATCCCGATCGCCACGTTGTGGTCCATGCTCCCGTTCAGTGCGAGGGGAATTGCGTTCGCCGGAAAGAACCATGCGAATGCCTTCGAAGTCCACGCTGTCAATCCAAGGGCCACGGCTCCCGCAGCGATGGAAAGCATCACGCCCTCCAGCATCATCTGCCGCACCAGTTGCATGCGATTGGCCCCGAGCGACTGCCGGATGGCAAGCTCGCGTCGCCGGGATACAAATCGCACCAGCGTGAGCGTAGCCACGTTCGCGCAGGTCAGCAACAGCACCACAGCGGCGAAGGCCAGCAGAATGGGCAGCGTCGCCGCCATGTATCCGTTGGCGCCGAATGGCGAACGCCACATGGGATCGAGCGTGATCCGGTTATCGCCGAGGTGCTGGTCCGGATACGCCACCACGATTTGGCGCATCACGGTATCGAGATCCTGGGCTGCCTGGTCACGGCTCACGCCGGGCCGCAATCTCCCGATTACGATCAGCCAGACCGCACCGCCACTGCGATGCGTCATCCGCGACACATCCGTCCCGAGGGGATCGAGCGTTACCCACAGATCGTCACGCAGTCCGGGCGCTGCTCCGACAAACCCCTCCGGCGCCACACCGATCACCGTCACCGGATGCCGGGCGACCTCGATCGACTTGCCCACAATTGCCGGGTCTTTGCCATAACGCGTCTTCCAGAGCGCGTAACTCAGGACCACGTTGGGTACCGCACGTGACTCCTCTTCAGGCAGAAAAAAACGCCCCAGCACCGGCTTGATGCCGAGCACATCGAAATAGTTCGCCGACACGTTCGCAATATAGACACGCTCCGGCTGTGCACCGCCAGTCAGCGCGATCCAATCGTTATGATAGGCAAGCATTCCGGCGAATGTGTGGTTCTGCTCGCGCAGATCGCGATAGTCGAGATACGAGAAGGGCGGAGTCGGAGAGAAGTTCCGTTCTCCCCGCTGCAGGCTTACGAGTTCGCCCGTGTCTCGCGCGCCCGGAATCGGACGCAACATGGTGCCGTCGATCCAACTGAATACGGTGCTGTTGGCGCAGATAGCTGCTGCCAGCATGGCCGTTGCGGTGATCGTAAAGCCGGGGCTCTTGCGCAGTTGCCGCAAGGCATATCGGACATCTCGGACCAATTGTTCAAGCCAGCCTTGGCCCCACATCTGGCGCGTCACATCCTGCACCAAAGGAACGCTTCCAAACTCCCGCGATGCTGCTCGTCGCGCTGTCTCCGCCGTTTCCCCTCGCGCTACTCGATCTGCAATTGCCATCTGCAGGTGCGCATCGATCTCTTCCTGCAATTCGCGCTTGCGCCGCTGAAACCCGAAGCTCAGGAACCACTTCATGACTCACTCTCCTCAGGCTTGACGTACATCACCGCCCCACTCGCTTCAACAATCCGCTCCCATCATGGATGTAGAGTGTCTACATCCAATGGGTGTAGACACTCTACTCCCGTCGGAGACTGATCGTCTACTCCCTCATGATGGCGGCGCCTCAATTCAAAAGCCGGGCTTATAACAACTCCTCAGATGAGATCGGAATCCGGCCTGACATTCCGGTCGAAGGCCGTCCGCTGGGGCCTGCTAACCCACGCGGTCGGCGCGGCCGGTGCGAGCCGGCAGGAAAGACTGCTACTGAGGGAGCAAAGTCTGGTTTACGGAGAAGCGCTTCGCTCTTCTTAACTGAGTAGCTGGTGGGCCATGAGCGAACCAATAGGGCAACAACTGGCGGTACGACCTGTATCGCAAAGCGAGGTGTCGCTGTCCCACTACGCCAATCCAAGGAATGAGAGACTTCTCCTCCAATTCCGCCTGCCATAATGGTTCCATGGCACGGATCGCAATTGTCGGAGTGGGCGCTATCGGAAGTGTTATCGCAGCGTTACTACAATCCGCTCAACAACACGAACTTATACTATGCACGCGACGCCCGCTGCCACGCCTCGATGTTGAGACTCCTGAAGGTAACATCCACATCAACTACACAAACCTTACGGTTCCGTCAGAGGTGGAACCAGTGGATTGGGTCATCGTTGCCACCAAGACGTACGATGCTCCTGGCGCCGGTGTATGGATGGAACATCTCTGCAGACAGGGTGCTCCCGTGGCGGTGATTCAGAATGGGGTGGAGCATCGCGAACGCTTTGCTTCCTATGTGCCGGCGGAACGGATCGTCCCTGTCATTATCGACTGCCCTGCCGAGCGTCGAACACCTGAGCGCGTGCACCAACGCGGGCCGGTCGAGCTCTTCATTCAGGCAGACATGCTTGGCCGTTCTCTGGCGACGATATTTCATGGATCGAGGGCACAGGTCACTTTGACCGTTGACTTTCTATCCGCAGCCTGGCGAAAACTCTGTATCAACTCCGCCGGTTCGATCTCGGCGCTTTTGGGCAAGCCTGCTGGCGTCTTTCATGATGAGGCGATAGGCCGAGCAACACTCGAGGTGGTGCGTGAATGCGCAGCGGTAGGCCGCGCTGCAGGAGCAATTCTGGATGAAGACCTTCCACAGAAGGTGCTCGCTCAATACCGCAATTTCCCTGTCGACTCAGTGAACTCGCTTTTGGCTGACCGCCTTGCTGGCCGTCCCATGGAGACGGACGCTCGGATTGGCGCCATCGTTCGCTTTGGAGGACAGCACTGCGTCCCGACGCCGTGCAATAGTCTGCTGCTTTCTCTTCTTGAAGCTATATAGCAGCAACGGCAATACTAAGTGTGCATCGACAAATTAGGGGATGACCCATGCATCGGGTGCCCCATGTCCGGGGTCCCCAACGAACTTGTTCGCTGGGGTGGTGTTCCTCGGGGCATGGCCCGGCCTTCATTTTCCCGAGCACTCGTATCAATCTCTTCTAAATCGATCTTCGGGTTATAGAGATGCGGTCGCGCGAAGCGCGATACCCCACGCTAAACCCCAGCGAACAAGTTCGCAGGGGACCCCACCCTAAACCCCAGCGAACAAGTTCGCAGGGGACCCCACCCTTCGCGATACAACTGCGAAGAATGGGGCAACAAGTGTCTACTGCTTCCGAATTTGTCGATACGCCCTAATTCCCATCCGAACCCGAATCACTTTTCTATCGAGGTCGAGGCAAAGGGCCGCGGATCTTCCGTGTTGCCGGCAAAAAAATGCTTTCACCTATTGATAGACAAAATCTATAAGCAACGATTTCCTAAGGAAATCGCAATTCCTAGTTTTTACTAGGCCATTTGCCCCTGTCCCCGGACGACCATGGCATGGCTATAATCGCCCATCGTCGTACCAGATCCTTAATAGTTGAAATCGTAGACATCGTACCGCGCTGAAGCGTTGCTTCCCCATCTCTGAACGCAAACTCAATGCTCAGGAGGGTCTCCCCCATGCGTACCCGTCTCGCTTTTCTGGCAGCAATACTGTGTTTTGCAATGGCCTGTCCGCTTTTGTGTCAATCCTTTGACACTGGCATTCTGGGAACGGCCACGGATAGTTCAGGCGCAGTCTTGCCTGGAGCGACAATCACGATCACCTCTCCCGCGACAGGCACCCGAAAGGCCATAGTCACGGGCAGCGAAGGACAGTACGCTGTCCGCTATCTTGCTCCGGGAACCTATGATGTCGCGATTGAAGCCCAGGGATTCGCAAGGCAAAAAAAGACTGGGATCGTTCTGACTCTCAATCAACAGGAAAAGATCGACTTCGCGTTAAGTGCCGGCGCATCGGACCAGACGGTGCAGGTCGAAGCCAGTCAGCCTTTATTACAAAGCGAGAATGCCTCGCTGGGCGCAGTGATCGATACAGAACGAACCCAGAATCTTCCTTTGAATGGAAGAAAGTTCGATGATCTTGCCGTGTTGACTCCGGGTGTCAGTGTCTACAATCCCGATCTTCATTCCTCGAGCACCGATGGTTCCGCCATATCATCCAATGGCGGCCGCTCGACCTGGGGACAGATCAATGTCGATGGCATCACGATGGTGAACAATCGGCATGCGTATGTGAATCTCTATCCTTCCATCGACGCAATCGTAGAGTTCACCGTGCAAACCGGCAACTACTCCGCGGAGTACGGTGGCAGTGCCGGCTCGAATGTAAATATCCAATTGAAGTCGGGAACGAATAAATTCCATGGCAGTGCATTCGAATTTATTCGTAACGATGCAGTCGATGCGCGTAACTACTTCCGCCCCGCTCCGCTTTCGAAAAATGTATTGAAGCAGAATCAATTTGGAGCGACAGTTGGCGGCCCGATCGTCAAGGACAATACCTTTTTCTTTCTCAGTTATGAAAGCCTTCGCTCCATTGAGGAGTTTCCATCGACGGCGAATGTTTTGACGCCGGCACAGCGCAAAGGAGACTTTTCCGCCTCATCGACTCCCATCATTAACCCGTTTACGGGTAACCCATACCCAAACAACCAGATTCCAGTGAATGCCGTAGCCCAGAACATCATCAACACGTATATGCCCCTGCCAAACAGCAGTGGCAGTACGAACTACGCCGGGGTCAACTCTGGCCGGTTGAGTGTAAACCAGGGTATCGTTCGGCTCGATCACAAGTTCAGCGATCGCGACCAGGTATTTCTCCATTACATCTATGCCATCCGCGACTTTCCAGTGACTGATGTGAATCCTAACTTTCACTTCACCGGTACATATCCCATCCACAACGTTGCGCTGCAATATCTCCATATCTTGTCGCCGAAGCTGCTCAATGAGCTTCGCGCCGGTACGAACCTCGAACACGTGAAGCAGTCGAGTACGCGGAGCGGCACGGGTTTTACGGTTGAGTCTCTAGGGATCAATGGATTCAAAGTCGGCGGACCGAATGGTCGGCCTCTGAATCCCAATGAAGAAGGCTTCCCCATTCTGAATATCGCTGGATATCTGGGCATGGGTGACGACCTCGCAGCATCGAACCTTGATTACAGCCGGACCTATCAGCTTGCCGACAATCTGACATGGACCCATGGCAAACACACACTAATCTTCGGCACCGACATTCGCTATGTGCTCGATGACGCGACGACGAACAACACGCCATTTGGAGAGATGGACTTCACCGGCGATATCACCGGAGATCCTGCTGCGGACTTCATGCTCGGTTTCCCACGTACCAGCCTTACTCCTGAAGGCGTTCCAATCACAAAGGCCCGGCAATGGCGCTCCGCTTATTACGTGCAGGACAACTGGCGTGTGAACTCAAAACTGACGGTCAATATTGGCATTCGTTATGACCTGTTCGCTCCGCCGGTTGATGTGAACAATGTCAGCCGTACGCTCGACTTCAGTGGCGCCGTTCCAGTATTCACGCCGGCGCCGGGCCAACGGTTGAACAGCATCTGGTCGATCACCCATAAAGACTTCGGGCCGAGATTGGGCTTTGCCTACAGTGTGACGCCTACGATGGTGGTTCGCGGTGGATACGGAATCTTCTACTATGGCGGACAGTTCGACAATATCAATATCCTGCAGTTGAATCCTCCAACGGCAGGCAGTCTCACGATAACCAATCCCAGCAGTAATCCGGTTGCGACGATTCAGAACCCCGTGCCAGCCTCGCTCTATCCTGCGAATCCTTATTTCAACGCCGTAACTCTTCCCGCGGATCGCAGGCGCCCGGACCTCTATCTGCAAACCTACAATCTGACTGTTTCAAAGCAGTTCGGATCCAATGTGCTGGACGTAAGCTACGTCGGTGTGAATGGCAGCCATATCGACAGCAGTATCAAGAATTTCAACTCACCTGCGCCGGGTGACCTGGTCAATCCGGTCCAGGGACGACGGCCCTACAATACCTTCGCTCGGATCCGTTATCAGGATTTCGATGGAGCATCGAACTACAACGGTTTGCAGATGCACTTCGAGCATCGGTTCACCAAAGGGCTGAGCTTTACGGCTGCGTACACGTTGTCTCATGAGCTGGATAACCAGGCCTTCGATACGAATGGAGGCGGCTGCGGATGTCAAAACCCTCGCAACCCGCATGAGTGGGCAAGCGGAACGACTGACCAAAGACACAACCTATCCATGGGCTACGTGTGGAAGCTTCCTGCTTTCATCAAGCGCGACGCGATGGCGGCAAAGCTGTTAACCGACGGCTGGGCATTGAATGGATTGGTACAGCTTGCCAGCGGAAATCCTTACGATGTCCTGCAGAGCAGTGACGGACAGAATACGGATAACCAGTGGCAACGTCCCGACCGGGTTCCTGGTTCGACTTTGTCAGTGGCACATCGCTCCATTGACAACTGGTTTAATACGGATGCGTTTACGCTCAGCACGCTGCACTATGGGACATCGACACGGAATCCGCTTGTATCGCCTGCAACCGACGTCGTCAACCTTGCCGTGATGAAGAACGTTGCAATGCCTTTCAATGAGGCTCATCAGCTTCAGATCCGCTTCGAAGCATTCAACGCCTTCAATACTCCGCAGTGGTCGACGCCGGATTCCAACCTGGGAGATAGTACGTTCGGCCAGGTAACCTCAACCCGTTTGAACAATCGCGAGTTACAACTGGCAATCAAGTACCTGTTCTGAAGCCTGGCATGCAAGCGGAGGTGTCCTGATTTTCAGGATGCCTCTGCTTGCTGCATGGATTAAGCTCGACACGTTACGCAAAACTTATCGAGTGCCCCGACAAGTCGGCTTCCCGGTAGCAAGGCGGCTCCGTTTCGCTTACTTGCGTGCCTGGCAAAGACCTTTTGGTGTCCAGTCATGGACCATGGTGGTTGGGACCTGTGCTGATTGATGCAGGATAATCACGATCGACTGGCGCTCTGCCGTGCCAATCGCGGTGAGGTGCATCGATAATCCCATGGGAACGATTACGGGAGCGCCACCTACCCGGCTAATCTGCATGCGGCCATCGGAGGTTTCCAGGCAGGTTTCGCCGCCTACGGCATACCAGGCCTCCGGGCCGGAGTGAAGGTGTGACGGCGCCATCATTCCGGGAGTGAAGTCCGCTTCCATAAACTGCGCTGAGTATTTTTCTCCCGCTACCACCGGAAGCGGTCCAATTGTGGCAATGCGATTCCCGTGAGCCGATCTCCATTTCTCGTCTTCGATGGTCATCAGCCACACCTTGCCGAATGATTCGACCACCGTACCTCGCGGTCCTTTGTCCGCTTCCGCCGCGAGTCGTGTTGGATAGGTATCGAGATGCCAGAAGACCTGTGGCTTTGTGAGTTGACCGACAGGATTGTCGGCCAGGATCCAGCAGCCGATCTGTTGCGTTCGCACGCCCACCGGTTTACACGTATCGCCTGGGACAGCTACGCCCTGCGCGACCAATTTCGTACATGGGAGCAACAGCAGACAAAAACAGAGCACTTGGCGAATCATGGATTCGAATCTCCGATCCTTGGCATTTAGTAGCGACGAAATTATATGCGGGCAGGCTGGATTCGCAACCAGCATGCCTGCCGAAACTGTTGTCCGAAGGGAGCACCTGCGAGTTTATTCAACGCGGCGGACGAGCAGGATTGTCTGATCGTCGGCTTGTTTGCCAAAGGCCTGTGCGGCGGAGACGATGCTGTCGCGAAGGCTTGCAAGGTCCTGCCCAGGCAACTGGGTGAGGAGGGCTGCGATGCGGTCACTTCCGAACTCTTCTTGCTGGGCGTTGGCGGCTTCAAGGATGCCGTCCGTGGCGATAGCGAGGAGATCGCCTTGTTCCATTTGCAGGGAGTGGGAGAGATATGCGTCGACCGGGAGCAGGCCGACGGGGAGTTGATGGCAGGTGATCGTTTGCACGGTCCGGCTGGATGCCCTGTAGTGGAGGATCGATGGGTGTCCGGCGAGGGTGTACTGGACGCGGCCATCGGGTGCAAGACAGATAGCGGACAGGGTTGCGTACATGTGCGGCGCCTTCACCGTAGGAAGTGCGCGGTTGAGACGGTCGCAGAGACTGGCGAGAAGGGAAGCGGAGTCATCCGAGGATTCGAGCAGGATGGTGCGGACCGCGGTCTTGATCATGCCCATGAGGATGCTGGCCGGGAGTCCGTGACCGGAAACATCCGCGACGTAGGCGAGGACGGATTGATTGGGAAGCAGGACTAAGTCCACCAGGTCGCCGCCCACTTCTTCACTGGGCAGGGAGAGGCCATTCAGGTCATAGCCGCCGAACGAGGTAGAGATGGGCGGCACAAGCGTGCGCTGAATGCTGTGGGCAGACTCGAGTTCACTCGCAAGGCGCGTTTCTTCCTGCCGGGCGAGCGAGAAGCGCCGAATCAGAAATAGAAGCAGGGCAAAGATATAGATAGTGCCGACGGCCGGACCCGGCCTCAGCACGAAGGGTTTGGTGAGCAGTGGGAAAGCCCAGTACGCCGTCCAACGCTGCCAGCCCAGTTGCCATGTGATGAGGAGGATGTTGTCAATTAAGGGAAATCCCTGCCATAGAAGGGTGGGAACAAGCAGGATGACTGCGTCGCGATCGCGCTGGAGCGAACGCTTAAGCAGGCTTACGAGAATCCATACGATGGCAGGAAGCACAGCCAGCGTGCCAAGCAGCCCCGCGATTGCCACGGAGGTGATATTGAAGACGTAAAGAAAGACGATCGTTGGAGGGCTGATGAACAACAGGGCAACGATGAGCCACCAGGATCTGGAACGCGGGGTGCGCAGCACGACGGAGAAAAATGCCAGAGCGGCAAAGAGAGCAGCCGATCGCACGAAGCCATCGACAAAATCAAAGACCGGTAAAGGGATCAGGGCAAGATCTCTGCTGATGCCCAATGCGATGTCGATCGCGTTCGCCAGTAGAAGCAGTGCAAACCATAGATATTCCCGTTCCTGGCGACGGATGAAAAACAGGACGAGTACGACGAGGCCGACGAGCGTGCTGAGCACGGCATAGGTGTATTCATCGACGAACCTGTTCCATTGAAGTGATCTGTCCGTCGTCGCCCGTCGCGCGATGAATCGTGAGTCTCCGAAACAACTGCTGCTGTAAAACCCTCCCTGCGCAAACTCCGCCCAATAGGGAGCGTGCCAGGCACGGATGGCAATATGAAATGTATGCGGGCCGGAGGCGGAGGCGGGGGATAGGTCGAAGACGCGGCTTGAGATGGCGTAGTTCCGAGAACTTTGGATAGGGCCGAAAGAACCGGCGAGACGTCCGTCAACAAACAGCTGATAGCCGGTTTCCATCGGTCCTAAATAGATGGACCAGTCTCTGCTGCCATCGGGCACCGCGACGGTGAAGCGATACCACGCGAATCCGCCATAGTTCTTATAACCCTGCTGGCCCCACTCCTCGTCGGAACGGAGCAGAGGCCATTGCGAATCGTCGAAATTGGGGGCGGCCCATGCGGGATCGTCTCCCGTGTGAAAACGCCAGAGGCCATCGAGGGAGGCAACGGGCTCGCGTCCTGTTTGCAGGTTGAAGGTCTGAGCAGGGAGGCCAGAGGGTAGGCAGAATAAGAGCGACACCAGCAGCATAGAGAACAGCGCGCGTCTCATTTGTACTTCTCCAGGGGTAGGACAGAATCTTGAGAAACCGCGTTCAGACCGTCCGCCAGCGGATTGCTCGGGACCTTCAGTCACGTTCTAACCATAGTATGTGGTGAGCATCGAAACCGGCCATGTTGCCGGGAGCCCTTTGGGATTCCTCCAATCGTCACGTACTCATTGACACCGAATGCCTTCCCAAAAACGGCTTGCAGGGAGCCATGCGAGCGGCATGGGTGACGCGTCGCTTGCGCCCTCGGCGTTCTGTGTTTGAATCGACATATGGGCCAGCACTCCTGATGATTCATCGAGTCGTAGCGGGACATCTTCGTGGCCATGCCCAGCAGGCGCTCCTGAACGCGCTGGGTGTTGCGCTTGTCGTGATGATTATGCTGATTTTGGCGGGAGCCACATTCAGGGAGACCCATCAGGCAGGAATGCTGCTGATCAATAAAATCCTCAAAGTGACCTTTGCCTCCATGCTGTGGCTTGGCCTGATCGTGGGCATGGTCATCATGGTGATCAACCGATACTCACAGGTGCGCGACCGGACGCAGCAGCTCGCGGTTCTGAAGACCTTAGGTGCGTCCTGGACCTTTATCTATACCTTGCTGTTGGAGGAGGTGATTCTGGTTGCGGCGGCGGGGACAATCGGTGGGATCGGATTGGTATATGCCATCCGCCTGCTGCTCGCACATCTTGTTCCTGACCTGCTTTTCATCCAGACACGCTACGAGTTGTGGCCGCTCGCAGGAATCACGGCCGCAACCAGTTTTCTTTTCGCGGACCTCTGCGGACTTTGGTCAGCTTCGGCGGTGGACCTCATAGAAGCACTGTCATACGAACAATAACGGGCTTAGCCAAAGAGGCCCCTGGCTCCGCGCTCGTGATGCAGCACCCACATCGTTGCGAGACAGACCTGCGCGATGGCGAACATGCGGGTCGCGTGAGGATGGCGCTGACACCAGCGCATGCCGCGCCGCCAACCGGCCGGACCTTTCTTCCAGAACTGCGCACCATGCATAGGGTGCAAGGCAGCAGCGACTCCATCGCCGATCAGCGTAATGGCTATTGCATGCTTGATGCGATCTGCTGTGGTCATCTCAATGGTCCTCCGTTCTGCAGAAACTTGAGATGCAGGCAGAGCGAGATGTGCTGCCCATGAGTCTCAGGCGTGCGGGTGAGACGGAAAGCCCTGATCTATTCCTGCTCCACTTCCAGATAGTCCGCAATCGAGCGATGCAAGTCGGTCGCTCCTGGAAGCTCCAGGCGTTGTTGCGCAATCTCGGCGGCAAAGGCCAGTTCGTTCATTGTGACTGCACCGGCAATCACGATATCCAGGAGCTCCGGGTATTTGGGCTCCATCGAGCAAGCTTCGCGGAGAATTGCGATCCCGTCCTGCGTTTTGCCCAGATGGATCAGGCAAACTCCATACTTCGCGAGAATCAGCGCGGTTGCTCCACCCTGTCTGCGAGCCGTGCTGTAAGCGTGAGCGGCCTCTTCATACTGCTGCAGGTGCAGGCGAGCGTCTCCGATGGTTTCATACAGGACAATGCTGGTCACGTTTCTCGCTGTGGCATGCGAGAGGAGTTGGATCGCGTCCTCATAACGCTGCATGCGCAACAGGCAAACGCCGCCCAGAATGACGGCGTCCATGTTGGATTCATCCAACTGAATGGCGCGAATCAACATATCGAGGGCTGCCTGCGGGTCCTTGGAGAACTCCAGCAAGGCCCAGCCCAGTTCGTAGGCCGTTCTGCTGTCCTCCGGATACGCTTCAAAATGCCGTCTGTTGATCTGCAGATAAAGTGCGTTCTTGGCATCGCGAACGCTTTCGTCATCGTCGACGAGCCCGAAGTGATGAATTACGAAGGGCGCCTGGCCGATGGGGAGACCAAGCTCCTGCACGCGATAGACAACGGTCTCGTGCACCGGCCGTTCGAAACGGACCTCAGGATTCCGGCGGAACAGACGGGTATTGATGGTGGTGACATAGGCAGGGAAGGGGGCTGATTCCGGAAGGATACGCGGGTTCGCGAGGGCTCCTTCTGCGCCGCTCCGACTGTTGGCCTGCCGTACGTAGTTCCATCGCACGACATCGAAGGCGTCCATATCCGTCTTTGCGACCAGCTTCTTTAGCAGCTCGGCGCCTTCCGGGTCCATCATCTCATCGGCGTCGAGGACAAGAATCCAGTCGCAGGTTGCCTGCTGCAGCACAAGGTTCCTGGCCTCGGCGAAGTCCTCGTTCCAGGCAATGGGCATCCAGATAGCCCCAAACCTCTTTGCAATCTCAGCGGTGTCGTCGGTCGAGCCGGTGTCGCCGATCACAATGCGATCCACAATGGACCGCGCGCTCTGTAAACACCGCGCCAGACTGCTTCCGCCATTTTTCACGATCATCGAAAGTTCGATCGTGGGTGCGCTCATAACAAAACCCCTTCGAAGCCATTGTCGCTCAGACCGGAGGACTCGGCGAGAGCCTGATTTTAACCGTTGTGCAGCCGGCCCCGAGCCAGCCACTCAGAAGGAGATACGCCCAGCCGTTGTGTAAAGACGCGGGTAAGAGCTGGAGCGTTGGCATACCCCACGGCGGTTGCGATCAGCTTCAGCGAGTTACCTCTCCGTAACATCGTCTGCGCTATTCCCAATCGCCAGTTGGTCAGGTAATCAAACGGAGTCATGCCGATGACCTGCCGGAAATGGACGGCGAAGCGCGCACGGGACATGCCGGCCAGCTGTGCCAGATGTTCCAGAGACCATGACGTTTCGGGGCGTTGATGCATGGCCTCGATTGCTTTGCTCAGCCGAGGATCACTGAGGCCCAGCAGAATCCCACTCTCGATAAGGTGCGTACTTGCTGCCGATCGCATGAGCAGCACAAAGAGATATTCGAAGAGCCGATCCAGAGCAGCCTGACGTCCTGGCGATTGTGCGGCCGCCTCGGTGAACAGAAGCTGCAGCGTCGGCGCAAGTTCGGGAAGGGCATCAAGCGGGACCACGAGCGGTTCTGGAAGAGACGCAACCAGAGTATTCAGCATTCCGGCTCCGAACTCGATCGTCGCGCATACGAGCTCAGCGCCATCCTCCATCGGGCCGTGCAG
>JABFXN010000389.1 GCA_013361705.1 Acidobacteriaceae bacterium
CAGGATTCTTTTGGAGCCGGACCGGTAAAAGTTACCGAAAATAGAGTGGGCATCGAGATATGGTCCAAACCGTTGGGCAGCATAGCCAGCGGGACGGATGCGGTTCTTCTGCTAAACCTAACAGACACTGCCGCCGATGTTGCTCTCCGCTGGAGTGATCTGAATCTTACGGGAAAAATCCGGATACGCGACCTCTATTCGCACAAGGACATCGTGTCACAGCCAGAAGGCTATCGCACACACCTCCCACCGCACGGTTCCGCCATGCTTAAAGTCAGCGGAACCTATCTGTGGTCTAAAGGAGCTACCTTCGAGGCTGAGTGGCCGGGTAATCTCCGCAAAGAAGATGCAGCGCTACTGGCCTGCGTCTCGTGCAGCCAGGGATACGCCATCTCACTGCACGGACCGAAAGCTCCGTTGAATACACCGTCCCTTGAATTCACCCATGTTGTGGCGCCCGTGTCTGGCAAATATCAGTTGACGCTCTACTACGTCGACAGCCACCTCATTACGGACAAACTGCAATTGCGAGTGAATGACGAAACACCTATCCCGATCCATCTTTTCAGCTTTATCAATGGCTTCGAATCGTTGCCCATCATGCTGAAAAAGGGCAACAATACTTTGACCTTCACCTATAGCGATGCTGCTGAAACGAGCGTAAACATCGATAAGATTCAGATTTACCGATAGCAGGGTCAGAGACCAAAAGGACAAATCTTGGTGGCCTTTTCCCCAAATATCGAAAGCGCGAGTAACCGGGAAATGCTCCAAATCCTTTCAAAGACTTTGCGCCTGCATGCCCTAACACGATCTCTGAACTAGGCGATCTCGAAGCTCACACCCTGTGCAAGAGGAAGATCCGTTCCGTAGTTGATGGTATTGGTAGCACGGCGCATGTATTGCTTCCATGCGTCTGAGCCTGACTCGCGGCCGCCACCCGTGTCTTTTTCGCCACCGAAGGCTCCGCCAATTTCAGCGCCGGATGTGCCGATGTTGACATTCGCAATGCCGCAGTCCGATCCGCTTGCGGAGAGAAAACGCTCGGCTTCGCGCATGTTGAGCGTAAAAATGGAGGACGAAAGCCCCTGCGGAACATCGTTATGTAGCTGAAGAGCCTCTTCGAAATCGCGATACTTCAGAACATACAAAATGGGCGCGAAGGTCTCGCGCCTCACGATCTCTGCCTGACTGGCAATTTCGACGAGCGCGGGACGGACATAGAACGCCTGGTCCGAACGACCATCTGGCACAATACGCTCTCCTCCCGTGATTGCTGCTCCAGCGATTCGTGCTTCTTCGAGAGCATGCTGCATTGCTTCAAAGGCACGTGCATCGATCAGCGGGCCGACCAGCGTGCCTGTTTCGCGCGGATCGCCGATCACGACAGATTGATAAACCTTCTTGAGCGGAGCGATGAGGTCGTCGTAGATCGTGTCATGCACGATCAACCGGCGAAGCGTCGTGCAGCGCTGCCCTGCTGTGCCCATCGCCGAGAATGCGATGGCCCGCAGAGCCAGATCCAGATCCGCGCTTGGGCAGACAATCGCGGCGTTATTTCCTCCCAACTCGAGGATGGCTCGTGCGAAGCGCCCTGCGAGCCGTGGTGCAACGGCACGCCCCATCACAGTCGAGCCAGTCGCGGAGACAAGCGACACGCTCGGGCTATCGACAAGCATCTGACCCAGGCTTCCGTCGCCTACAAGCAGCGTCGAGAGTCCAGCGGGCACGCCGCCAAATTTGGCTGCCGCCCGCTCAAATAACGCCTGCGTCGCAAGTGCTGTGAGTGGCGTCTTCTCCGAGGGCTTCCATACCACGGCGTTGCCACAGACCAGCGCGAGCGCCGCGTTCCAGGACCACACCGCGACCGGAAAGTTGAACGCGGAGATTACGCCGACTACCCCAAGCGGATGCCACGTCTCCATCATGCGATGATTTGGACGCTCAGACGTGATGGTGAGACCGGTGAGTTGCCGCGATAATCCAGCAGCAAAAGCGCAGATATCGATCATCTCCTGCACCTCTCCGAGACCTTCTGACAGGATCTTTCCCGTCTCGATCGTCACCAGCCGGCCAAGTGCGGAGATCTCCGATCGCAGCTCTTCGCCAAGCAGTCGAACCAGATCTCCGCGTTTGGGAGCGGGAACGCTTCGCCAAACAACGAACGCATTCCGTGCTGCCGCCAGCGC
Organism: Acidobacteriaceae bacterium; assembly: GCA_013361705.1. GTDB lineage: Bacteria > Acidobacteriota > Terriglobia > Terriglobales > Acidobacteriaceae > Terriglobus. The sequence continues at coordinate 2,190 of JABFXN010000389.1, forward strand.
ACCGTTGACCGCTATCGCGTCAGTCTTCGCGACACGTGCAATTACCTGGCCGGTGATGGGTGTCCGCACGACGAGTTCACCGTGCGTATAAGCAGCGGCCGGCACCCCAAGGTTTTTGAGCAATTGATGTACCTCTTGCTCAAGTGAACTCTCACCGTTCGTCATGTTTCACTTCTCCGTTACCGACGCTCGAGTCGCTTTGTGCCGCCATCTCGGCAAGAGCACTTGTCTACTTCTGGTTGGCGGTCACCTTAAAGATTGCCTGGGCATTGGAACTGTCAAAGCTCAGGTCAAGCTTGGTCGTTCCATCCTCTGCCGGGAGCGGAAGTCGCGTAATGAATTCATAGAACGAACCCGGCACTTCCTTTTCAATCAGGCTGCCACCTTCGATGCGGAAGTTACGTCGCACCCGAGCCGCAAGGAACGCAGTCTGGCGAACCCTGCCTGATTGCGAGGTCTCAACCGTTGCCTTCATGGCCCGGCCAAGCGCCTTCTGCTCTTCGGCCAACCGATCGACATCGATGACTCGGTCCGTAGCGTGATTGAACGCGTTCCCTTCCGTGGCGATCCATGCCATCTCAGCCGATTCAGCCAGCAAAATCTCGTAGTCGGCCAGGGCTGGGTCATCATGCTGGCGGCTGAAGACCTTTGCAAGGACGGGCAACAATGCAACCGCTTTTTCTACTGGCAGAGAACGCTGCGCTTCCAATTCAACGAGGAGAGCTTTCGCCTCGGCTGTAAGCGGGTCGCGAGAGGTTGAAGTGACACGCTGGACGGCGGCCTGGAATTCCGCGGAAAAACGGTCTGGGTGTAGTTCACTGACAAAGAACTGCGCGAGCTCCTCTGGGTACTCCACCTGGGCATAGGAACGTCCCGTCATCTTCAGACGCTCCAGCGGATAGACGCCGTTCAGCGCATAACCGAGCGGACGCAGGATACGGGTGATTGCCTCCTCACCTGCCGGCAGCGCGCCCATTCCGCTCAGCGCGACGGTGCGGACCGCGCCATGATCATGCATGATCTTCTTGCCATCACGAAGACAATCTTCTGCATAAAGCTTTGCATCTGGCACGCGGTTCAATAGGTCCTCGAACAGCATCATGTTCAGCACTTGTGCAATGCCTGCACGCGAAATGCTCGCACCGGACTCTTCCATGAGAGCTCCGGATACGTTGAGCACTTCAAACAGACGATGTGAGCGCTCCGCACCGACGATACTTTCGAGCGTTCCCTGCAGTACACCTACCTTGGTTAGCATCTTCTTCTCCTTTTCTGGAATTCTGTTATCGGGTGGCGAGCGTGCCGCACTCTTCCAGGACGCACTCCAGGATGTCGAGAGCAACATCTGTTTCTTCTTGTGTGACGATCAGCGGAGGGCACAAACGGACCGTATTCTCGCCACAGCCAAGCAGCAACAGCCCTCTTTCGAAAGCGAGATCGACGATGCGGTCGCGCAGTGCTCCTGCCTGTTTGCGCGATTGCTTGTCCTCGACTATCTCGATTCCGATCATCAAACCACGTCCACGAACGTCTCCAACGATCTCATACTTTTCCACCCAGGTGCCGAGCCTTGCAAGAGCTGCAGCTCCCACTGTTGCAGCATTATTCATGCCTTCGCGTTCAATAACGTGCAGAGTCGCCATCGCGGCCGCGAGGCAGATTGGGTTTCCGCCGTACGTACTTGCGTGCGAGCCTGGAACCCAGTCCATGAGCTCGGCCTTCGCCATGCAGATACCCAGCGGCATTCCAGATGCAATTCCCTTCGCGATGCAGACCATGTCGGGCTCAACACCTGCGTGTTCAATCGCCCACCACTTTCCTGTTCTTCCAACGCCCGATTGAACCTCGTCAGCAACAAGAAGGATGCCGTGACGATCGCAGATGCGCCGAAGTTCCTGCAGAAAGATATTCGGCGGCACGACGTATCCCCCTTCCCCTTGAATGGGTTCGACGAAGATGGCGGCAACCTCCTCGGGTGGCAACGTTGTCTTGAACAACTTCTCTTCCAGAAAGCGCGCACATGCCAGGCCGTACGCCTCCTCGTCCTGCGGCCCTCCGCCGGCGCGATACGTATAGGGATATGGCACGTGCGTGACACCGGGAACAAACGGGGCAAAACGGCGCTTCTGCTGAACCTTGGAAGCAGTGAGCGAGAGCGCTCCCATCGTGCGGCCATGGAAGCTGCCAAAGAAGCTGATGATGTTTTGCCGGCCGGTATGGTAGCGCGCCAGTTTCAAGGCGCACTCCACAGCCTCTGCGCCTGAATTTCCGAAGTAAAAACGATGCGGCCCAGGCATCGGCGCAATGGCTGACAGGCGCGATGCGAGCTCCGGCATCAGGTCGTAGTAGAAGTCTGTACCAGACATATGGATCAACTGCGCGGCCTGGTCCTGGATCGCCTTCACGACCTCTGGATGGCAATGGCCGGTAGAGTCGACGGCGATACCGGCAGTAAAGTCCAGAAACTCGTTGCCGTCTACATCCTCAATCCGGCAGCCGCACCCATTCTTCACGACGAGAGGATAACCTCGCGTGTAGCTCGGCGACACCAGACGGTGGTTATCAGCCACTATTCTTTGCGCTCGGGGTCCTGGCACGCTAGTGATCAACTTCGGACCAAACTTTGCGTGCAATTTCGCGTCGGCGACGCGTACAGATGCTTGCATTTCAATGCTCATACGATCCTCCAGCGGGCTGGGAGTAATCTGGTTTCACCTCTGTGCCAGGCTGACCTCGCGATCAAAACGCGACGAGGTAACCTTCAGACAAACTGAGGCTCAGTAACCCTGAGATTTTGGATCGAAGTGCGCTAGTCGCCTGAGAAGAGGTTCGGCCGTAAAGTGCTTGGAACAGCCCGGGCCGTGTCAGACAAGTTCCGGCGCATTCTGCACCGAATTCCGATAAGCACGGAGGCGTTGGTCGGATTGTCAGGCCTCAACATATGCTTGACCCCGTTTCGCCCGAAAGTATAGCGCACGCCGAAGGGAATGAACACCACAAACCGCCTGCTTCCGGCCCAAGAGAGAGCGCGACGGATTCGAGCTCGCCATCGCCAATGGGCGATGAATATTTATTCAGCTCGCATTGAATAATCATTCTCGTTGACCCATTGGTCTTGGTTCTGCCATCCTCCATACCATAGGGAGCGGGTACGGGCCATGATTACCGAGCCATATAAGAAGGAAGAAGGGTCCCCTCCTACAGAGAGTCATCTTGTTCCGGCCTTGCTGATGTGTCCGCCCAGGTTTTATGGCGTTTCCTATGTCATCAACCCGTGGATGCGGGGAAATCTGGGTAAGTCTTCGCTCTCGCTTGCCATGCAGCAGTGGCAGAAGTTGTACCGTGTTCTGTCCGGCATGGCGCACGTTCTTCTGGTTGAACCTGTTGCCGGCTCGCCCGATATGGTTTTTACCGCAAATGCCGGTCTTGCGCGCGCCGGTATTGTCGCCATCAGCAACTTCTATTATCCGGAGCGGCAGAACGAAGAGACGCACTTCCGACGCTGGTTCGCCGATGCCGGTTACAGAGTCGCTGATTTGCCTCGTGAGATTCCCTTCGAGGGTGAAGGCGATGCGCTGTTCTCCTCCGACGGGTTACGTCTCTGGGCCGGATATGGGTACCGCACTCACGAAAGCAGCCACGCAGTCCTTCGTGAACTATGGGACCTGGAGGTTGTGGGTCTCCACCTCGTGGATCCCCGTTTCTATCACCTTGACACCTGTTTCGCCCCGCTCAAAGACGGCTCCCTGCTTTACTTTCCACCTGCGTTTGACAAGGCCTCGGTTGCCAGAATCGAGGCCTATTACCCGCCAGCCCAGCGCATCGCTGTCGGCGAAGAAGATGCGATGAGCTTCGCATGTAACGCAGTCAACATTGGCAAGACTATCGTGCTCAACCGCATCAGCTTTGAACTCGAATGTAAACTTAAGGTACGTGGATTCGAAATAATCCAGGTTGAATTGAGTGAGTTCCTTAAAGCCGGGGGCGCTGCTAAATGTCTGGTTATGCAGTTGACCCCGGAGCTACATCTACCGCTGAATCACCCCGTGAGACCATGCAACTGACATCGCAGTATTCCGCCGCTAACGATCTGATCGCGCTCGAAGAGAAGTATGGCGCCCACAACTATCATCCCCTCGATGTCGTCATCGAGAGCGCGCAAGGCGCCTGGGTCACCGACGTCGAGGGACGGCGCTATCTGGACTTTCTCGCCGCCTATTCCGCGGTGAATCAGGGTCACTGCCATCCTGCGATTCTTCG
>JABFXN010000282.1 GCA_013361705.1 Acidobacteriaceae bacterium
GAGGAAGTCAGGTCGGTTTGATACGACTGCGATCGCGCATGCGTTTCCAGATCAGGCAGCATCTCTTCTCCTCGATCACTACATGACCGATGAGCCGGAGGCGAGCACGCGCATCTTCCGTGTGTACCGTCCGACTCCGCCTCACTTTCATAAGCTGAGCAACGAACATCTCTACGTGATCTCGGGTCGCGGTACCTTCTGGATGGAGAGCCCGGAAGACATCAGCGAGTTCGGTCCGGGAACCTTCCTTGTCTTCCAGAAGGAGACGGTGCACGCCATGCCCGAGATCTTCGAAGGCCCGGTCGTCTTTCTCGCCATCGATACACCTCGTCGCGAGCCCACGGACATTCACTTCGTGAATCCGGAAGACGGCACACCACAAAGCTTTATTCGGAGCAAAGAGGGTTACTAAGACCCGATTCAACCATTCAACGATTCAACCGTTCTTATTTCCCCAAATACGCTTCATCATCAATAAACACCGCACCCGGATGCGAGCCCTGTTCTTCGAAGACAACCGTATAGCTCTCCGGTGGGCCATTCATCGGTTGTAGCACCATCGTGTATCCGTTGATCTGGTAGGTCCCCTGTGAGGGAGCGTGCTTGCCGCCGACCGTTCCTTGTGCTCCTGTGTTGGAGAAGCTGGCCCCGGTGAAGCCCTGTTTCTGATAGCGGCCGTCCGGTGTAAACGTAATGAACTTCTCGGACGAGACAGAGCCCGAACTGAAGGCTGTCTGTCCTACTGAGGCGAAGAAACTGCGGTAGCGCCCGTTCAATTTGAGCTCGCCGTTTACCGGCGCGACGTAGTTGTATTTGCTGCCTTCACTCTCCAGAGAGCGGCCGGCAATGTAACTTCCTGTGCTCTCTGCCATTAGCCCAAAGTCATCCGGCCAGCGGAACTTCACGGTGCCGCTCTGCAGATCGTAGCTACCGCAGTCATTCGCCTTCTTGGGGTCACGGCAGAGCCCGCCGAAGTCCACGTCCAGCACATGGCCGCCAGAGGGAAGATCACGATAGGCGCGGCCTCCCGGCAGAAGCACAACATACTTGCGTTCTGCACGGGTATCCATGCCTCCGAAGGCGTTAGGCATATTCGTGATGGTCGAGTACCAGTAGACACCGGTCGCATTACCGCTGCCGTGGTTCACCAGCGGATCCCATGGGCGGACACCGTTCTGCGTGCGGAAGGTGAGCGATGACACTACCGCGGTCAGATCCTTCTCGGCGTCGTACAGGCTGCCGTAGTGGTCTGTCGAGAGCAGCATGATGACAAAGATCTGGTTGCCGGGAAGTTGCATGCCGACTGCGCGCAAGGCGGCGGACTTTCCGGAGCGGAGCTGGCTGCCGTCTCGCACATGGAAGGCTGGTAAACCGGTACGCGTCATCGCCGGGTAGATGTACTTCAGTTCGGGCGGTTTCCCGGGAAAGAGGCCGCGTACTGTGGCTGCGAAGCTAGTCTTGAAGTCGCCCTGCATCGGCTTCTGTTCGAAGACGATGATCTGCACCTCGTCGCGGTCTTTGGTTGGCCGTTGATAGAGAGCTTCAGTGGCCGTCGCTTTGCCAGGCCGCCAGGTTGCGGGCACGGTGAAGCTGGCGTCGCCGACCTGACCAGGGCCGCTCGGTGCTGTAGCCATCGTGGGCGGCGCCACCGGCGCTGGGTTGCCAGCGGCGGGTGGTGGTGGAGGCGGAGCTGCTTCCGCCGTCGTAGTGGGCTGCGTTTGCTGTGGATGGGCGGCCTGCACGGTTGCAGGAGCAGGGGATGGTGAACCTCCATCAGCCAGTTGGGCCAGCTCCTGCGCGTGCTGCTGCGATGGATCGAAGGTCGGCGTGGACAGGGTCTTCCGCAGGTCCAGGCACAGCACGATGGCCTTGTTACCCTGCTTTCTGAGAGCCTGTGTCGCACTGGCTGCTGCCTCGTCCATCTTGCCCGGCTCTGCCTTGGCTGAGATTGCCTCCCAGTGGTTGCGCTGCTTCCACTCGCTGAGCGCGGCCTGATACTGCTGGGCATTGCGCGCATTCTTCTGTGTGCAGAAGCTGGTGACGGTCTCGGCAAAGCCGCCCGCTTTGATGGTCTGGTCGACAAGCGGATCAGAATTTTGCGCAAGAGCGATGGCGGACGCGGCAGCGAGCAGGGGAAGAGCAGCAAGTCGGACCATGTCTTCCATTGGAGGGGTGTAAGCTTGCGTCAGGTTGCCGACAGATCGTGAATGCCGGTTGAAAAGCGTTCTTCGCGGATGCTCTTGCACTGTCGTTGCAGCACCCTGGCGGTGGTATCCCAACGGTTAACCTCTGGCGATACTTCCTTCACCTGCCGTCAGGCCGTAACCTCATAGGTGATGAAAAAGAAGCTTCGCGTCGGCGTTTTGTTCGGTGGCCGCAGTGGTGAGCATGAGGTCTCGCTGCGTTCTGCCGCTTCCATCCTGAAGGCTATGGACCCCAGGAAGTATGAGGTCGTGCCCATCGGTATCACCAAGCAGGGCCAGTGGCTCAATGGTGGAGGAGCCCAGGCGCTGCTGGAGGGTGAGGCGACGGTGCAGGAGTCCGATGCCGGTGTCACCATCATTCCTCCCGCCCCCAAGGTGAAGGCGGTGGCGAAGAAGGCAGGCAAGGGGCTCGCACCTGCGGCTGCAGCCGCCGCAGATGCGCATGGGCTTGATGTGGTCTTCCCCGTCCTGCATGGCACCTTCGGTGAAGACGGAACCATCCAGGGTCTCTTTGAGCTGGCGGATATCGCTTACGTTGGTTCCGGTGTCCTGGGATCGTCGACCGGGATGGACAAGGATGCGATGAAACGCATGTTCCTCGCGGAGGGACTTCCCATCACACCGCACGTGACGGTGCTGCGCGGCGAGTGGAGTTCCGATGCGAAGCGCGTCACTCGCAAGATTGAAAAGAAATTGCAGTACCCGGTGTTTGTGAAGCCCGCGAACCTCGGTTCTTCGGTCGGCATCAGCAAGGTGCATGATCGTAGCGAACTTGCCGTAGCCATGGACCTTGCAGCTTCGTATGACCGCAAGATCGTCATTGAGGAAGGTGTCGGCGGAGCGGGTGTGAAGCCGCGCGAGCTTGAGGTTGCAGTCCTGGGCAATGATCTGCCGGAGGCCTCGGTCGTCGGCGAGATTGTTCCTGACCGCGAGTTCTACGACTATGAGTCGAAGTACGATTCCACCAGCACCTCCGAGCCGGTGATTCCGGCGAAGCTTACCAAGAGCGAAGCGAAGACGATCCGTGAGATGGCGATCGCTGCTTTCCGTGCTTGCGACTGCGCCGGCCTGGCGCGCGTGGACTTCCTGATGGAGCCTGCCGTCAATGCCAAGGGAAAGAAGATCAAGAACCCGAAGATAGTGTTGAACGAGATCAACACCATGCCGGGTTTCACTTCGATCAGCATGTATCCCAAACTGTGGGAGGCGACTGGTCTTACTTATCCGCAACTGATCGATCGCCTGATTGAGCTCGCCTTGGAACGCGAGCAGGAGAAGAAGCAGACGAACTTCAGCCGATAGGTGTTGTTGTCGGTTCGGCCAACGAACACACTCGTTGCCCCATTCTTCGCGGCTGTATCGCGAAGGGTGGGGTCCCCGACGAACTCGTTCGTCGGGGCTGAGCGTGGGGTATCGCGCTATGCGCGACCGCTCTTTTTATTCTCGGTAGAGAAGCAGATTTCTCCGTTCCCGTTGATCACTACGAAATGACAAACAAAAAGGCGGTTCGAGCTTCGCTCGAATGCCCACGTCCCTATGGGGACATGGGGCATCCGTTATGGGTTTCCCGCGAATATTGTGGGCATCACGTATGCTTGAAGCCATGAGCGATGTGGTGCACCGCAATAACGATCAGATGACCGACCCAGAGCCCGGCCTGAAGCGCCAGGTGATGAGCTATACGCCGGAGATGATGCTCGTCCGGCACACCATGGAGCCCGGATGGGTTGGCGCGGCGCACTCCCATCCTCATCAGCAACTGGTCTTTGTCGTCAGCGGACACATCGTACTCACCATACCCGATGGCGATCACACACTGCGTGCCGGCGACAGCATCATCGTGCCTGGAGATGCCGTGCATCAGGCTCGTGCGTTTGAAGCCAGTGAGGTATTGGACGTCTTCACGCCTTATCGCGAAGACTATGCCTGAGTGCGAAGGCCGATAGCAGGCAGCACCAATGCAAGAAGGATTGCTGTGTCCTGTTCCGGAGTGCTGTCGGCTTCGCCGTAGAGGCGACGTTCATTCATGCCGCGCAGCATATCCATCACAGCCCAGCCGATCGGCTCGAAGTCACGCGCAGGAATCTCACCGGCCTTGACGCCGTCTTCGAAGATTCCTACCAGCTCTCGCACTGTAGCTTGCAGCAGAGTGTGAGTCTGTTTGCGGTGGCTGCGTTCGCGGCCGAGCGTCACCAGCATGCGGTAGACATTGGGCTGCGTCTCCCAGAAGCTCATGCGGATCTGCAGCAGAACACGCAGCCGGTTCGCTGTCCCGGTTACGCCCTCCAGTGCCTGTTGAATGCGCTCGCGCTGCTCCTCGATGGCCTGCAGGACTGCCGTCTCATAGATCTCTTCTTTGGAGGAGAAGTAAAGATAGAGCGTCCCTTTGGCGACCTTGGCTTTTTCAGCAACGTCGTCCATGCGGGTCTCCGCAAACCCCTTCTTGCCAAACAGCTTCAGGGCAGCATCCAGAATCTCGGAACGGCGAAAATCCGTTAGAACCTGGCGACGGGATTTCGGTCGGACGGACACTCAAGCCAAGCTAACATAATGAATCCGGGCTGGGTTTTACCCCTCTAATGACTAGTCAGTCATTTTTATGACCAACCAGTCTACGATCCTCGAAGCCGAAGAAGAGCTCAGCCAGTCGGCGCCGGAGTTCGAGCCTCGTGTTCCGCTGGAGACGAAAGCAGAGAAACCGGTTGCAACTGTTCCGCATTTCAATCCATGGATTATTGCGCTGGTTGTCACCATGGGCACCTTCATGGAGGTGCTCGATACCTCCATCGCCAACGTGGCCCTGCCGCATATCGCAGGCTCGCTCTCTGCCTCGCAGGATGAGAGTACGTGGGTACTGACGACCTATCTCGTGGCCAATGCCATCATCCTGCCTATCAGCGGCTGGATCTCGTCTGTGCTTGGCCGGCGCAACTTCTATCTCGGCTCCGTGATTCTGTTTACTGCGTTCTCTGCAGCCTGCGGATTAGCGCCTACGCTGGGGATGTTGGTGATCTTCCGCGTTCTGCAGGGACTGGCCGGTGGTGGCCTGCAACCCTCCGTGCAGGCCATCCTGGCCGATACGTTTCCGGGGAACAAACGAGGCATGGCGATGGCCGTCTATACCGTCGCCATTCTCTGCGCTCCTGTGCTTGGTCCAACACTTGGCGGATGGATCACCGACAACTACTCCTGGCGCTGGATCTTCTACATCAACATCCCTGTCGGCATCGCCTGCGCCTTCTTTACCCGCATCGTGCTGCACGATCCACCGCATCTCACCGTCGCACGTAAGGCGCAGAGGGGCAAGCCGCTGCGTGTTGATTTTGGCGGCCTGGCGCTGATCTCTATCGGCCTGGGTGCCTTGGAGATTGTTCTCGATAAGGGGCAGGAGCTCGACTGGTTCGGTTCCACCTTCATTACCTGGAGCAGCATCATCGCCGTGGGCTGCCTGCTTGGCGCTATCGTATGGGAGCTGCATGTCGATAAGCCGGTGGTGAACCTGCGTCTGCTGCGCGAGCGTAACTTCGCCATCTGCTGCACTATCGTCCTGGCGCTTTATACAGCGCTGTACGCAACGACGTTTCTTCTGCCGCAGTTCATGCAGCAACTGCTAGGCTACGACGCTACAACGGCCGGTATCGCCGTTTCACCCGCGGGTCTGGTGACGATGGCAGAGGTTCCATTAGTCGGCTGGCTGTTGAGTCGCGGTACGGATGCCAGACGGATGATTGCGATGGGTATCGCCATGATCACCTTTGGCACATGGTGGCTTTCGCGCGGCAATCTGGACGTGGCTATGAGTGACATGATCTGGCCGCGTATTGTTCAGGTGATGGGGGTGGGTCTCACGACTGTGCCGCTCAGCACCATCATGTTCCGCTTCCTGCCTACGGACCAGACCAGCAACGCCGCGGGTATCTATGCCCTCGTGCGGAATGAAGGTGGCAGTATCGGCATCGCCATCTCGAGTACATTCCTGCAGCGCATGGCGCAGACGCATCAGGCATATTTGGGATCGAATATCAGCACCAGTAATCTGGCTGCCATGCAGGCCGCACATGCGCTAGGTGGAGCGGTGGGCGGTGCTACGGCGGATGCAAACTACGCAGGGCTGGCGCTCGTCTATCACCAGCTACAACGGCAGGCGGAGTTGTTGGCGTATATGGATCAGTACAAGCTGTTTGCGTATGTGCTGCTCGGTGTGTTGCCGCTGGTGCTGTTGTTGAAGCGT